>NZ_NCTV01000001.1:0-1916 GCF_002114135.1 Microbacterium sp. LEMMJ01
GCTCGGCACGTGCTTTCAGCGCGTCACGCTGCCGCAGCGTCTCCGGCGTGATGAAGGATCCGTTGAGGWAGCCCTGCAGGCGCAGGCGCCCGGTCTTGCCGTCGTCGCCGCCGCCGATGAACCGGTCCGGCAGGGACCACGCCGGCAGCTTGGTCGTGTAGATCGCATCACCCTGGATGCCGATGAGCGTCGAGGGGTCGACCGTGAGAGCACCGGAGGTGTAGCCGCCGAGGGAGCTGGGGCCGTGGAGGACGCGAGCGCGTGCGCGACCCCAGACCTGGGCGGCGAGCTCCGGGTGGTAGAAGCTTCGGGTGCGGTCGTTCGGGCGCGACGGGATGCGATAGATCCAGAGGTTGCCCTGTCGCAGCATCTTGGCCCTGTACTCGGGCGGGACGTCATCGGGCGACGCGGCGACGCGGGTCTCGTCGCGGCCCGCGGCGGCGAATGCACCGATCGAGTGCAGCATGATGTTCCGCAGCGCGGCGAGCACAGCGCGGCGCAGGTCCGGGTGCATCTCGTCCTGCAGCTGGACTCGCTCGCGGGCGCGCGTCATGCGCTCGGTGAAGGTGTCTAGAGGCTTGGCCTTGCGGAACACCACGGCCTCGTGAGGGCGGATCTCCCACCCGTGCTTGAGGGCGACGTGGATCTCGCTGCCGTCGGCCCAGGTGTCGTGCACCGCTCCGGGCCGGTTCGGATAGAACCAGCCTTCGCGAACGTCCAGGTGCTTCACACCGAGCAGGCCAACGTGGTTCCAGCCCTGAGGGACGCGGAACCGCACGTGGAAGCGGGCGCGCGCGTAGGGGTCTTGCTCGAGCAGCTCGTACGCGGCGGCCTGGTTCAGCCGGATCGCGGGGCCGATACCGAGCTCGCGCCCGACGCCGGCGAACATGAACCGGCCGTCGACGTAGGCGAACTCGCTGATCTTCTTCGTCTTGGCCGGGTCGATCAGCGGGACGCAGTCCTCGTGCTTGGCGAACGACTCCCCCGCGACCAGGTGGTCGTAGTGGTGCAGGCCCGAGGTGAAGTGGATCTCCTGGGCGATGTCGTCTTCGACCGGCACGGGGTTGATGTTCTTCGGCAGCGACAGCGCCCACAGGTTCGTTCCGGTGGCGGCAGGGCTGTTGAACAGGCGCGCGTTCTCGTCGGCGTGGCGAATGATCGACGCGGTGACGTTCCAGGCCAGACGAGCCTGGGCAGGGGTCAGCGGCCCGTCGCCGAACCACTCCTCCGCGGTGCGGACTTCGATCTTGAAGCCGGTGACCGCGTGCTCGAACCGACCGGTGGGCGGGCCGTTGTTGACCCAGTGGGCTCCGGGCTTCCAGTTCGGGGTCTGGACGTACAGCCAGTGCCGCACGCCAGGCGCAGGCTCGGGGCGCTTCCCGGTCAGCATGATGCGGTTAGCGCCGTACGAGGCAGCCGTGTCGAGCAGGTCCGTCAGGTTGGGGTTCTTGCGGCGCTCGCCGATGACGGGGCGAACGGGCGTGCCGGCGTCGGTGACGCCTTGCCCGGTGGTCTGGTCGACCCAGATCGTGGGCACGTCCTTCGGCGTCCACGGCTTGGGTCGGTAGTTCAGCTCGTCCATCTCACCCCCTCATTCGTCAGGTTATATTAGTCAAGAGTGCTTGAAAATTGCAATCAGATTTCGCAGTCGACGGGCGCTCCATGAAGGTCTGGCGGGGTCGCTAGGACGCGAGGCGGCCGCCGTAAGAGCGCCCGCGTCCGTGGTAGGACTTCTGCGCCTTCCGCAGCCCTTCCTCGGTCATCCCCAGCAGGAGGGCGATCTCTCGCTGGGTCAGCTCGGCCGCGCGCGCCTCGTCGACGACTTTGCCGCGGCGTTCGCGCAGCTCGTCCGCTTGCGCGAGCTGCTGGCCGATGCGACGGAGCTCCTCACGGATGGCGTCCGCGTCCTTGTTAGC
>NZ_NCTV01000010.1:0-2869 GCF_002114135.1 Microbacterium sp. LEMMJ01
CAACATCTTCAAGCAATGGTGCGCCGTGGCCACCCGCTACGACAAACTCGCCCTGMCCTATCGCGGCGGCGTCGTCCTACGCGCCATCACCATCTGGCTCAAGGCTTTAAGAGACACGCCCTAGCGCCCGGGTATTGTCGGCACGATGCCGTTGCCGCGTATCCGTTGTTGAAGGGGTGAGTATGTCTGCTGTTGTTGCGCGACTTGACGTGGACCTCACGGATATTGAGTGCATTGTGAAGGTCACGCGGCCACTGGTCGGAGTACCGGACTCCGTGAACTGGACGGAGTTGCCGTCGGGCGTCGCGAAGATCTCCGCTGACGCGACGTTGTACATCTTCGATGACGACGACGAGGGGGAGCCGGAGCGTCGTGTCATCGCGCGCGCTACTGCGTACACCGTCGACCTCGACCGGGTGGGTGACGTCGTTGACGTGTTCGATCAAGTAGGCGGCGAAGCATTCGAGATCACCGAGTCGATTCTCGGTGATGAGAACGTCTTCGAGTGGCTCGACTCCCGCGATCCGCTGGTTGGCGAGCAGGTGTCGCAGCTCGTGATCGTCGAGGGCGTCTTTGTGGAGCCACCGTACCGGGGTCAGCGCCTTGGTCCACGTCTGCTCACGACGCTGGTGGAGACGGTGACCGGCACGGGGAGGGAGACTCTCATCGTTCTCCGCGCGCAACCGGTGCCGTGGGAGCACCTGTCCGAGATCGAGTTTCGGCGCTCCCGAAAGAAGGTCGCTGCGTCGTACGAAAGCGTCGGGTTTGCGCACTTCCGGGACAACATCTATTGGCGTCACAACGCGTTCGTCGGGACCGAGAACCTCGAGGCGTGAGTCACGCCCCCGGGTATTTGGGAACCTTCAGGTCGACCTCCCCGGCCAGGTGGCGAGCGTCGTCGGGCGGGTCCAGTTGCGGCGGGCGGTGCGCTCCGTGGTGAGATCGTGCGGAGCGGCAACGATCCACACGGTCGCTTCCCGCGTCGATCAGATCCGACGAGCCCTCACTGACTATCACCACGATGGCTCACCAACGTCTACGACGAAGACAACCCGGCCGGATCCTCCACCACACCAGGGGACAGGACCATCAATCAAGAAGGGTTTCTCATGCAGTCAGCGCCTCGAGGATGAGACCGCGCACGTGATCAAAGTCGAGGTCGGCCGGAAGCTGGAGCCACGCGTTCTTCTGACCCTTGTAGTGTGTCCCGACGCCGGCGTCAACGAGAGCCGCCGTGCGCATTGGGTCAAGCTTCACCACCACCTGCCCGCCGCTGGTCATGGCGCGCACGGCGCCACTGCTGCTTCCCGAGACGATGAGACTGCCGCGGTGGTTCCGTGACACACCGTCAAGCGCAGTCATCTCGTGAGCGATCGTGTCGAACACTTCATCCCCAGTCATCACGGTTCTCCCTTCATGCGCGGTCGACGACCCCAAAGCGATCCCTACAGGTGGCCCTCAGAAGAAGTGTCCCACTCAGGCTCCTTCACGCGGAAGACCACGGCGCGCAACGCTTCGGGCGCAGAGCTGCGGATCAAGGCCGCCGGGTTACCGGCTCGCAAAACGTTGGAGGACTTCGATTGGGATGCGCAGCGGAGGGCGCTCGCAGACCAGTTCTGACGACCGACAGCAGTTCATCGTCAGCCGGTTCCTACAGATGTCACGCTCCGAGTTGTCCATTTCGCAGGGGAGATGTCTACGCGATGTCCATATGGACCTTTCGGGGCATTGGGGCGAGTCGCTTCGGTGGGATTCGCAAAAAACGTCGAGACGCCGACTGACCGGCGCTCGTAGATTCGAAGCGTGTCCTCAGTCGTCCTTCCACTCACCGCTCAGCGGCATGCGGAACGTGTGAGCCGGGCACTTCACTGGATGGAGGAGCGTCTCGAGGAGCCGGTGACCCTCGCCGAGATCGCGGCGGTCGCTGGTCTTTCGCCGCATCACTTTCACCGCGTCTTCCGTGCGGTCGTGGGTGAGAACCCGAAAGCGCACCTGCGCCGGTTGCGGCTTGAGCGAGCGGTCTACCGACTCAAAGTCAGTACGGACACGGTGCTGCACATCGCGTTGGAATCGGCCGCGTCCGTTTGAGTGGTGGTCTTTCGCTTCGTTGCGATGATCAGCTGTCGTTAGTTTAGGCGGCGGTGATCTCGGGGAGTATCACCGCCTCGTCGATGGTGGGGGTGGTCGCGGTGAGCTCGGTCATGGAGGCTTCGGAGAAGTAGCGGCGGTCGGCGGCTTCCCATTCGTCGTGTTGCTCGACGAGGACGGAGCCGGCCAGGCGGAGCAGGGCGGCGTTGTTCGGGAACACGCCAACGACGTCGGTGCGGCGCTTGATCTCCCGATTGAGGCGTTCCAGCGGGTTCGTGGACCAGATCTGTCGCCAATGCCGGGCGGGGAACGCTTTGAACGCGAGGATGTCGTCACGGGCGTCGGTGAGCATCACGGCGGTCTTGGGGTGGACGCGCTCGATCATGCGCACGACTTCGTCGAACTGGGCATCGATGTGCTCGGCGTCGGGTTGGGCGAAGATCGTGCGGATCACGCTGGCGACCATCTCCTGCCGGCCCTTCGGGAGGGCGGTCAGGACGTTGCGCATGAAGTGGACGCGGCAGCGCTGCCAGGCGGCGCCCTGCAACACGGTCGCTGCGGCCTTCTTCAGTCCGGCGTGGGCGTCGGAGATCACCAGCTTCACCCCGCCCAGACCTCGTGTCTTCAACGAGCGCAGGAACTGCTTCCAGAACTCCTCGGTCTCGCTGTCTCCGACATCGAAGCCCAGCACGACCCGCCGCCCGTCAGCGGCGACGCCGATCGCGACGACGACCGCCTGGGACACGACACGGTGGTCGATGCGGACCTTGCAGTAGGTCGC
>NZ_NCTV01000011.1:0-3952 GCF_002114135.1 Microbacterium sp. LEMMJ01
GCTCGTGGGCAGTGCGGACCTCATCGGCGTCGAGGGTGCCGGTGGAGTCCTCGAGCGAGTCGAGGAGGTAGCCGATCTTCTCGCGCAGCGGGTTGCCCTCCCGGATGCTCAGATGAGCTTCGGTGAGCTGGTCGCGCAGGCCGGGGTGCTCGGCCTCGAAGGCAGCGCGACGGGCGGTGATCGCGCGCGTCGTGTCGATGTGCTCGGCGTGCGCCTTCGCGTGGGCGCGGGCGGTGGCGCGAGCGCTGCTGACGAGCCGGCTGCGAGTGCCGGTGCCGTGGCAGTCGAAGCAGATCGGGCGACCGTGGCCATCGGTGAAGTGGGTGGGCCCGGTGTACAGGCCGGTGCCGATGCACTTGCCGCAGGTGTCGGTGATCCGCTCGGAGCCCTTGCGGCCGGGGAAGGGGTCGACGTAGAAGTCGTGCCAGTCTGCCGGTGCGGTGGTGTCGATGCTGTCCATGGGATCCTCCGATGCGTCTGTGGGTATAGGCCGCGGATCGTTCTCTTCGCGGACATGAAGGGGAAGGTGCGGGGGCGGCTATGTCACGGAGCCGCCCCCGCGGCGGCGACCTGGTTGGGAGGACGGCGGTCGCCGTGAGGGACGGAGCGAAGAGCGCGGCGAGCGCTCGTCAGGCTGCGGTGTGGCGCCTGTCCCTGGGAGGGGAACGGCGTTGCGCGGTTCCCCTGGCTGTGGGTCTGTGGGGTCTCCCTCTACTCAGTTAGTAGTGAATGTGACATTCACAGAGTAGGGGGTTTCTGCGTGCGGGTCAAGCGTCGATCTTGTAGGGATCTTTCTGAAATGTCCATTTCGCAGTTGAAATGTCCACGCGATGTCCATATGGACATTTCGGACGCCGGCCGACCGTCGCGATCATGTGGGCGGCGGTTTCACAGCGCCTCAGCTTCTCTGCTGGATCGCGGCTACGCGATGTCTCCCCTTTCACGTCTGAGTGGCCATCGGTCTGATCGGGCCATGAGCAGGATCAGTTTCGCGCGTCGCCCCCGCCCTCTGGTTCCGCGCTGCGGGCGTCATCGTCGTGGCAGGCTTCTTCGCGTCGTTGGTTACCGGTGTCTGCTGCCCCGGCGCCCCCGCCAGCGGAACATCGACGTGCGGAACGTTCGAGCGCTTGACCGCCGGGATCGACAGATCACGTGGCTCTGGCTCGCACGGACGGTCATCGTAGGCGCCATCGCGGCGCTCGAGGTGGGCGTCTTCGGTCGAGTCACCCTTGGCCGACTTCCTTGCGGGCATGGCACTGTTCGGGAGCTCGAGCGGACGCAGGGAGGTCATGAAATTGCCTTTCGCGGATAGCGGAGGCGATGAACGCTGCGTTCACCTATGGTTGGGGTCGTGGTCGCATTGCGCCCATACGATGTGCGGCGAACCCGAAAGGTGATCACCGGCTACATGAACTCGCCCCTCAACGAGCCGCCGCTCGGCGGAACCATCGACCACATCCTCTCGATCCTGCCGTCGCTCGTACCGAGCGCGCAGCGCGTCGCCCGCATCTGCGCCGAGCGACCCCACGACGTGGTCGACATGTCGGGCGCCGACCTCGCCGAAGCCGCCAACACGTCGCCGGCCACCGTCAGCCGCACCGCCCAGGCGCTGGGGCTGCGCAGCTTTCAGCACCTGCGCATGCTGCTCGTGCGTGACCTCGCCGCCGACGCCACCGCCGCGCCCGACGCACCCGCCGGCACCGAGGGCTTTCTGCGGTGGCTGGCCGAGGGGCGGGTGGGATGCTGCAGACCGCGCTCGCCTCGATCGACCCGGTCGCGTTCGACGCCGCTGCCGACGCCATCGCCCGCGCGCCGCGCCTGCTGATCTCGGGCACCGGCGCCTCGCACGCCGCCGCCCAGGCGTCGGCCGTCGCGTTCGCCGTCAACGGCCGGCCCTGCGAAGCGCCCGCTGACGGCGTGGTCGCCCACCTCACCGCCCGCGTGCTCGCCCCCGGTGATGTGTGCCTCATCGTCAGCTCGAGTGGCGCCAACTCGGTGACCCTCGCGGTTGCGGACGCCGCCGTCGACGCCGGCGCCACCGTGATCGGGGTCACGAGCTTCGCCCGTACCCCGCTCACCACCCGCGCCGACCACCTGCTCGTCGCCGGTGCGCGCTTCCAGGCGTGGGATCAAGGCATTCTCGGCAGCGGGCTCGTACAGCTGCTCGTGCTCAACGCCCTGCAGATCGCCGTCGCCGACCGCATGAGCGACGCCGCCGACCGCGCGCGCCTCGCGGTGCGCGAAGAGGTGCTCGACATCGTCGCCGACGACGGCTCCGACGCCGAGGCATCCGACGTGCCAGACGTTATCGACCACGGCGATGGGCGTTGACACTCCGTTTGCAGGAAATTCACTTTCCTCGATTGCAATAGCTCTGCAAGCGGATTTCGCGGGAAGGCCCCGGTTCGTCAGGTCGCTTGCAGAAGGCGACTCATGGGAACGATCCAGCTCTCTGGTGTCGGTCGCTCCTTCAAGAGCACCGCCGCCGTCAGTGATATCGACCTGATCATCGAAGACGCCGCCGCGCAGATCACCGAGTCCACCGGTGCCCCCTCGATGAGCGCGTCGTGCGTGATCACCGGCGGCAGCTGGTGCATGCAGGGCCTCTTCCTCTCGAACGGCGCCCAGGTGCTGAGCGATGACCGCACGACGATCGAGTTCGGCTCGGACGCCGCGATCGATACGGTCGCGACCTTCACCGAGATGTACGAGGACGGCGTGCTCACCAACGAGGACTTCACCAGCCAGTACGAGGCGTTCGCGCAGGGGAAGACCGCGATCCACGTCAACAGCTCGGCCCTGCAGGGCGCGTTCATGATGGGCGCCGAGGCCGGTGGCTGGACCCTCGACGCTCACACCCTGCCCGCGTTCGGAGACCAGGCGGTCGTGCCCACCAACTCGGGCTCGTTCCTCGCGATGTTCGCCACCGACCCCGCCAAGCAGGCCGCCGCGTGGGAGCTCATGCAGTTCATGACCAGCCCCCGCGCCTACGAGATCATCTCGACCCAGATCGGGTACCTACCGCTGCGCAGCAGCATGGCCGACGAGGGCGGACCGCTCTATGACTGGGTCGAAGCCAACCCGCTCGTGAAGCCCAACCTCGAGCAGCTCGACGCGCTCGAGCCGTGGGTGTCGTACCCCGGCGACAGCTACGCCCAGGTCGACCAGGTGCTCGCCACCGCCATCGAAGACGCGGTCTTCTACGGCGCCGACCCGGCCGCCACTATGACCGAGGCCGCCGAGCGCGCGCAGGGGCTGATCGAATGACCATCGACCTCGACCTGACGCCTTCGGCGACGGATGCCGCGGCCGCTTCGTCGCCGGATGCCGCGACCGCGGCGCCTCGTGAGCGTCGCCACGCCGTGGCCGGCCTCTACAACCTGCGCGACACCGGCGGCTACCGTGCAGCCGGCGGCACCAGCCGGTGGGGCAAGCTGCTGCGGTCAGATGCTCTGCACCGCATCGACGCGACCGGTCGCGACCGGCTGGCCGAGATCGGCGTCGCCCACATCATCGACCTGCGCGGCGGCGACGAGCGCGCCACAGCGCCGAGCGCGGTCGACGGGCTCGAGGTCACCGTGCACCACCTGCCCGTGTTCGACGACGCCGACCCGGCCGCGCAGGCCACCACGCACGTCGGACTCGTGCCCGTCTACGACCACATCGTCGACGAGCGCGGGGCGCAGCTGGTCGACGCGATCCGGGTGATCATCGCGGCTGACGACGACGACGCGGTGCTCGTGCACTGCACCGCCGGCAAAGACCGCACCGGTCTCGTCGTGGCCTTCGCGCTCGCCGCCGCCGGGGTCGACCGCGACGACGTCGTGGCCGACTACGCCGCCACCGCCGAGAACCTGCGCGGCGAGTGGTCAGACGCGATGACCGCCGTCTTCGAACAGCGCGGCATCGAACTGACCGCGGGAATGGTCGAACTCATCACCGAGAGCCCCGC
>NZ_NCTV01000012.1:0-5466 GCF_002114135.1 Microbacterium sp. LEMMJ01
GGGGGCCCTTCCGCCGGATCATCCGATGGCTCGCAGCGTTACGGTCACCCTGCCCACGGGCGAGCGGGCGCCGATGCTCGCCAACGACGTCTTCCGCGCCGTCCACGACGCGATCGCGCACAGCGAGGGCCACCAGTTCGGACCCTACGGCGAGAAGCGCGCCTGGTGGACACATCGTGCCTGCCTCCCCCGCGAAGCGCGGCTCGCGCTGTGGTGCGAGACGCGCGCGCAGAACTGCTGGACCAACGCCGGCCCCCACATGACCACGGAGGGGGAAGCCGGGCATCCCCGGCTCATTCGGCGAAGGGAACCGGGTTGGATGCCGCTGAGTGAACGCCCCTATGCGCAGCAGAAGTGCTGCCGCGTCGACTCAGCACTCCTCTAGTCCACGGCGGTTGACGAGGGTACGTCGCCCGCGTACCATCAGTGAATGTCACATTCACTACCGTTCTGATCTGAGGAGGACTCCATGACAACGGCCATCAAGATCACCCCCGCTGGCGAGATCGACACCATCCGCATCGACGAGCTGCCCGACTACCAGCGCGAGATCGGCGGCTGGGTCGCAGAGCTCCGCCTGACCAACGGCCACGCACTGCTCGTCGACGAGGAAGCCGGTCTCAAGGTCACAGAGCCGAACCTGCTCGCCTCGCTCTACCTGACCGAGCACGGCCGCAGCGCACTGCTGTTCAGCACCGCGCTCATCGTCGGGCTGCACCCCAGGACCGGTGAGTGGATCGACGTCGCCCCCGACGTCGACGAGCAGCTCCGCGCGATCGCTGCGCAGATCTGACCTCATGCCCACCCTGAACGCTCGGCCGGTACTCATGCCGGCCGAGCCGCCCTCCTCCCCCGCGAGCGACTACTGCCAGCGTTGGTCTCGCGGCGCCCATTCGTGGCGCCACATCTCCGAAGGCGGGTTCGACCCCCGTCTATACCAGGTGGCCCCGATCACGGAAGCCGCCGCGCGAGCATTCGTCATCGACGAGCACTACGCAGCATCCTTCCCCGCAGCACGCTTCTCGATCGGGCTGCTCACCCGCGACGACCGCTTCCCCATCAACGGCGCCATGGTCGACGAGATGGCACTGGTCGGCGTCGCCACCTTCTCCACCCCGATGAGCAGAGGAGTCCTCAGCTCCGTCTTCGGCACGCTCGAGCCCTACGAACAGAGCATCGAGCTCGGCCGATTCGTACTCACCGACACACCCGCGAACGCCGAATCCTGGTTCCTCGCACGCGCTTTCCGCCACGCCTACGACCGGGGCATCCGCGGCGTCGTCTCTTTCGCCGACCCCTTGCCACGGCGCCGACAGATCACCGAGACCCTCGACAACGGCACCACAATCGAGCGCATCGAACAGACCTCGCCCGGCCACATCGGCGGGATATACCAAAGCGTCAACGCGATCGCCCTCGGCCGCAGCACCGCACGCACCCTGAACTACCTCCCCCGCCGCGGCCTCGTGCTCTCCGAGAGATCTCTGTCCAAGGTAAGAGGACAGGAGCGAGGCGCCGACGCCGCCGAGCGACACCTGGTCTCGCTCGGCGCCCCCATCCGCCGCGCAGGGCAAGACCCGCGAGCCTGGCTGCGCGAGGCGCTCGCCGCGCTCGATGTCACGAAGATCAGGCATCCGGGGAACTTCCGATACGCCTTCCCTCTTGGCAGCAGCTCCCAGCGTCGCCGGCTGCCGATCGGGCTGCCGCGCACCGCGTACCCCAAAGCCGCCACCGACATCCTTCCGGGCTGAGACCCCCGCTGCAGGCGGGTGCAAATCGGAGTTGACGGGGCATATCGAATGCCTCATACTAGTGAATGTCACATTCACTACTCGTCCACTCTGAGGGAGGACACCATGACCACCAAGACCCGCCGCAGCGGCACCACCCGCCGCACCCCGGAAGAGCGCCGCGCACAGGCCGAGGCGCTCCACGAGCAGCTCACCGCACAGGTCGCCACGCTGGCCGAGAGCGAGAACTGGAAGGCCTGGCTGCGCTTCGCGCGCATCGTCCGCCGGCGCTCGTTCTCCAACCAGATGCTCATCCTCGCGCAGGGCGGCACCCACTGCCTCGGCTACCGCCAGTGGGAGACCCTCGGCCGTCACGTCGTCAAGGGCGCGAAGTCGATCAAGATCTTCGGCTACTCCACCAAGCGGATCGTCGAGGTCGACGAGGCCACCGGAGAAGAGTCCACCAGCAGTCGAGTGATCTACCCGGTGCTCTCCGTGTTCGACGTCCGCGACACCGATGGCGAGCCGCTCCCCGAGCAGCCGGCCATCTACCTCGAGGGCGACGACGTCGCAGGCCTCTTCGACCAGCTCGCCGACTTCATCACCGCGCAGGGCTGGGATGTCGCGCTCGAGGACATCGCACAGGACGGGCTCAACGGGTACACCGATGGCCAGGCCCGACAGATCCGGGTCGACAGCAAGATGGCACCGGCCATGCGCGTCAAGACCCTCCTGCACGAGATCAGTCACGCACTTCTGCACTTCGACGAGGGCAGCACCCGCGAGCACCGCGGAGTGATCGAGACCGAAGCCGAGTCGGTCGCGTACTGCGCCGGTGGCCTCCTCGGACTCGACACGTCCGCGTGGTCGATCGGGTACGTCGCAGGATGGGCCGGCGGTGACGTCGACCTCATCCGCAGCGTCGCCGGCAACGTCCTCCGTGCCGTCAACGCGATCGCCGACGCCATGCTCGGCGCCGACGACCAGGCCGCGGCCGCGTAACAGCCCTCGGGGGGCGGGCTCGCCTATGCCCGCCCCCGAGAATCTCTGTCCGCGAACACCCCGAACTGCGACCTATACCCCTAGACGAATACCCCGGAGGAACCCATGGATCTCGCCCTGTCTACCGCCCGCGACTTCGCTCCCCTTCTGCTGGGCAGCGGCGGCCTCGTCGGCATCCTCGTCACCGTCGACACTGCACGCCGCGCAGAGCGCACGGTACGGCGCAGCCTCAAGTTCCTCGTCACCCTTCTCCTCAGCGTCGCCGCGGTCGCCGCGGCCGTCGTACTCGGCGCCGCCCTCTTCCTCTGAACGGACCACTCATGAACCGCCGAACCACACGCCTCGCCTCCGCCGCCGGCGCTGTTGTCGTCGCCCTGCTCGCTGGCGCGATCGCGATCACCAGCCAGCCCTCCGGCGTCAGCGACCTCACCGACACCGCGCCCGCGCCTGTGCCTGTGCCTACCGCAGAGATCTCCGCGGACGCCGCCGCAGCCCTCGATGAGCTCGAGCAGCTCGTCGTGGCCGATGCAGCCGACCAGGACAGCTACGACCGTGACGCGTTCGGGCAACGCTGGGCCGACATCGACCGCAACGGCTGTGACCAGCGCAACGACGCACTCGCGGCCGCGCTCGAGAACATCACCACCAAGCCCGGCACACACGACTGCGTCGTCCTCACCGGAACGCTTCACGACCCTTACACCGGGCTCACGATCGCCTTCGAGCGCGGCCAGGGCACGAGTGAGCTCGTGCAGATCGACCATGTCGTGCCGCTCGCGTGGGGGTGGCGTCAGGGCGCCGACGAATGGGACGAGGCCCAGCGTGAGCGCTTCGCCAACGATCCTCTCAATCTGCAGGCCACGGACGGCAGCACCAACCAGTCGAAGAGCGATCGCGGCCCCTCCGAATGGATGCCCCCGAACGCGGACTACGGATGCGCCTACGCTGCGCGCTTCGTCGACGTCCTCACCGCCTACCAGCTGACGGTCAACCCGGCCGACTACTCCACGCTCCGCGCGCAGCTCGCCAGCTGCGCCGCATGACCCCCCACCCGAGAGGACTGACAACGATGAGCACTCTGAACAACATCGTCATCACCGATGACACCGGCACCCGTTACAACGATCTCTTCCTCGACATCCCGCTGGACAGCTACGAGATCTCCCGCTCCTCTGTCGGCTTCCATTCCGTCGACGCGATCGTGCCAGCCGACCCCTACTCGACCCGCGCATCCGAAGATGGTCCGCTCGGTGCACTGCTTTTCCGCTGGGCTCAAGCGCACGTCGCCGGCCGCAACTACATCATCAGCTGGCAGTACATCGACGCTCACGACGTCCATACCGTCGCCGTCGCCGACACCACCACTCGCGAGCTGCACTTCGTCAACCTGTTCGGCCACGTCATCGCCGGTCGACGCAGCTACAGGCTCCGTGAGCTCGCCGACGCGCTCGACCTCCTGATCGACGCCAGCTTCGACTGAGGACCAGGCCATGCTTTCCGACGAGGTCGCTCGACAGATCATCCACGGCAGCCCCGAGGGCTACGACCTCGGATGTCAGACCCGCGCCGGATGCGCCAACCACCACCACCCCACGCTCATGACCTGTTTCGCCGCCGCGATCGCCGTCCGCGATGACTGGCGCCTCGCGAAGCTGCCTCGCAACGAACCCCTCCCCAAATCCGCTCGGCGGCTACGCCGCTCCTCCCCCAGAAGCAAGGAAGGAACACCCTCATGACCGACCCCGAGCTCACTGCGTGGCCGGCACTGCGCCTCGGAGATCATGCCCTCATCCGGGAGCGCGCGACAGCACGCGAGCTCGCCGTCACCATCGTCGCTCTGCTCGAGCCGATCGAGGGCGAGGGTGAGGGCCTGGTCGACCACCGGGGCCGCGTCATCCGGCACCACTTCTACGACGCCCGACCCATCGCGGCCGACGTCGATCTCCCCGACCAGCGCGACGTCGACACACGCTTCGCCCGACTGACCGCAGATCTCCTGAACACGAGGACACGATGACCGCACCGCTCACCACCACCGAGACCCGCCTGCTACACAAGTCGCTCGAGCTCGCCGCCGGCTACGCGAACAATGAACGCGACGAGACCGCGATCCTTGAGCTCAGCGCACGCATCCGACAGGCACAGAAGACCATCCCCTCTGCACCGGACGCGCACACCACGATCCTCGCGACGATCGACGCCATAAAGCGCGCAGGACGCCACGAGCAGCTCACCCCTCAGCTGCTCGACCGAGTCGCTGACGAGCTCCTCCAATCCACCCCGCTCTGACCGCCCCGCGCGGTACACTAAGGCGCGGCACCCGGCTGTTGAGCAGGTTCCCTTCCGCCCCTCGGGGCGATGGCTCCTCCTCAGTTGGATCGTTGGTGAATGTGACAATTTCCACGCTCCGGCCGGGTGCCGTTTTCTCTTGCCCCGGTGGCACGCGATCATCGACGATTGCTCACCGGTGGACCAGTCGCCCTCACATACTCCGACCAGGTGCACTCGACAGCGAGCCTCATTGCATCGTCGGGGAAGTAGCCGATCAACACTCGCCGCTCGGGATCGCGATCGAACGTCACGGAACGCAGCAGCCTACGGCCGCGGATCTCGACATGGCGGATGATCGCGATCCTCTTGCTGTGGTCGAACACGTACCAGATCCCCGGCTCCGGCGACGCCTGCAGCTGAGACATCGGAGACCAGTGCTGCACCACAACAGCGAACACTATGC
>NZ_NCTV01000013.1:0-23755 GCF_002114135.1 Microbacterium sp. LEMMJ01
GTCTGACATCGGCTACTAATACGTGTTCCTCGACGCGACCTACTGCAAGATCCGCATCGACCACCGTTTCGTGTCCCAGGCGGTCGTCGTCGCGATCGGCGTCGCCGCTGACGGGCGGCGGGTCGTGCTGGGCTTCGATGTCGGAGACAGCGAGACCGAGGAGTTCTGGGAGCAGGTCCTGCGCTCGTTGAAGATACGAGGTCTGGGCGGGGTCAAGCTGGTGATCTACGACGCCCACGCCGGACTGAAGAAGGCCGCAGCGACCGTGTTGCAGGGCGCCGCCTGGCAGCGCTGCCGCGTCCACTTCATGCGCAACGTCCTGACCGCCCTCCCGAAGGGCCGGCAGGAGATGGTCGCCAGCGTGATCCGCACGATCTTCGCCCAACCCGACGCCGAGCACATCGATGCCCAGTTCGACGAAGTCGTGCGCATGATCGAGCGCGTCCACCCCAAGACCGCCGTGATGCTCACCGACGCCCGTGACGACATCCTCGCGTTCAAAGCGTTCCCCGCCCGGCATTGGCGACAGATCTGGTCCACGAACCCGCTGGAACGCCTCAATCGGGAGATCAAGCGCCGCACCGACGTCGTTGGCGTGTTCCCGAACAACGCCGCCCTGCTCCGCCTGGCCGGCTCCGTCCTCGTCGAGCAACACGACGAATGGGAAGCCGCCGACCGCCGCTACTTCTCCGAAGCCTCCATGACCGAGCTCACCGCGACCACCCCCACCATCGACGAGGCGGTGATACTCCCCGAGATCACCGCCGCCTAAACTAACGACAGCTGATCATCGCAACGAAGCGAAAGACCACCACTCAAACGGACGCGGCCCCGAACCGCTCTCGATACTCGTCGATGAAGCGGATCATCTCGGTCAGGGCCGGTCGAGCTCCTTCGCGAAAAACACGCTCGCAGCCTTGAGGATCTCATTCGCCTTTCGCAGCTCGGCCACCTCGCGGCGCAGGCGCTTGTTCTCCTCAGCGACATCGCTCGGGACACCGGGCTTCGCGCCGGCGTCGACCTCGCGGCGGCGATGCCACACCCGCAGCGTCTCCGCGCTCATGCCGAGGAGCCCCGCAACATGCCGCACCGCGGACATCAGATTCGAGTGCTGACCGGAGGCCTTGGCCTCATCGAGCATCCGCAGCGCGCGCTCGCGCATCTCGGGAGAGTACTTCTGGTTCATCGTGTTCCATCCTTGCTTCAAGAACGGAACGAAACCCAGGCCGATTCAGCCGTGCCGTAGTGACTAAGCCAGTCAGCGCTGTATTCACGAAGCTGCAAAACCATGTCCTCAATGGCGGCTTCGAGGGTTTCGCCTTCAGGGAGAAAGCCGCGACGATCGAGCACAATCACATATACCCCGTCTTCGACGAAAGTCACGACGCCCGGATGTCTCCCAACTATATTCCGGCCGTCGGTGCTCGCCTCGATCGAGCTGTGGTTGTCCCTTTCGGGCTCCAGCATATCTGCAGGCATCACCCCTCCCCCTCGATACGCATGGGGTGCGTTACTCAGCCGGAAGACGAGTTTAGCGAGCCTACACTCCGCGCACCAAAGATCGAGGATTGTTGGAGTCACACGCCCCAGCGCCGTCGATTGCTACGGGGATGCGCGGCTGTGACTCGGCGGACCAACGCCAAAGGCTGCCGATCACGTAGACCCAACCAGACGTCAATGATTGGCATTGCGAATGCTGCCCCTGCACGAAGCCTCTGGCACCGCGCATAGCTTGGTTGAGGCACCAGTGGACTTGGTACCCTCACTACCAGACAGGGACGCTGGTAAGAAGTAGCACCGGGGCACAGCTACTTTACGGGGATCAGGCGAAAGCCCGGCTGTGGCGGCCGGGCTCTCGTCGTTACACCTCCGGACCCGGAGCCTGCGGTTGAGCGGGAGGCCCCCCCACAGGCCCATAGATCTCATGCTCCCCACACGACTGAGCTCGTTCGTAGCGTCCGCGCTTGCGTTGCGACACCTCAGATCGCCGACCAGTCAAAGGCAGGTTGCGGTGTCGTGATCGCTATGCCAGTTCACCCTGTTCAGGCGAGTACCGTTCTCCGGTGACTTCTGCCACCGGCACGTTTTGCCGGGCGCGTAGCCTGACTTGGACCTCTCTTAGTGTGTTTTGAATGCCCCGAGTATTTCGGCGACTTCGGCCGGGATTTCTGGTTTCGCGAGGAGCTCATGCCCGTTGATATTCACCGTGACCTCGCGCAGCGGACGTAGCAGTTGCACGAACTTCTTGATCGACACCCCAGTCACTGTCTGAATGTGCCGAGCGACCGCGAGGGCACAAAACACAACCGTGAGGTGCGCTTCGATGCTGTCGCGGGTGTGCGCAAAGATCGGCCGGGCACATAGGTCGCTTTTCGACATGCGGAAAGACTGCTCAACGTGCCAGAGATCGTGATAAGCAGCGATCACACCGGCACCATCAAGCCGTTCGATCGACATGTTCGTCACGTAACCTTTGAGCCCAGCGACTTGCTGCGCCCGCTCGTACGAGGCCTCATCGAAGGATTTCTTCCCGCCGTTGGTTTTCACGAACCTGGCTTTGTGGACGGGCTTTTCGCCCGCGATCTGCGCAAGGGCACGGTTACGTTGCTGGTTCAGGGTCTGGTTATCGCGCACGAACCGTTTCCGGGACCATTGATACACCGCCCGCCATTTGGTGCGCTGCTGCCCGAGGGTGGTGATGGTTTCAGTGATCTCTCCATCGGTGAATGCGTCACCACGACGGGTGAACCGTTCCGCAAGATCGAGTGGTGCTTTCGCGGAGCGGGATCCGACGATGAATTTGTAGCCGGCGTCTTCGAGGTCGAGGAGGTTCTTGTTGGAGAGCATGCCGGCGTCGGCGACCACGACAATGTCATCGAGTTCATGCCGTTCTTGGAACTGTCGCAAGATGGGCACGATGGTGCGGGTTTCGGCGTGATTGCCTTCGAAGCACCCAATTTCCAGGGGATACCCGTACTGGTCGACGAGGAGGCCGACCACGATTTGTGGGTCGACGCGGCGTTCTTTGGAGAACCCGACTTTGCGCAGCTCGTCTTCGTATTCCGCTTCAAAATATAAGGTCGTCACGTCGTAGAGGACCAGTGCAAGCCCACCGGCGGCTGCAGCGTATTCGAAACAGGCTTCCGAGGCGGTGTCGCGGTAATCACGTTGCTGTATCCGTGCCAGGCAGCGTTTGATCGTCGACAGGTGTACTGGGGTGATGCCGAGGTCGTCGAGGACCCTGCCGGTGCCGGTTTTCGACGTTGGTTCCACGATCCGGGCGAGGACGAGTTGTTCGAACGCGTCGTCCTTGATGCGCGCGAATCCGCAGGCCCGGTACGCCTGCTGCAGGCAATCCCACAGCAAACGTGAGGCATGACCCGCAACGACAGCACCGTCGGCGCGCGATCCACTAGATCCCTGATCGGGTGGGGTTTCTGGGGCGAGGTCGAGGTCGAATTCGCCTTGGCCAGGATCGAGTCGTTGGCGCGCGATTTCCAACAGCACCGCGAGTTCTTGGTCGGTGTGAGCGGACCCGAGGTGCTTGATGATTTTGTCGCGTCCGTCCACACGGCGAGCGAGTTGGACCGCGGTCGCGCCGGACGCGGTCTTCACTTTCCGGATGAACGGGGACATACCAGCGAGAATACCCGCCGGTTTAGTGTGTCAAAATCCGCAGAAATAGGAGTGACTTCCGCGTGTTTATGCGGAAGTCACTCCCTGACTCCTAAACAGAGGTCCAAGTCAGGGCCCCCCCCACAGGCCCATAGATCTCATGCTCCCCACACGACTGAGCTCGTTCGTAGCGTCCGCGCTTGCGTTGCGACACCTCAGATCGCCGACCAGTCAAAGGCAGGTTGCGGTGTCGTGATCGCTATGCCAGTTCACCCTGTTCAGGCGAGTACCGTTCTCCGGTGACTTCTGCCACCGGCACGTTTTGCCGGGCGCGTAGCAATCTCCCCGTTACACCGCGCCGGGGCGCTTGATGCGGCCCCAGTCAACGACAGCGGGCATCGTGTCATCCAGGTCCCTTGCTCCTCGGTGTTGGATTCCGCGCGGTCGAAATAGGAGCTTGAAATCCATTTGGATGGCTGGGTCATCCGGTCGATGTAATCCTCGAGATGCCGAGCCCTGAACACCCATTTGCGTCCGGATTTCACCGCGGCAATCTCTCTTCGCTTGACTCGCTCGGTGAGTTGTCGTGAGCTCAACAGGAGGCGGTCGGCCGCCTTGTCCAGGGTCAGGAGACGGTCAGAATGGGGTTCATTCTGGTCTTACGCCTCGTTCATCCTGCTGACATTGCCGCAGCATCATTCCGTCCCGCTACCGCGCCTCATATTTCTCAAGAAATTGGATTGCGTTGAGCTCACGAAAGTCCCCGAGACGTTCACCGAGGGACTCGTGGTCCCAATCCCACCAGGCAAGAGCCTCAAGGCGTTCGGCGACCTCTGCGGGCTGTCGACAACGAATGACTTTGGCCGGCACCCCGGCCACAATCGCGTAAGCGGGAACATCCTTCGTCACAACCGCTCCCGCGGCGACAACTGCACCATTTCCCACGGTAACGCCCGGCTTAATCTGTGCGCCGTGGCCGATCCACGTGTCGTGCCCGATGCGCGTTCGCCGGGCCCGACGCATCTCGAACCACTCCGCGTCATCCGCCTGATCAGCCCAATACAGATTCGAGCGGTACAAGAAATGATGCAGGCTTGCCTTGTCGAGGGGGTGATCAACGGCACCCACCCGAACGAAGCTGGCGATGTTTGAGAATCTACCAATAGTCGCGTTCGCGAAATCGCCGAAACGGTCGCAGTAACTGTAGTCACCAAATTCTGTCGCAGAAAGACGAGTCCCCCTACCGATCTCGGTGTAGCGGCCGAGTGTGCTGTCCGTCATCGCAACCGGCTGATGCACCAACCCTGTCGGCGGTAGCTCGACGTTACCGCCCGCCCCCGAAGCTTCGTCGCACTTCGATATCCCGTGCTCGATTACACGAAGCAATCGCGAGCATCCTTCTTCAACAGTGCCGTTATTTGCCACCTCATAATCGACATCAACGTGCGGGGCCGGATCGGGACGTCCGAGTCGTTGCTGAATCTGCTTTAGGTTCTCCCGACCACGATTGAGCAGACGCGCAGCCTGCGTCTTCTCGCAAACCGAGATTCGAATGACCACCACGCGCGAGTAGCGCTTGCGCAGCATGTGAAGAACCGACCGCGACACATTCACGACCACGGACGCCCCTGAGCGGATGATGTCGTCAATCTCACGAGGAATTCCATACATCAGGTCGTGCGCCGACCACTCGAGGGCGAATTCCCCAGCCGCCGAGGCCCAAGCGAACTCAGCCTCAGACAGCGGGATATGTGATTCACCCGGCCCAGGCCCCCGTGTGATGTATCGACGCGGAAACACCAGGCCGGGCCGGCCCAGACTCTTCACTGCCGAAAGCAGGGCATCTTTGCCGACGCCGCTTGCACCCACAACCGCAAAAAACACGCCGTCGCCACTCATGCCACTCGCATCCCTTCACGGAAGACCGCGCGAACCACCGGCATACTCTGTTTCGCCGAAGACATGTCACGATCACCGACCTGAATTTCACGCACCCGGATGAGGTCAGCTCGCTTCCCGACCGCGATCTGGCCACGATCTTCCAGGCCAACCGCCTTCGCCGGATTGGTGCTCACCAGCTCGGTGCCCTCGGACAGCGTGATCGACCCTTCATCGACCAGTTGGAACACCGCCTGCAATGGGCTCGCAGGCACGTAGTCAGAGGAAAGGATGTGCAGCAGGCCGCGGTCCAGGAGTTCATGCGCGGCGACATTCCCCGACTGACTGCCGCCCCGCACGATATTTGGTGCCCCCATGACGACATACAAGCCGTTCTGTACCGCAGCTTCGGCCGCAGCGACGGATGTCGGGAACTCTGAAATACTCACGCCCAATTGCACAGCTTCGTCCACGTGTGCCGCCGTCGCGTCATCGTGGGTGGCAACCGCGATTCCCTGCTGCAGTGCCGACTGCGAAATCCGGTTGCGGTTGGCTTCGGTGTGGCGGTCGGCTTCGCGTAGGAGCTCCTCGATATAGGTCTCCACTTCGCTTTCTGGCACCATGCCCTTGCCGACGAAGTACTTTCGGAACTGATCCACGTCTTCGAATTGCCGCTGGCCCGGTGTGTGATCCATCAGCGACACCAACAGCACATTGGGTTCATCGACCAATTCAGCGAACACATCAAAGCAGTCCTCAGCCGATACTTCGCAACGAAGGTGCGCCGCATGGTCGGCCCGGAACGCCCCCGCTTCCCGCGCGCCACGGATCGCACCCATCAGCCGCCGCGCGGCGGCAGTAGTCGTTTCCCGCGCCCGCGGCTCAGAACCGAGCCGAACTGCATCCAGCACCGTCGTTGCGCCAGCGGCCGCCATCTGCGCATCGTGCGCGAGCACTGCGGACATGGGTTCCCACTCAACGCCCGGACGAGGGCGCATGTGATATTCCACGTGGTCCGTGTGCAATTCCACGACGCCCGGCAGCACGTAGTCGCCGTCGAGGTCCTCCCCGACGGTCACACTGCCGGTGCTGATGTCGGCGATCTTGCCGGCACGGATGAGGATATTTCCGTGCACGATCTCATCGCGAAGCACGACCTGCGCGTTCTTGAAAACAAGGTCGTTGGTCATTGTGTCCCTTTCAATGGGTGGAGTGAGTGAATCCGAAATGGGGCGCCCGGGGCTGGTTCCTCGACGAGCGACAGGTGATCGACCCGCATCTCAACATCCGTGAGCCGCCCCAGCAGCGCTTGGAGCCCCGATTCCACGACCGGTAACCGGGTAGCGGGCAGCTTGTTGGTGAGGGTGAAGTGCGGAGTGAATTCTTCGAGCACGTACGGATAGCCGTAGCGCTCCAAGTACTCGAGTTGTCGTGTGCTGAGCGCACTGAGCGTTCGACGTGCTCGTTCCGGCTCGGTGAGCGGGGCCCGAAAGGTATCCAGCTCGGTGACACATTCATTCGCGAGTTCGTGTAGGTCTGGCAATTCCTTCCCCGGCACGAGCGCAAGAAACCCCGCGATATTTTTCAGGCGCAACGATGGAATGTGGATGGGATCACAGCGAGCGGCGAGCCGTCGCGTCGCTTGTTCCAGATCGGCGGCCGAATATTCATCACGAAGATGGAAGGGCGCCTTGAGCGTGGCGTGAAATCCGTATCTTCGCGGTTCGGTGGTGATTCGGTCAATCTCCGCACGAGGCCAGTCCAGGAGACTCTGCTGTTCGACCGTTTCCGTCAGCAAACTTCGTCCCAGCCAACGGTCTACCAGGTCTCGAAGCTCAATCGCGACCGGGTCACCACCGCCGATCCCGGGGGTCAGGTAGATCGCGTACCGGGGTGTCACTGTACCCGTTCCAATGCCACGTAATCCTCCACGGGGATGAGCCGGTCAGCGACAATTTCGCGCACCTCGGGGTCGTGGAAGATACCGAGGATGGCAGTGCCGCGTTCAATTTTTTCGGCAATGAGGTCGATGACCACGCGGCTGTTCTTAGAATCCAGCGATGCAGTGGGCTCGTCAAGCAGCAGCAGTGGCAGATCCACGATGAACCCGCGGGCAATATTGACGCGCTGCTGCTCACCACCGGAGAAGGTGGCCGGTGGCAGGCTCCAGAGTCGCTCGGGTATACCCAAACGACTCAGCAGTTCGGCTGCGCGCGAAGTTGCCTCGACGTATTCGGTGCCGCGCTCAATGAGTGGTTCGGCCACGACGTCGAGTGCGGAGACCCGGGGCACACACCTTAAGAATTGACTCACGTATCCCATGACGTTTCGACGGGCCGCCAATATCGTTCGCGGGTCAGCGTTTGCGATATCGATATTGAACCCGCGAGCATGAAGTTCAATGTGCCCACTTGTGGCCAGGTAATTCCCAAACACCATTTTCAAAATGGTGCTCTTTCCCGCCCCAGAAGAACCGTCAAGCACGACACATTCGCCACCGTGCACCTCGAACTCGAGGCCGTTCAGAACGCTGATTTCCTTTCCGCTCTGCAGGTGCATCGTAAATGATTTATTGAGGTCAGAAACTCTAAGAACTGGCTGATTCATGCTTACCCCTGAAGAATTGACGATACGAGCAATTGTGTATATGGCGCCTGCGGGTCATCGAGCACACGGTCAGTAAGTCCGGATTCGATGACGCGTCCGTCTTTCATCACGAGAGTGCGGTGCGAAATCATTCGCGCCACTGCCAGGTCGTGAGTCACAATAATGACCGCCAAACCAAGATCACTCACCAGCGACCTGATGAGATCCAACAGCCGCGCCTGTACGGACACATCCAGCCCGCTCGTCGGTTCATCCATAAACACGAGCCGTGGTGACACGACAAGATTTCGGGCGATTTGCAGTCGCTGGCGCATCCCGCCAGAGAACGAGGTCGGGGGATCATCCACGCGGCTGCTCGGGATCTCCACCCGTTCGAGCCATTCCAGCGCTTTCTCGCGGATCTTCCCATAGTGACGCAGGCCATTTGCCATCAGCGGCTCACCAACGTTTCCACCGGCGCTCACCCGCATCCGCAGGCCGTCTTCAGAGTTCTGGTGCACAAAGCCCCACTCGGTTCGCCATAGGCGGCGAATCTCGCCTTCCGTCTGGCTGCTCAGGTCGAGCGGCGTGCCGTCCGTGGCCCAATAGCGAACCGTGCCCTCGGTGGGATTCAGGCGCTGCGAAATCGTTTTGAGGAGCGTGGATTTTCCAGAACCGGATTCACCAACGATTGCCAGTACCTCACCGGGCCAAAGATCAAACGTTACCTCTCGGCAGCCGTACCGGTCACCGTATCGGTGTCCAAGATTTGACACCTCGAGAATAGGCATATCATTCACTGACGCCTTCCCCTTCCTTACTGAGTTGGGCGAATTTATTGGCGCAGTAGTCACTGTCTGAGCACACATACAGCGCTCCGCCCTTATCGTCGGTAATAATTTGGTCGAGATATACCCCGGTTGAGCCACAAATCGCGCAGGGCTCTTCGAATGCCTGTGGCTCAAAGGGATAATCCTCGAAACCCAAGCTCTCCACATCCGTATATGGCGGGATGGCGTAAATTCGCTTTTCGCGACCGGCACCGTATAAGTGCAGCGCCGGACTCTGGTGAAGCTTGGGGTTATCAAAGCTCGGCGTGGGCGAAGGTGCCATAAGATATCGGCCGTTGACTATCACCGGATAGTCATAGGTTTTTGCGATGTGGCCGTATTTGGCGATGTCCTCATACAACTTCACATACATGAGCCCGTATTCGTTCAACGCATGCAGTTGTCGAGTTTCGGTTTCCCGAGGTTCTAGGAACCGCAGCGGCTCCGGAAGCGGCACTTGATACACCATGATCTGGCCCTCCTGCAGCGGAGTTTCCGGAATTCGGTGTCGAGTTTGAATCAGCGTGGCTTGCGTGGTGTCCGTTGTCGTCTCCACGGAAGACACCCGGTGGAAAAATTTCCGGATTGACACCGCGTTCGTGGTGTCGTCGCTGCCCTGGTCGATGACTTTGAGCACATCCGATTTTCCGATCAGGCTTGCTGTCAGCTGCACGCCACCGGTCCCCCAGCCTCGCGGCAGCGGTACTTCGCGAGAGGCAAAGGGCACTTGAAATCCAGGAATCGCAACTGCCTTGAGCATCACTCGACGAATCATTCGCTTGGTCTGCTCATCGATATAGCCAATGTTGTACTCAATTTTGGCCGAATTCATTGATCTACTTCCTGCTCGTCAGCGTGCTGTTCGCCGAACTCTTGTTGAAGCTTTCGAACAAGGTGCAGTTCAGCTTGGAAATCCACATAGTGCGGCAGCTTGAGGTGTTCAACGAACCCGGCCGCTTGCACACAGTCCGCGTGACTCAATACGAATTCCTCGTCCTGCGCGGGTGCATCCGACTGCTCGTCAAATTCATCAGCTCGAAGTGCCCGGTCGACCAGCGACATGGACATGGCCTTGCGCTCGGCACGACCGAACACCAATCCGTAGCCACGCGTGAACTGCGCCGGCTTATCGTGACTGCCCATGAACTGATTGACCATCTGGCATTCGGTGACCTCGATGCGCCCCAGCGGAACCGCGAATCCCAGCTCCGGGGCGTCGAATTCGACCATGACTTCCCCAACACGGATCTCCCCCGCGAACGGGTGCGTATTACCGAATCCCCGCTGCGTTGAATAGCCCAGCGCGAGCAAAAATCCCTCGTCGCCTCGTGCCAGTCCCTGCAGTCGCGCCGCGCGGGACATCGGGTATTCGGCGGGTTCGCGAGTGATGTCGGCCGGTTCCGGGTCACTCCAGGGTTCTTCGTGGTCGGGTTCCAGCAGTGCCGCCGAGCCGAGGATGTCAGTGATTCTGGGCTGGTCGACATGCGCAGTATCAGCGCCACCGTTTTCGATGCTGATGTCTGCCTCTGTCGGTTCGGTCAGCAGCCGGTGTGTGTAGTCGAACGTGGCACCGAGCTGCTGACCACCAGGAACGTCCTTAAACGTTGCCGAAATGCGCCGCTGCGGTGGCAGAGCAGACGTGTCAATCGGCTCGGAGTATCCAAATCTCGGCAAGGTCGTGCGATACGCCCGAACGAGCGTGATCGCCTCGACAACATCACCCTGACATTGAATAATGGCCCGGCCCGCGAGTTCACGGTCATAGAGGGAGCCCTCGTTCATGACTCGCGAGGTGAGTACCGGCAGCTGGCTGGCAATCGCATCCGCCTCGACCCGAGGTACTGCCGGATTGCCGCGACCTTCCTTGGCCAGGAGCGCATGCGCATTCGCGATTGCTTTCTCGCCGCCCTTAACAGCTACATACATTGGTTAGGCCTCCCGCTTGTGTTCTTGAATCGCCAGCGAAGTTGTTCGAGGCAGCGCCATGACACTGTGTTCATCAACAATGAGCAGGTCGACGCCTCGTGGGAAGAGCTGGTGATTTGCTGCCCAGTCCTCGAAGAATTCGGCATACGTTTCCGGCATGAGAAACTCAATCTCGCCATTAATGCCGGGGCCGGTGGCGCGACAATTGTGTGCGCCAGTCATCTCACGTGCATCGAGCACCAGGGTCGTTGACTCTTGGGGCGACAGGTCACTCCCGGTCCGCAACTCGTTGAGTGCAGGCATCGAATCAACGGTCGCGACCACAAAGTCAGCGTCGGCGAGCTCAGTGCAACGCTTGAGCCCGGTGTGGAAGAGCAGGTAGCCCATGGCCGACTCATCCTGTGCCAACACGGGATGGTGCCAGACCGCGGTATCGATATCGAACAGCGTGAGTTCCACGGCTGCCAGAGCCGAGCCCAGTGCGGCGGGGACGTCTTGTGGTCCCGTGATCGAGAATTTCCGCCCCGGGTACGAGAACGCGTTGAGAATCGCGCGAAACACCGCTTGTGAATCGCTCGATGGGTCCGAAAAGCCGGGCTGGGGAATGGTCGCCGCCTGAAACACTGCGTCACTCATCAGTTCTCCCTCGCAAACGTAAGAAAATCGACCTTGGTGCTTTGCGCATCCGCAAGTGCTGCTGCTTCGCGAAGTTCATGCGCATGCTGCAATGGGCGAATCACGGCCTGCTGCACCTTCTCGCGCAGCTGGGTGGTCGCGAGCATGCCGTCGAACACTGCGGAATACCAGGCGTGGTCGGGGTTGCTCCCCAACACGTAGGAGTGCCCGAATGCATCCTCATTCAGCGGCCCGCCGCTCAGGCGAACGGAGGCGCGCACCACGGTGGCCTCACCCAGGTTGAATCGGTCACCACCGGACCCAATTCGGCCGCGCACCATCACGATGCCAGATTCCGGGCCACGAATGCGTTCTACCTGGGGCTTCTCTTCCCAGGCTTCCCACGCAGCGCTCAGTTCCGACACCTCCGCGAGCGCAAGAACCGCCATCCACTGCTGCCGTTCAGCGATTGCGTCCGTCGAACTCATCGCACCAATCCTTCCAAGTCATCTATTCATCTAGACAACTCGACCGTAATCGAGACCGCGCGATTCATCTAGTAAACTAGACAAATACCAGTGAAACTTAGGGTGAACAATTGCCCCTGCAGCCCCAAAGAGAGACCACGTGACAAAAACCACGCCTCGAGCCACAAGCGGTTACTCAACCTGGCGACTCATTGCCGACGAGGTGCGCAGTGAAATCATTGACGGCTACCTGCAAACGGGCGCAAAGCTGCCCACCGAAGCCGAACTTGCCGAGCGCTTTCAGGTGCACCGCAACACCGTGCGCCAAGCAGTCGCCGCCCTCGTTTCTGAAGGACTGGTGGAGCGACGCCAGGGAAGCGGCACCTACGTGCTTCCTCACACCCTCCTGCTACACCGCATAGGCCTTCGCACCCGGTTGAGTGAAAGCGCACGGGATACAACAACGACATTCAATCGGCCACTCTCCGCGGAACTCGTGACCGACACCCCCGCCGAAGCGCACGATCGGCTGCAATTACAAGGACGCCCCGCACTCAAAATCGAAACGATTGGCCACACTGACGGCTCGGCCGTTGCTCGATCAACGGCCTGGTTCAACGCCGACCTGACCCCGGAGCTTGACGACCACTTACGCCACACGCGGTCAATCACCAAGGCCCTGCAAGCAATCGGCATCGATGACTATGTCCGCACCTGGAGCGCTGTCAGCGCTCGAACCGCAACCACCGAAGAAGCGCAAGACCTCAACATCCCAGCCGGCTCAATCGTGCTGGTGGTTCGCTCACTGAACTCCCTCACCGACGGCCGGCCACTGCAGTATTCAAACACCCGCTTCCGCGCCGACCAGGTCGAACTCGACATTGATTTCGACGCCTTCCCCAAGCGCTGACGACTCGACGGGAAAAATTAGTTCCGCAAGTTAACTCTTTTTTGGAACCTTGTTCACTTTGGCGGCATAGCTTTCCCGCATGAACAAAAAAATGAACCTACGGGTACTGACACTGAACATTTGGCTCGCCCCCCGCGATCAGCAAAAGCGCGACGCGCTCCTACTTAAAGGCCTCGAAGAGCACGACGCCGACATTGTCTTCCTGCAGGAAGTCGTCCGCACCCCGGAGCGCGATGCCTTCCAGCTCGTAAAGGAAAACTCGAGCCTCCACTGGCACCACGCATCCGACTTCGCTCGCCACGCATCCGACTTCGCTGACTTCGAGTGGCCCGCCTGGGGAACCGCCGTTGGTACGCGCTGGGAACCCAAGAGCATTACCACCCACAAGCTTCCCGCAGCCGACGGACCCTATGTATGGGAAGCCGTGCTGTCACTGCCCATCGGCGTGGACATGCTCTTCCTCGGCCCGCGCCCGAGCTTCAATTTCACCGACGAGGCCGCTCGTGTGGAGCAGGCGCTGTTCGTCACTGAACTTGAAGAAAAGCGCCGTCAAGAGGCCCCCACGATTATTGCGGGCGACTTTGACGCCGCTCCCGACCAGGACTGCATGCGGTTCTACACCGGCAAATCAGCCATCAACGGCCGCAGCGCCGCCTTCCGCGACACCTGGGCAATTGCCGGAGACGGTGGCCCCGGCTACACCTGGACCACCGATAGCCCGTGGGTCGCCCGAAGCGTGACCGACGGTCAGGGAATTGTTCCGAACTACGTGGTGCAGGAACCCCACCACCGCCGCATCGATTATGTACTCGCCGGCTCGACGGTAAACCACCTCACGGTCGAGAGTGTCATCAACTCGAGCAAGGTTGTGTTCAACGAGTATCCGACGGCAAGCGACCACTACGGAGTCCTCGCCGAGATTGAACTGAACGCGCTGGACAAGCCGACGGCCTGGGCATAATTCGAACCAAAAGCTACGGCCCGGGTCCTCTCTCCTCCAGGAGGGCCCGGGCCGTGTTGTTGAACTATCAAATGATCAGTCGCGGAACATTTCCTCAGCCTGCGCAGCCCGCGCCCTGGAGTCCCGCGGGGTGGTGGTCTTTCGGGCCCGCGGCGTCGTGACCGCGACGGGGTGAGCCATCGTGCGATGGTCAGTGAGAACGACCAAGAACTCACACAGAAAGACGACACCGCACGATGGCTCTTGACCAGTCTGCCCTCCTCGAGCTGCTCGGGGAACTGAAGCTCACCGGCACCACCGACCGCATCCGAGCCGCGACCGAGCGGCTCTACCAGGAGCTGATCGACGCGGAGACAGCCGCATTCATCGGCGCCGCCCCCTACGAGCGCACGAGCGAGCGCACGACTACCCGCAACGGTTCCCGGCCGCGGGTGCTGTCGACCACGGCTGGGGATCTGGAGTTGCGGATCCCGAAGTTGCGGCAGGGGTCGTTCTTCCCGTCGCTGCTGGAGCGGCGCCGCCGGGTCGACCAAGCCTTGTTCGCGGTCGTGATGGAGGCCTACCTCCACGGCGTCTCAACCCGGAAGGTCGATGACCTCGTCAAAGCGCTCGGCGCTGACACTGGCATCTCGAAGTCCGAGGTGTCCCGCATCTGCCAAGGGCTCGACGCCGAGGTCGCATCGTTCCGCGACCGCTCGCTGTCTGACATCGCCTACCCCTACGTGTTCCTCGACGCGACCTACTGCAAGGTCCGCATCGACCACCGTGTCGTGTCCCAGGCGGTCGTCGTCGCGATCGGCGTCGCCGCTGACGGGCGGCGGGTCGTGCTGGGCTTCGATGTCGGAGACAGCGAGACCGAGGAGTTCTGGAAGCAGTTCCTGCGCTCGTTGAAGACACGAGGTCTGGGCGGGGTGAAGCTGGTGATCTCCGACGCCCACGCCGGACTGAAGAAGGCCGCAGCGACCGTGTTGCAGGGCGCCGCCTGGCAGCGCTGCCGCGTCCACTTCATGCGCAACGTCCTGACCGCCCTCCCGAAGGGCCGGCAGGAGATGGTCGCCAGCGTGATCCGCACGATCTTCGCCCAACCCGACGCCGAGCACATCGATGCCCAGTTCGACGAAGTCGTGCGCATGATCGAGCGCGTCCACCCCAAGACCGCCGTGATGCTCACCGACGCCCGTGACGACATCCTCGCGTTCAAAGCGTTCCCCGCCCGGCATTGGCGACAGATCTGGTCCACGAACCCGCTGGAACGCCTCAATCGGGAGATCAAGCGCCGCACCGACGTCGTTGGCGTGTTCCCGAACAACGCCGCCCTGCTCCGCCTGGCCGGCTCCGTCCTCGTCGAGCAACACGACGAATGGGAAGCCGCCGACCGCCGCTACTTCTCCGAAGCCTCCATGACCGAGCTCACCGCGACCACCCCCACCATCGACGAGGCGGTGATACTCCCCGAGATCACCGCCGCCTAAACTAACGACAGCTGATCATCGCAACGAAGCGAAAGACCACCACTCAAACGGACGCGGCCCTACCGGGAGTCGAAGGTCCGAGTCTCGGAACGGCACCGGCGCCAGGTTGTCGTCGAGATCACGTTCGCTTCCCCCCATGACCTCATCCGGTGGGAGGACAGTAAGGAGCGGCAGGCGCACCTGCAACAGGCCGTGCCGCTCACGATCGGGCAGGCCCGTCCACTGACTCCGGACGCCCTCACCGGTGCAATCCCGACGGCCGGTCCCGCGCGCCCGCGGTGGTGGACGGCGCGATAACGCTGCACCCGAGCGCCCCGCCGAGACGATCCGGCGGGGCGCTCCCGTGTCCACCCCCCGGCCCGTCAAATGTCCGACCCCCCCTACTACTGTTGTGTGTGTCAGATACACAACATGGCGCGAGCCGTTAGGCGCGGGCGGCGTGTGCCGGCATGCCGGACCGCCCCACCAGGGGCGAACGGCCGGCTTCGCCGACGCGATGACGCGCCGGCCGCGAGCGGGCGGATTTGCTCAGCGCGCCTGGAGGAGGCGCGCTTTCAGACGCTCTCCCCGCGCCTGGCGTTGGCTCTCCAGATCTCCCAGGCCCTCGTGAGCTGCCCGTTGTTGGATTCCGCGGCCGCGGCGCCCTCTTCTGCGGTGAGGGCGGTGTAGCCGCCGAGCTGACCGGCCGTCACCTGTGCTCGGGCGTTGAGGTCCGCGTAGACCGCGCGGGCGACCGCCTGCGGGATCGAGTCGCCCACGGCGACGAATCCGTGTCCTCGCATGAGTGCGACCGCCGCGCCCCCGAGGGTCGCAGCAAGGTCCGCGCCGAGCGAACCGCTGCGGATCAGCAGGTCGCTGGAGGACCCGACGCTGTCACGGATCTCGAAGACCGGGACCGCTTCGCCGAGGAAGCCCGCCATGTGCCACACCGCCTGCAGAGGCGTCCTGGAGATGCTGAAGGGCACCATCGACGCGGAGTGGCTGTGGACAACGGCCTGGACATCGGCGCGTGCCCGGTAGATCTCGCCGTGGATGAATCGTTCGAGATAGCTCGGTCTGTCGTCCGCGGTCGTCCCGTCCAATCCGATCACCTGAATGTCGTCGGGCGTGACGAGGCCGGGGGCCAGGTTTCTGGAGATGAGGAACCTGCTCGGGTCGTCGGGGTCACGGACGCTCACGTGGCCGAAAGCATCGAGGATGCCGTGGCGGACGAGAATGCGATTCGCATCGACGAGATCCTCTCGAACCCCTAGTCGATCACCAGTTGACATCCTTCATCGCTCCCTACTGCAGACGTACGTGTCGCTGTCAGCCCGAACACGCGGCTCACTCACCGTATACGGCGCTGTCACTCCTGCTCGACATCTCACGCGAACGCCTGCCCGAAGACCCGGACATCGCCCATCGCAGACGCGACCTGGATCAGCGTCGGCCCATCCTCGGCGAACGCGGCGGCGAACGCGCTCTCGAGCTCCTCCGGGTTGGACGCCCGCCAAGACTTCAGTCCCAGGCTTCGGGCGTACGATGCGTGGTCGATCGGGGGCCGGAAGGTCCAGCGCATCGCATCCTCTGCGCCGGGCTCTCCGAGCGAGCTGCCCATCGCTCCCGTCACGGTCGCGACGTCCCGCCAGCCCCCGTTGTCGAGGACGAGGTAGACGACCGGAACGTCGTACGCGGCAGCGGTGTGGATCGCTGTGGAGTTGAACATGAACCCGCCATCGCCGAGGACGGCGATCACTCGACGATCGGGACGAGCCATCTGGATGCCGACCGCCGCCGGCGCGCCCCAACCCTGAGCACTCGCCTTCCCCGAGAGGCCGAAATACGTCCACGGTGCGCCATAGTCGACGAGTGTGTCGATGAAGCCCTCCGCGGATCCGCACTGGTTGACGACGATCGTCTCGGAGCCGCCGAGGCGATGGATGAGGTCCGCGATGTGGGCCGCCGATACCGCGCCATCAGCCTCGCCGAGCAGGCGCGACCGCAAGGCTTCGCGGCCCGCTTCCCAGCGCTCTCTGAGCCCTCGCACCCGCCCGCCCGAGCTCACGGGTACCGCTCCGCCTTCAGCGAGGCGATCGGCGACCGCATCGAGCAGGCGCCCGGGGTGGCTGAGGATGCCGACCTGACCTGCGTACTGCCGGCGCAGAGCGAGCGGGTCCACGGTGACCTGCACCACGAGGCTGTCACCGAAATCCGGCAGGGGCATCGCCAGCCCCTCGGTGAGCTCGGCGCCGAGGAGGACGACGACGTCTGCGCCCTCCAGTGCAGGGCTCGATGCGGTCAGCTTGCCGACGTACCTCGGATTGGTGTTCGGGAAGGCGAGGTCGGCGCCCTTGATCTCCCCGAGCACGGACGCGTCCACCAGGTCGGAGAGCCTTTCCAGCGCGGCAATCGCACCGTACCGCGCGACCTCTGTCCCCACCACGATGACCGGACTGGCCGCCGTCCTGAGAATCTGGGCGAGACGCTCTACCGCATCCGGATCGAGCGCCTCATGCAGATACTCGGTCACCGGTCCCGGGGTGAACTCGATCTCCTCTTCCAGAAAGTCCATCGGAATGCCGAGGTGCACCGGACCGTAGGGAGGGGTGGAAGCGATCTGGAACGCTCGCTCGAGGAACTCCGGAAGCCGCTCCGCCCGGGGGATCTCAGCCGACCACTTCGTGTACTGCTGTGTCGCCTCTGTGATGGCCCGGGGAACGTTTTCGGCGCCCAGGCATCCCTGCAGGCGGCCTTCGCCTCGACGGGGTTTGCCCGAGGCTGACGGGAACAGCGCCTCCCAGCACCGCCGGCATGGATCGCGCCGCGCTTGCTGCGACGACGTACAGCGCGCAGCGCTGCCCCCCTACGAGAGCAGAACGGTCACGGTCTTCGTCTCGGTGTACGAGATCAGTTCGTCGAGGGACTCCTCGCGGCCGATCCCCGAAGCCTTCACCCCTCCGAACGGCAGTCCCCAGAAGTGCCGGCTGCCACTGTTGACGAGGATGTAGCCGGCCTCGATCTGCCGGGCGACGACGTGGGCGCGCGTGACGTCGCGCGTCCAGATGCTCGAGGTGAGCCCGTACTGGACGCCGTTGGCGATCCGTACGGCCTCCTCGTCGGCGTCGAAGGTGGTGACGGAGAGGACGGGGCCGAAGATCTCGTTCTGCTCGACGAACGACCCGGGGCTGACACCGGTGAGCAGCGTCGGCTCGACGAACCACCCCTCATCGAGGCCGGCGGGACGGCCGCCGCCCGTCGCCACGGTGGCACCCGCCTTCCTGCCTTCGGCGATGGCGCTGATGGACTTCTGGAACTGTGCCTCCGACACGAGCGGGCCCATGTCCACGGACGGGTCCAGCGGGTCTCCCACCCGGATCGCGGCCATGCGCTCGGCGACCCGGCCGATCACTTCGTCGGCCACCGAGGAGTGCACGAGCAGGCGGCTCGTCGAGCCGCAGCTCTGTCCGGCGACCCACGTGAAGTTCATACCCGCGACGGCACCGGCCGCAGCCGCCTCCAAATCGGCGTCGGCGAAGACGATCTGAGCGTTCTTTCCGCCCAGTTCGAGCGACACGTGCTTGACTCCGGTCTCGGCTGCATCCCGCTGGATCGATTGCCCCGTCGCGGTGGACCCGATGAAACCGATCCGGCGGACCTCGGGATGACGCACCAGCGCGCGTCCGGTCACCGCGCCGCGACCGCTGACGGTGATCAACAGATTGTCCGGGAGGATCCCGACCGCGAGCTCGGCCAGGCGCAACGAAGACAGCGGCGTCTGGTCCGGGGCCTTGAGGACCACGGCGTTGCCGGCGACGAGGGGCGCGGCGACCTTCGCCGCCGCGAAGAAGAAGGGATGGTTGAACGCACCGATACGCGCGACCACTCCGTAGGGCACCTGCATGGTGTAGTGGAGGTTCGTGCTCACCGGAATCGTCCGGCCACCGAGGTCGAGCGCCATGTCGGCGAAGATCTCCATGAGTTCCGCCGCCGCGTCCACATCGCCCCTCATCATCGAGAGGGTGAACCCGCCGTCCAGTGCGTCGAGAGTGGCGAGCTCCTCACGGTGCTCTCGGATCGTCGCAGCGAGTTGCCGGATCACGGCGGCCCGGGCTCGGGGCGGCATCGCGCCCCAGGCCGGCTGCGCAGCCTGCGCCGCCGCCACCGCGCGCCCGACCTCCTCCTCGGAGAGGTCGGGGGCGGAGGTCAGGGGACGCCCGGTCGTGGGGTTCTCGACCTCGTAGCGCGCGGCACTGGCCCACGGCTTGCCATCGAGAGTGACGGTCCATTCCCGGTCTGCGACATCGGTCGACGGGCTCATCATTGACTCCTCGTTTCCAGCAGAAGCGGTTTCTGTGTTCCAGAGGAGCATGCCCACCCTCTGGGACGGGAGGATGGTCCTCGCAGCCGCGACGCATCGCCTCCTCCTCCGAGCGCGGCCGCGAAGGCCTTCCTCGGGCCCACTTGACGTAAGGCGCGCGTGTGTGGCAGAATCAATTTCTGCACATCAGAAACTATGCCTCGGCCCGCTTCGACGTGCGACGTCGGAGCGGTGTCGAAGCATTACACTACGGATAGGCGCGACGATGAGCACTTCCAGCATGACGATCTACGACGAGATCCGTCGCGGAATGATACCGGCGTACATCTACAACGACGCGGAGATCTTCGCGCGCGAACGAAAGAACCTTTTCAGCCGCGCCTGGCTGTTCGTGGGCCACGAGTCCGAGATTCCTCAGGCCGGCGACTACGTCGTCCGGCGAATACTCGACGACTCGTTCATCATCGTCCGCGACGAGAAGGGTGAGATCCGCGCCCACTTCAACATGTGCCTGCATCGCGGCATGCAGGTCTGCCGGGCCGAGATGGGGAACGCCTCGCACTTCCGCTGCCCGTACCACGGGTGGTCCTACCGCAACGACGGACGCATCGTCGGACTCCCCTTCCACGAGGAGGCCTACGGCGGCGAGGCCGGGTTCAGCCGAAAGGGCGCACGGCTCCTGCCGGCGCCGAACCTCGGTATGTACAACGGCCTGATCTTCATCAGCATGGACCCGGATGCGCCGAGCCTCGAGGACTACATCGGCGACTTCAAGTTCTATCTCGACTACTACACCCGGCAGAGCCCCAGCGGCATCGAGCTCCGGGGCCCGCAGCGGTGGCGCGTCAAGGCGAACTGGAAGATCGGCGCCGAGAACTTCGCCGGCGACATGTACCACACGCCCCAGACGCACACCTCGGTCGTCGAGATCGGGCTGTTCCGCGAGCCGAAGGCCGAGAAGCGCAAGGACGGCAACACATACTGGGCCGGCAACGGAGGCGGCACGACCTACAAGCTCCCGCCGGGCACGCTCGAGGAGCGGCTGCGGTACGTCGGCTACCCGGACGAGATGGTCGAGCGGATGAAGGCGACCTGGTCTCAGGAGCAGCTCGATGTCATCGGCCGCGACGGGTTCATGATCTCCGCGGCCTCGCTCTTCCCGAACATGTCCTTCGTCCACAACTGGCCCAAGGTCGAGGAGGGTTCGGACGAGGACGTGCTCCCGTTCATCTCCATCCGGACGTGGCTTCCGATCAGCGAGGACGAGACCGAGGTGTACTCCTGGTTCGCGGTCGACGCTGAGGCTCCGGAGGAGTTCAAGGCACTGTCGTACAAGGCCTACCTGATGTGCTTCGGGTCGACGGGCATGTTCGAGCAGGACGACGTGGAGAACTGGGTCTCGCTCACGAACACGGCGAAGGGATCAATGGCGCGGCGCCTGCTCCTGAACAGCCGCATGGGCATCCTCAAGGATGGATCGCCGGTCGTCGAGCCGCTCGGCCCCGACCAGTTCGCCGGCCCCGGCGTCGCGCACGTGGGCTACGGCGAGTACAACCAGCGCCATCTGCTCCACCGCTGGGCGGACTACCTGGAGTCGGAGTACGAGGGCGTCGACTTCCGTGCCCTGTCGATCGGCGGCGAGCCGCCACTGGATGTCGAGCCCCGACCTGCGGGCATCACGAACAATGGTCAGAAGGTGGTCCGATGATCGAGGAGACCGGCAAGGCAGTTTCCGAAGTCTCCCGGCTTCGCAAGTCGTCAACCCTCGCCGACCGGGTGGGCTCGTCCCTGCCCTTCACGAGCGAGCTGCACGCCACGATCCATCGCTGGCTCGTCGAAGAGGCCTACACTCTCGACCAGCAGCGGTATGAGAGCTGGCTGGACATGCTGACGGAAGACATCCACTACGTCATGCCCGTCCGCGTGACCACCGCACTCGGCACGCCCTTCAGCACGTCCCCCGGGATGGCGCACTGGGACGAGAACAAGTACTCGCTCAGCCGGCGCGTCGCACGGTTCCTTACCGAGCATGCCTGGACCGAGGACCCTCCGTCCCGGCTGCGTCACTTCGTGACCAACGTGCGGGTGTTCGAGACCGACGTGCCCGGCGAGGTGCTCGCCGACTCCGCGATGCTGCTGTTCCGCAGCCGAGGAGACGTGAACGAGCCGTCGATCATCTCCGCCCACCGGGAGGATGTGTTCCGTGACGTCGGAGGCGAGTACAAGCTCGCGCGCCGCGTCATCCTCGTCGACGAGTCGGTGCTGCGCACCCAGAACCTGGCGATCTTCCTGTGACCCTGGAGTGGGAAGGCGCCGACGTCGATCGGGCCGCCGCGATCGCCGCCGCCGAGGAGCGCGCACGTTTGGTCGCGCGCACCGTCGGCGAGCCGCTCACGATCGCCAACGAGTTCTCTGAGATCACGGTGAGCCGGGTCGAGACCCGCAACGGGACGCGTCTGCTCATCGACTCTCCGAAATCCGGACAATGGATCGCACTCGACCCGCTCGAGCTGGAGGCGCTCACCTGGCAGACCGTCCAGACGTTCTCAGCGATGATCGGGTCGCCGTACGCGCCCGTGTTCCCCGACCCCGACCCATCATCAACGAGGAATGACCATGGCCACGGTGAAGGCTGACCTCTCCCTCTGCCAGGGCTACGCGAACTGCGTCGTGGCCGCGGGAGACTACTTCGACATCGACGACGACGGCAAGGTCGTGCTCTTGCAGCTCGAGGTGCCGGACGCGGAGCGCACTCGCGTCGAGGAAGCCGCCCGAAGCTGCCCGGTCTCGGCGCTGTCTGTCGAGGGTTGAGCCGATTCGCATGTCTCACGTCGTCGTCGTCGGTGCTTCCGTCGCCGGAGTCAAGCTCGTACAGAATCTTCGTTCGGAGGGGTTCACCGGCGCGATCACGCTGGTGGACCAGGAGAGCCATCCCCTCTACGACCGTCCCCCGCTGTCGAAGAAGTACCTCAGCGGCGCCGCATCCGACCCGGAGATCGCGCTGACGACGGCGGAAGCGCTCGAAGGCCTGCGGGTCGAGACCCGTTTCGGCGTCGCCGCGACCGAGCTGGATCCTGCCGGCAAGACGCTGACGCTCGCCGACGGCAGCGAGCTGACCTACGACATCCTCGTCATCGCGACGGGTGCCCGAGCTCGCCGAACCCCGTGGGCTTCCACTCCCGGCGTCCACGTGCTGCGTACCCGCGCCGATGCCGACGAGCTGCGCAAGGAGCTCGTTCCGGGCCGCCACCTCGCGGTGGTCGGCGCCGGATTCATCGGCGCCGAGGCGGCCGCCACAGCGCTTGCGGCCGGTGTCAAGGTCACCATCATCGAACCGATCGGTGCTCCGATGGGCCGGGCGATGAATATGGAAGTGGGCGGTATCTTCGCGGAGAAGTACCGCAGGGAGGGTGCTGAGCTACGCTTCGGCGTCTCCGTCGAGAACGTCGAGCGCACGGGTGACCGCGTCCAGGTCACGCTCACCGATGGCGCGACGCTGGATGTCGACGCTGTCCTGCTCGGTATCGGAGCGGTCGTCAACACGGAGTGGCTCGAGTCGTCGGGCCTCGCGCTGGATAACGGTGTCGTCTGCGAAGGCACGCTTGCCGCCGTCGGCGTCTCCCACGTGTATGCGATCGGCGACGTGGCACGATTCATGAACCGACGGCATCCCGACCCGATCCGGTTGGAGCACTGGACGAGCGCGACGGATCAGGCGCTGATTGTCGCGCATAACATCGCTCACCCGGATGACCTGCGCAGCTACGACCCGACGGAGTATGTGTGGAGCGACCAGTACGACTGGAAGATCCAGATCGTCGGGCATACCGGATCTGATCACTGGACGATGGTGGGCGACCCTGCGCAGGACCGCTTCGCCGTCGTGTACGGCGAGAGCCAAGGGCAGGCCGAAGGTGCCGTCATCGTGAACTGGCCGCGTGCCCTCGTCGACGCCCGCCGCTCGGTCGCCTCGCGAGCGAAGGCGGACGAGCTGATACATCGGCTGCGCGCCCTCCTCGAGCCCTCGAGCACGGCTCCGGCGAAGGCGGCCGCCCGATGAGAGCTGACGACACCACCCTCCCCCTCCTGCACGGTCACCGCATCCCGCGAATCGGGGTGGGCACGTGGCCACTCACGGGAGACGAGTGCGCAACGATGGTCGAGAAGGCGGTCGGCTACGGTTACCGCCTGTTCT
>NZ_NCTV01000014.1:0-18783 GCF_002114135.1 Microbacterium sp. LEMMJ01
GGCAAGACCGTCGTGGACCTCTCCGACAACCCGCACCTGCCCCAGGAGGCGTGACCAGATGTCCACGACGCAGACGCCGACGCTGACGCTGATCGGCCCCGGTCGGCACGGCACAGCGATCGCAGGCCTGTTCGCCTCCCACGGCGTGAACATCAGCCTGTTCCACTACAAGCCGGCGAAGGCTGAGGCCGCCGCCCGGCGACTCCGACCGATCGCGCGGAATGCCCGCATCGACATAGCGACATCCCTGGAGGAAGCCGCCCAGGCATCCCCGTTCCTTGCCCTCACCACCCTCTGGGGCGCCCCGCAGCAGGCGGTGGTCTCTGCACTCGGGGACCTCCTGGACGGCAAGATCCTGATCGACGTCGCCAACCCGCTGGACGTCACGCCCACGGGCGTGCAGCTGCGGCGACCCGTGGAAGGGTCTGCGGGGCAGTACCTGGCGTCGCTCCTTCCGGCGAACGTGGGACACGTGAAGGCGTTCTCGAACCTCGCCACCGCCGCGGTCGCGAGCTCCGCGATCGCCGAGGCGAGCCCGAAGGCGGTCCTGCCGTACCTGGCCGACTCGGCGGAGACATCCGCGCAGGTCCGCCCGCTGCTGGCGCAGACCGGCTGGCAGCCCCGCTACGTCGGCACGCTCCGCAGCGCCCGCGACCTCGAGATCACCGGCACCTACAACCAGGTGTCCGGCCGGCTCGGACGCAACGTTCTCGACGTCGACGAGTTCACCGCCCGGTTCGGCCCCGAGCAGACGCCGGACGCCTGACGGCCGCGTGAGCCATCCGGCACACCGGGCGAAGCGGCGCCGAATCCCGGTCAGTCCCGTCGTGCAGGCGGGCTGAAGGCGTGCTCTGTCTTGATGGATGCCGTCGAATCGGACGCGAAGAACGCCAGGACGTCGCGGGCTCGTCGCGGGTCGGATGAGGTGGTCGCGACGGCGCCCGAGAACACGGTCTCGATGGCGCAGTCCGAAGGCAGGACACCGAGGATGCGCACCCCGGGTTGACCGACGAGCTCGCTGAGCTGCTGGAAGCCGAGGTCGACCTGGCCGTCGGCGAGCAGCCGGGCGACCGGGATGCCGGGTCGCGCCTGCACGAGACGATCGCCCACCTGGCCGGTGAGGCCCCAGTCGTCGATCGTGCGGACGAGCGCCGTGCCGCTCGGGCCGGTGGAGTAGCCGATGCGAGCGGCGGCGCGCAGGGCCTCGCGGACCCCGCGGGCGTCCGCGAACGCCGCCGTGTCGGGGCGGGCGGCGGGCGAGGGCGTGCCCGAGGGAACCGCGACCGCGACGCGCGAGAGCATGAGCGGTGTGACCGTCGCCGCGTCCACGTGGCCGTCTCCGGAGAGCCGGTCCAGAGCGTCGGCGGCGAGGAACACCAGATCGAGCTGCTCACCCCCGGCCACGCGCTGGGCGGCGTCCACTCCGCCGACGGACTCGATCTCGACGAGGGGCAACCCCCTGTCCGCTGCCGCCGTGGCCAGGTCGGCGAGGACCTGACGCGTCGCCATGGAGGAGATGGCTCTCACACGGCCGCCTCGAACGACTCGGCGTCGACCTCGCTCGTCCCGGTGGCGTTGTAGCGCGGCCCCGACACCGTGGCGGTGTCGATCAGCTCGCCCGCGCGCACGAGCACCGCGGGATCGACGACCGTGCCGAGAGAGCGCTGGTTCTCGCGCACGTGGTGCGCATCCGTGCTCCCGGGGATCGGCACGACGTGATCGCCGCGGGAGAGCAGCCACGCCAAGGCCAGCTGTGCCGGCGTGCGGCCGGCCTCGGCGGCGAGGGCTCGCCACGCGGGCAGCAACGCGGCGTTGGCGGCCCAGTGCTCCGGCTGGAAGCGCGGCATCGCGCGGCGGATGTCCTTCGGCGGCAACTGCTCCGGGTCGGTGATGGAGTCGGCGAGGTACCCGCGTCCGACCGGTGAGAACGCGACCAGCGCCACCCCGGCGTCACGGGTGGCGTCGAGGATGCCGAGCTCGGGATTGCGACTCCAGAGCGAGTACTCGTTCTGCACCGCGGCGATGGGCGCCGCCGCGAGCGCCTCCCGGAGACGGTCCACCGACACCTCCGACAGCCCGATGGCGCCGATCTTTCCCGCCGCCACCATCTCGGCCAGCGCCCCGACGCTCTCGGCGATCGGCACCTTCTTGTCCCACCGGTGCAGGTAGTAGAGATCGATGTGTTCGACGCCGAGCCGCCGCAGCGAGGCGTCGACCTGTGCGCGCAGCGTCTCGGGGCGCCCGTCGATGACCTTCACGCCGTCGACGAGCGCCATGCCGCCCTTGCTGGCCAGCACGACCTCGTCCCGACGCCCCGCGATCGCGCGCCCGACGAGCTCCTCGTTGCGGCCGCCGCCGTACAGCGTGGCGGTGTCGAGCAGCTGGACGCCGTCGTCGAGCGCGGAACGCACGAGCGCCACTCCGTCCTCGAGAGACGGAGGGGTGCCGTAGGCATGGCTGAGGGACATGCACCCGAGCCCCATGCGGGGAAGCCTCACGCGAGCTGCTCCTCGAGCGCGCCGAGCACGCGGTAGCAGTCGATGACCTGGCGGATCGACGAGTTCGGCTCGCGGCCCTCGCGGATCGCGCCGACGAACTCCCGGTCCTGCAGCTCGATGCCGTTGAGGCTGACGGCGACCTGCGAGACGTCGATCTGCTCGTCACGACCGTTGTAGAGGTCGTCGTAGCGCGCGATGTAGGTCTCGGTGTCGCCGATGTAGCGGAAGAACGTGCCGAACGGTCCGTTGTTGTTGAACGACAGCGACAGCGTGCAGATCGCGCCGGTCTCGCTCTTGAGCTGGATCGACATGTCCATCGCGATGCCGAGGTCGGGGTGGATCGGGCCCTGGATGGCGTTGGCCTGCACGATCCGACCCGCCTGGTAGGCGAACAGGTCGACCGTGTGTGCCGCATGGTGCCACAGCAGATGGTCGGTCCACGACCGCGCCTCGCCTTTCGCGTTCGTGTTCGTGCGGCGGAAGAAGTACGTCTGCACGTCCATCTGCTGCACCGCGAACTCGCCGGCCGCGATCCGGTTGTGCACCAGCTGATGCGACGGGTTGAACCGCCGCGTGTGCCCGACCATGGCGACCCGGTCGGAGGCGGATGCCGCGGCCAGGGTGGCCTCGGCATCCGCCAGCGAATCGGCGAGCGGGATCTCGACCTGCACGTGCTTGCCCGCGGCGAGCACCGCCTGCGTCTGATCCGCGTGCTGCTGCGTCGGCGTCGCGAGGATCACCGCGTCGACGTCGTCTCGCTCGAGCACGGCGTCGAGACCGAGCACGGCATTCGGCACGCCGTACTTCTCGGCCACCGACTCCGTGGGCTCGGGCCTGGTGCCGCTGACGACGGTCACCTCGGCGTCGGGGATGTTCGCGAGGCCGTCGAGGTGCTTCATGCCGAAGGCGCCGGCGGCGCCGACGACGGCGACGCGAACCTTGTCACTCATGCGTGGACTTCCTCCAGGGGGAGGCTCACACTCTCGGACTCGACGGGCCGCGGCGCGACGGGGTTGGTGACGACCAGGTGGCCGACGGCGGTGTTGGACGCCGGGACGTGGTAGAACCGGTGGTTCACCTCGGGCGCCCCGCCGCCGAACTGGTCGTCCATCGCCCCACGGGCGATGAGCCAGTCCACCAGCTCGATGCCCTCGGATCCGGCCTCGTCGACGTACTCCATGTGCGACCATTCGGTGAGGCCCAGCGGGTCGGCGATCAGGTGGTCGAGGAACGCGTTGTCCCACTCCTCGTTGATCAGTCCCGCGCGCGGGCCCTGCAGCTGGTGGCTCATCCCCCCGGTGCCCCAGATCTGCACGTTGAGCTCGGGACCGTCCCACTTGTCCAGCGCGCGACGGATCGCCTTGCCCAACTCGTAGCACCGACGCCCGGACGGAACCGGGTACTGCACGACGTTCACCGGAAGCGGGATGACCCGGCACGGCCACTCCTCGACGTCGCCGAACACCAGCGACAGCGGCACGGTCAGGCCGTGGTCGACGACCATCTCGTTGACGAGGGTGAGGTCGAAATCGTCCTGGATGACCGACTGGGCGATGTGCGCGGCGAGCTCGGGATACCCCTTCACGTCGGGCACCGGGCGCGGGCCGTAACCCTCGTCGGCGACGGGATAGTGCGCGCCCGTGCCCAGGACGAAGGTCGGGATGATGTTCGAGTCGAACGCCGTGGCGTGGTCGTTGTACACCAGGATGATGACGTCGGGCGTGTTCTCCTTGGCCCACTTCCGGGTCCACTGGTACCCGTCGAAGACCTTCTTCCAGTACGGCTCCTCGGTCTTGCCCAGGTCCATCGCGGCGCCGATCGCCGGCACGTGCGACGTGAACAGCGCCGACGTGAACTTCGCGGGGGCGTCCGGGCGCATCACCTCGGACTTCTCGTTCGAGGGCGGGGTCCACCCGTCGAGATCCTTCAGGCGCACGCCCTCGGGACGTCGGCCACCTCCGACCATCATGTCGCGGTACGCCGCCTCCGACATCCCGGTCATCGAGCCGGCCATCTGCTGGAAGCTCAGACCGTGCGTGGCGCCGATCTTGCTCAGGAAGTAGATGTTGCCGCCCTCGGCGATGCAGGTGTTCAGGTCGAGATCGAGCACCGCCTGACGCTGCACCGGGGTGAGGGGCCATTCGTCGAGGTACGCCTCGCGGTCGGCGAGGTAGCGCTCGCGGTTCTCGGGCTTCATGAGAGACATCGAGAACTGGTTGAGGTGGTAGCCCTTGCGGGCCTGCTCGGCATCGAAGATGGTCGTGCCGGGGATGTCCTTGTACGGCTTGTCGAGTGCCATGGTCATTCTCCTTCGGGCCAGTACAGCCGCGACGGGTTGTCGACGAGCAGCCTCTGCTGCAGTTCGGGGGTCGTCGCGATCTGTGGGATGTAGTCGACCAGCAGCCCGTCGTCAGGCATGTGGTCCTTGAGGTTGGGGTGGGGCCAGTCGGTGCCCCACAGCACGCGATCGGGGAACTCCTCGACCACGCGACGGGCGAACGGCACGACATCCGTATAGGCGTGCTGCTCGCCATTCAGCGCGCGCGGACCGGTGGCGCTGAGCCGCTCGGGGCACGACACCTTCGTCCACACGTTGGGGTTCTCGCGCATGAAGCGCAGGAACAGCTCGAACTCCGGACCCTCCGGGTCCTTCGTCACATCCGGACGCCCCATGTGGTCGACCACGACGTCCGTCGGGATCGCCGAGAAGAAGTCGTAGAGGTCGGGAAGGTCCTCGGCCTCGAAGTAGATGACGACATGCCACCCGAGGGGGGCGATCTTCTCCACGATCGCGTCGAGCGAGTCGGTCGGCACCCGGTCGACGAGGCGTTTGACGAAGTTGAACCGCACGCCGCGCACACCGGCCTCGTGCAGCTCGGCGAGCTCCTCGTCGGTCACGTCGCGACGAACCGTCGCGACCCCGCGGGCACGCCCCTTGCTGCGGCGCAGCGCGTCGACGAGCGCCCGGTTGTCGGCGCCGTGGCAGGTCGCCTGCACGATGACGTTCCGGTCGAAGCCGAGCTGGTCGCGCAGCGCGAACAGCTGCGCGGCCGACGCGTCGCACGGCGTGTACTTGCGCTCGGGGGCGTAGGGGAACTCCGCGCCGGGGCCGAACACGTGGCAGTGCGCGTCGACAGCGCCGGCGGGGAGCCGGAACGTCGGGGTCGTCGGGCCGTCGTACCAGTCCAGCCAACCGGGCGTCTTCTCGAAGCCGCCGCTGGTGTCGCCGTGCGCGATCGCCTGTGCGTGAGCCATCGTCAATCCTCCACGTACTCGAGGCCCGCGGCCGCCAGCGGCTCCCGCATGCCGTAGATGTCGAGACCGAGCACGCCCTCGCGGAACTTCTGGCGCTTGGCCTCCTCGTTGTCCTCGCGCTTCTGCGAGACGTCGGCGACGGCGCCGACGAGCTCGCGGGGGACGACCACGACGCCGTCGACATCCGCGACCACCACGTCGCCGGGGTTCACCACGGCGTTCGCCACGACCACGGGGATGTTGACCGAGCCCAGCGTCGCCTTGACGGTGCCCTTCGCGCTGATGGCGCGGGAGAAGACCGGGAAGCCCATCTTCTCGAGGTCGGCGACGTCGCGGACGCCCCCGTCGATGACCAGGCCCTTGCAGCCCCGGGCGGTGAGGGAGGTGGCGAGCAGCTCGCCGAAGAAGCCGTCCTCGCTCTCCGTGGTGCAGCCGGCGACGATGACGTCGCCCTCCTGCACCTGCTCGGCGGCGACGTGGAACATCCAGTTGTCGCCGGGCTGCAGGAGCACCGTGACGGCCGGGCCGCACAGCGTCGCCCCGCTGTACGCCGGGCGGATGTACGGCCGCAGCAGGCCGACCCGGCCCATCGCCTCGTGGATCGTGGCGACCCCGAACCGCGAGAGCCGCGCGACGTCGGCGGAGTCGGGCCGCTCGATGCGCGTGCGGACGATGCCGAGGTCGTTCAGTCGCTGAGTCATCGGGTTCTCCAGGGTGAGGTCACAGGCCGCGGGCTCGCAGGGCGCGGTCCAGGCGCGGGTACACGCGGCGGGCGTTGCCTTCGAAGACCTGTCCGCGTCGTTCGTCGGTGAGGTTCCCGGTCGCATCCACGTATCGCTTCGTGTCGTCGAAGTAGTGGCCCGTGCGCGGGTCGACGTCGCGGACGGCGCCGATCATCTCGCTCGCGAAGAGGATGTTCTCGGTCGGGATGACCCCGGTGAGCAGGTCGATGCCCGGCTGGTGGTACACGCACGTGTCGAAGTACACGTTGCCCAGGAGGTGCTCCTCCAGCTCGGGCTTGCCGAGCGCCATCGCCAGGCCGCGGAAGCGTCCCCAGTGATAGGGCACCGCGCCGCCGCCGTGCGGGATGACGAGCTTCAGGTCGGGGAAGTCGCGGAACAGGTCGCCCTTGAGCAGCTGCATGAATGCCGTCGTGTCGGCACCCAGGTAGTGGTCGCCGGTGGTGTGGAACTGCGGCTTGCACGAGGTGCTCACGTGGATCATCGCGGGCAGCTCGTACTCGACGAGCTTCTCGTAGAGCGGATACCAGCTCTTGTCCGTCAGCAGCGGGGCGGTCCACAGTCCGCCGGACGGGTCGGGGTTGATGTTGACGGTCACGACGCCCAGATCGTTCACCGCCCGGTCGAGTTCGGCGAGGGTCGTCTTCGGGTCGACGCCCGGCGACTGCGGGAGCATCGCGCCCGGGAGGAAACGGTCGGGGAACAGCTGCGACACCCGCGCGACGAGGTCGTTGCAGATGCGCGCCCAGGTCTCGCTGACGGCGAGGTCGCCGAGGTGGTGGGCCATGAACGATGCACGGGGACTGAACACCGTGACATCGCTGCCGCGGTCGTCCATCAGCCGCAACTGGTTCGCCTCGATGGTCTCGCGGATGTCGTCATCGCTGATCCGCAGCGCGGCCGGGTCGGGCGCCTCGCCCGCGCCTTCCGCATACGCGATCTGCAGATCGCGCCACGCTCCCAGCTGCGCGGGGGCCGTGGTGTAGTGGCCATGGATGTCGATGATCAACGTGCGTCCTCGTCACTGTGATCGGGTCGGTGCCGGGTGGTGCGTGCCACGTCGGCAGCGGTGCCGGTGCTGTCACCCTGACTCTAGTTCGCTCTATGGGTATGGTCCAATAGATGTAGGAGCCGAACCGTATAGATGGGATCAATGCGATGTCGCTCACCGATCTCAACCAGTTGCGCACTTTCGTCGTGCTGTACGAGCTGCGCAGTCTGACCGCCGCCGCCGAGCGATTGCACGTCACGCAGCCGACGGTCAGCTACACGCTGAGGAGGTTGCGGCAGCGGTTCGGCGACGACCTGTTCCGCCGCCAGGGGAACGAGATGGTGCCGACCCCGCGTGCCCGGCAGCTGTTCGGACCGCTGCACGAGGCACTGTCGCGCATCGATGCCGTGGTGAGCGCGCCCGACGCCTTCGATCCCGCGAGCTTCGGCGGGGAGCTCTCGCTCGCGCTGACCTCGATCGGCGAGCAGACCTTCCTGCCGCCGATCATGCCGGTGCTCGCGAAGGAGGCGCCGGACCTTCACCTGCAGGTGCGGCGGCTGGACGCGGATCAGGTGGAAGACGGGCTCGTCCGGGGCACCATCGACCTGGCGATCACGGTGTCGTTGCTGGACTCGCCGCGGCTGTGGCGCACACCGGTGCGCGACGTGGAGTACGTGGCGCTGTCCTCGCGTGCCCATCCGCTGCCTCCGACCGCCGCGGACATGTTCGTCGGGCGCCGCTTCGTGCGGGTGTCCTCCCGCGGCGGCCACGTGTACCCGCTCCAGGCGATGATCGAACAGGGACTCATGCCGCAGGTGACGCTGACGGTCGAGGAGTACGCCACCGTGCCCGCGGTGCTCGAGGCGACCGATCTCGTCGTGCTGCTGCCGCGACACGTGGCCGAGGTGTTCTGCGGATGGTTCCCCGGTCTGCGCATCGCCGAGCTGCCGTGGCCGGGCCAGAGCACCCCGGTCGCGCTCTACACGCGACGCGAACTGAGCATGTCTCCCGCGCAGACGTGGTTCCGATCGGTGGTGCTGGATGCGGTGGCCGCCGACGACCACCGGCCGACCTAGCCGTTCTTGCGGTTCCAGCTTGCCTTCGCGGGCGCGAAAGGGCTGCGCACGTGGATCGACCAGTTCGAGTGCGGGTGGACGGAGAGGATCGCCCGTTCGAACCACGACCGGGCCTCGTCCGAGAGCTGCGGCAGCACCACGTCCTTGTCGAGGTCATCCTCCGGCCGCGGCCGCAACGCCTTCCAGACCAGCTGCACCTCGGGCGCACCGGTCGGAATGCCGTCGACCTCGAGCACGGCGCGATCCCACGGCAACTGCAGCCGCGGGTCTCGCCGGTACAGCCAGGCATGTTCCGTCCCATCCTCGACGTTCACCTGAAGCACCCAGGCGCCGGAGCGCTCGTCCTGAATCCGCACCGGCTGCACATCGGCATCGTCGGGCGCGTCGGCCCAGGGGATGACGGCGTCCTCCCCCGCAGGCGCCCAGGCGGTGAAACCGGCAGGCAACGCCCGGACCAGCTGCGGCAGCCCGCCTTGGGTGGTGCTCACGTCCGTGTTCGGCCGTTCGCGGATCGTCCGGCCCAGCCAGTGCTCCAGGGCCACCCCGCCCGACAGCCACCAGCGGGCGCTACCGACCCGAAGGAGCTCAGCGACAGCATGAGGCGTGAGGGGCTCCCAAGCCGTTGCAGCATCCGGAACAGAAACCATGAGCCGAGGCTACCGCCGTCGCGTCAGGCAGGGGACCAACCATCGCCGCAACACCGTCGACGCGAGCCGTGTCATCCTGAGCGCATGGCGAACTCGCCCTCCAGCGACTCGATGATCGACCGCATCGTGCGCGTCCTCGAGACGTTCACAGCTGATCGTTCGGTGCAGTCGGCCAGTCAGATCGGGCGCCGAGCGGCGCTGCCGTCGTCCACCGCGCACCGGATCGTGGACGAGCTGGTCGACGCCGGACTGCTCGGACGCGACGAGGACCGCCGCGTCCACCTGGGAATGCGCTTGTGGGAACTGGCCCTCCGCGGGTCGACCGCGCTACGTCTGCGCCAGGCGGCGCTCCCCTATATGGAGCGCGTGCAGACGCACATCCGCCAGCACACCCAACTCGCCGTTCTCGAACAGGACGAAGCACTGTTCCTCGAACGCCTTTCGCACCCCGACGCCGGTGCGAACATCACACGGATCGCTGGGCGGCTACCGCTGCACGCCTCCTCGTCGGGCCTCGTCCTGCTCGCGCACGCTCCCGCCGATCTCCGCGAACGCGTGCTCGCCCAGCCGTTGCGCGCTCTCGCACCCGAGACGGTGACCGATCCCGGACGTCTACGCCGTCTCCTCGCTGGCGTGCGTCGCGATGGCGTGGCGATCGCGCAAGGTTCGATCGAATCCGTCTCGACCGGCGTGGCCGTGCCGATCCGCGACGCAGGTGAAGTCGTCGCCGCGCTTTCCGTGGTGCTACCACGACAAGCGCCGCACACGGCGGCGATCATCGCTCTGCGAGAAGCCGTGACCGGCATCGAGGCCACGCTGCGGTCCCCCCGATAGTCGGCGTCTCCCGTTCAACGGGAATGCGGCGTTCGACCGTCTGAACCGGGTTCACACTGAGCGAGGCATCCGTTGTCACGTCGAAGGAGACGCCCCAATGTCCACCATCCGCACCCGCGTCGCCATCGTCGGCGCTGGACCCGCCGGACTGCTGCTGTCGCATCTGCTCGCGGCGTCCGGCCTCGAGTCAGTCGTCATCGATCAGCGTTCCCGTGAAGAGATCGAGACCACGATCCGGGCAGGCATCCTCGAACAGGGCACCGTCGAGGTGCTCGACACGCTCGGCGCGTTCAGCCGCGCCCGCACCCTGGGAGACCGCCACGACGGCATCGAGCTCCGCTTCGCCGGCAGCGGACACCGCATCGACTTCGCCGACCTCGTCGGCCGCGGTGTGTGGCTGTACCCGCAGCACGAAGTCCTGAAGGATCTCATCGCCGCGCGGCTCTCCAGTGGCCAAGACCTGCGCTTCGGCGTGACGGCGCATCGTATCGAGGACCCCGCGTCCGACCGCCCACGCGTCATCGCCACCGGCGCAGACGGATCGCCTCTCGAGATCGAGGCCGAGTTCGTCGTCGGCGCCGACGGGTCACGCAGTGTCGTGCGGGAGGCCGTAACCGGTTCCCACACAGGCGGGCACTTCCGCGAGTACCCGTTCGCCTGGTTCGGCATCCTCTGCGAGGCGCCGCCCAGCGCCGACGAGCTCATCTACAGCAACTCCCCCGATGGCTTCGCGCTCATCAGCCAGCGAAGCACCACCGTGCAGCGCATGTACTTCCAATGCGATCCCCGCACCGACCCCAGCACCCTCACCGAGGAGCAACTGTGGGAAGAACTGCAGAAGCGGGTGCCGGGGACGACGCTCAAGGAAGGCCCCGTCTTCCAACGCGACGTGCTGCGATTCCGGAGCTTCGTCGCCCTCGAACTGCTTCGCGGCCGCCTCGCACTCATCGGCGACGCCGCCCATACCGTGCCGCCCACCGGCGCGAAAGGCATGAACCTTGCCGTAGCCGACGTCCTCGTTCTCGAGCGCGCGCTGCGCGCGCTTCTGCTCGAGAGGGACAGCCGCCTCGTCGAGGCCTTCCCCGAGACGGCGCTGCACCGCATCTGGAAGGCCCAGCACTTCTCCTGGTGGATGACCAGCATGCTTCACGTCGCCCCCGATGCAAGGGACTTCGACCGCCTCCGCCAGCTCGGAGAGCTCCAATCCGTCGTCGAGTCCGAAGCCGGCCGCCGCTTCCTCGCCGAGGCATACACCGGCTGGCCCCTCCACACCCTCACCTGAGCCGGCGCTCACGGTTCGGACCAGAGGGTGCGGCACCCGCGGGTCGGCGTCAGTCCAGCCAGCCGGGGACCGCGGGAACCACCGGGTAGTCGATCGCAGGCGCGTCGCCAACGATGGGATCCATGCGGATCCGGCTCAGTCGCATGAAGGCGATGCGCCAGCCGGACTCGGTGAGTCGGTAGAGCTCCTCGTAGTAGCCATATCCCCGCATCCCCCTCTGTTCCGGCACGGTGATCCCCATATACCCTCGTGACCCGCGTGGCCACGTCAGATAGTCGGTCATGGCCCAGCGCCCGCGAGCCGAGAAGTCATCGATCCGCCGAAACTGCGGCATGAACCCGTGATGGACGCTGACGACCTCTTCGGTCATGTTGCGCATCAGGTTCTCCACGAACGTGTCGGGGTCGGGCGCGGCGGCCCACAGTCCTTCGAAGACGCAGTCGTCCACGAAGAGTCCGCGCAGTTCGTCCCACTGCTTCAGGTCGACGTAGTGAAAATAGCGTGCCTTCAGGTCGCGGAGCTCCTCTGCCACGGTGGGGGTGACCGCACGTACTCGGGGCATCGAGAAACCATCCTCGCTCTTCACGGCGCCTGGGTACTTCCTCTACTGCTCGTCGATCTCGAAGTCGACCGAGGCGATCTGCTCCGAGATCGCTCCGGAGAGAGGGAAGAGCGGCAGATGCGCGGGGTGCGTCGCGTAGGCACGGACATCGTCGAGGGTGCGGAAGTCGGCGACGAGTGCATAGTCCCATGCGCGTTCGCTGCGCATCACGTCGGGGCCGTGTGACAGTCGGACCAGGCCGGGAATCTTTCCGAGCAGACCATCGAGCAGGTCGCGCCACTCCTCGAGCACGGCAGGATCATGGTTCGCTGCGAACGAGAAGAACACGACGTGACGGATCATCGTGCCCCGGCTCCGTCGGCAAGGCTCAGGTCGCCGATCGACGCGCCGCTGGCGGTACGCCCGAGAAGGTAGGCCATGGTCATGATCGGACCGAGCGTGGCGCCGGCGCCGGGGTAGCCGGCGGCGAAGGCGTTCTCGGAGGCGTTGCCGACCGCAAACAGGCCGCGTATGGCATCGCCGTCTGCGTCGAGGACCCTTCCGAGGCCGTCGGTGGCGATCCCTCCGCTGGTGCCGAAGCAGCCGTTCACCACGGCGAGAGCGTAGTAGGGGCCTTGCTCGAGCGGTGCGAGGCTGGGATTGGGATACGGGTTCTGTTCGTCTCCCCAGTAGCGGTCGTACGCGCTCGCACCGCGGTGGAAGTCCGGATCCTCCCCACGGGCGGCGTGCTCGTTGAATCGCGCGACCGTCTCGGCCAGCGCCTGGGCGGGAACGTCGATCTTCCCGGCGAGCTCTCCGAGGGTTGCTCCTTCGACGAGCCAGTCGGGAGTCGGCTCCTGGCGTGCATCGACCAATGTCGGAGGCCTCCCGTAGCCTGTAAATGTCACATTCACTAGCCAACGTTCCGGGAGGACACCATGGCCACCACACCGACCACCATCAAGGCGGGCACCCCGCGCGACTTCCTCGGCCTCGTGCCCGCGCTGCTCGGCTTCACCCCGCAGGACTCGCTCGTGCTCGTGCCCTTCGAGGCGTCGCGCACGATCGGGGCGATGCGACTCGACCTCGACGCGGATGCCGCGACGCTCGCGCACACCGGCCTCGGGCTGGTCTGCCGAGTGCCGCGCGTGACCGGGGTAGCCGCCGTGATCTACGCCGCCGAGGACGCCGACAGCACCCGCGATCTCGGCCAGCAGATCGCCGATGTCGCCGACCGGCAGGGACTGCACCTGGTGGACGTGCTCTACGTCGCCAGCGACGGCTACGGCAGCCACCTGACCGGCGAGGCACCGCGCCCCGTCGCCGAGATCGCGACCCCGGACGCGCTGCGCGAGAAGGTCGCAGCATCCCAGACCGCCGGGGCGAGCATCCCCGACGCCGACCCGGCGCGTGCCGCCCGGATCGCGTTCGCGGCCGCGCGGATGGACGACGATGCCCTCGCGGACTTCGTCGCCGTCGCGGAGGACGCCCTGACCGGTGACCCCGCCGACCTCGACACCCGCCAGGCTGCGATCCTGCTCACCGGCATCGGCATCCCGCTGTGGCGTGACGTGGCCCTCATCCAGTGGGCCACCGACCGCGGCAACGGCACCCGTGCCCTGGCCGCGCAGATCGGCCACTCGATCATGGGCGCACCCGTCCCCGAGAGCATCGCCCGCACCCTCTACGGACAGGGCGACCGCCCCGACGCCGACCGGCTGACGGCGGGACTCGCGCTCGTGCGCCACCTTGCCGCCTACGCCGACGACCAGGAGCGCCCCAACCTGCTCGCCGCCGCCGCCTGGCTGTCCTGGGCGCTGGGCCGATCCACTCACGCCACCGTCTACACCGACCGCGCCCTCGCGATCGACCCCGACCACGGCATGAGCCAGATCGTCGCGACCCTCTGCTCGGCAGCCGTGCTCCCGGATTGGGCGTTCGCCCGCTGAGCGTCACCGAGTGCCCGCCGGTCACCCCGGCGGGCACTCGCCCGTGACGCACTCGCGATGTCCCCGCGCGATGTCGGAGGCCACCCGTAGCCTATGAATGTCACATTCACTAGCAATCGTTCCGGGAGGACTCCATGACCGAGACCATCAACAACGTCCACGACATCCGCGCAGCCGTCGAGCGCGCGATCCGCTTCCACGCTCCGCTGCGCGCCGAGTTCGACGAGGGATGGACGACCATCGAGCCGGACGAGCTGCGCCAGGCCTGGGACGACTACAGCCTCAGCGACCCGTTCACCCTCGACCCCGCAATGCCCGCCCTGCTCGCTCGCATCGACGCCGACCACCCGGACGACGACCCCCAGGTGTGGGTGCCCCTCGGCGGGCAGGGCGACCCCGACTATCTGGATGCCGTCGTGGTCACCGAGCGCACCGTCACCAAGTACACCGCGCGCGACGGCCAGATCGAGCAGCCCTACTCGCTCCCCGAGGGCGACCCCCACGGCCTCACGCAGAGCGGCTGGCGGGCCGCGGCGAGCGCAGCGCGCTACGCGATCATCGGCCTCAACGCCGACGCCAGCAACACCGAGTACCTGCGCGGGCAGATCGAGGCGTACCTGACCGCGTTCGGTCACTTCGAGCCGGGGCGCGATGCCGACGCCAAGCGCGAGCGGGTCACCGCCGAGATCACCGCGGCGATCGCCGCCCAGTGACCCACGCCGGGGCGGGCGCGCAGACCGCGCCGCCCGCCCCGCCCAATGTCGGAGGCCACCCGTAGCCTGTGAATGTCACATTCACCGTCGAGAGTCCAAGGAGGACGCCATGACCGACACCACCACCCTCATCACCCGCACCCCCGGCGACACGTTCCGCTTCCGCGGCACCGAGTACGTGCTGATCGACTTCGCCCGCACCAAGGCGAAGATCGCAGCCCTCACCGAACCCGGCAAGGTGTACACCCTCGCCCGCACCGCCACCGTCGAGCCGACCGGGCACAGCGACGACGCACTCGCCGCTGCCCTGCAAGCCACCGCGGCCGCGCTGCCGAGCCTGATCCCCGGAACCCGCGTGCGCATCGTCGCCAACCCGCGCACCACCCGTGACGGGCTGGCCGGAGTCGAGACACTCATCGTCCGCACCAACCCCAAGTCATACACGCTCGCCAACGGCTGGCGCGTCAGCCCTGGGCTGGTCGAAGCCGTCTGACCCCCTCGCCGCCGCCGGGTGCACACCTACCCCGGCGGCGGCGAGCACCACCCACCCGAGGGGAGCCGGCTACACGCCCCTCCCCTCGGCGGGAGCACCTCGAGTTCCATCCCCCGCCCGCGCTCGCCGCAGGCCTTCACCGTCCCCAGGAGGACACAATGACCACCACCGAACCCGCGGCCTCAGCCGCACCCCGCATCCCTGCCGACGACCTGATCGACCGGCTGTGGAGTCTCATGCACGACATCGAGGCAGCCGATTTCCCCGCGCTGCGCATCGTCGAGCTCGACGAGCCGACCGACTACGGCGAGCGCACCGTGCTGTGGTGCCCGCGCTGCGATCAGCACGTCAACGTCGAGGACGGCTACCTGCGCGCGATCGACATGGACGTGCGCTACAACAGCGTCGGCCAGATCAACACCATCGAGCGCACCGTGCCGCAGTACGAGGCAGACCCCGACCCCGGCGACGTGCTCGTGTACCTGCACCAGACCGACGCGCACGGCGAGCACGGCGTGCGTCTCCCCGAGGGCTGGGAAGGCGTCTGGAAGGCGTAGCCGCACCCCTGCGACATGAGCGCCCCGCGCCTCTGCCGGGGCGCTCACGCACGCCACGACCGACCCTCTGCTGCGATGTCCGACCCCACCCGTAGGCTGTGAACGTCACATTCACTAGCAAGCGATCCGGGAGGACGCCATGACCACCTACATCACCTTCGGCCCCGACCACGCCGACCTGCACCCGCACGTCGGTACGGGACTGAACCGCGGCTACGTCGCGATCAGCACCGGCGACCGCGGCCGCGACATCGCCGCGGCGTTCGCGATCCTCGGCGAGCAGTGGGCCTTCGACTACCAGGACGCAGCCGCGCTGGATGCCCGCTACCCGGACGGCGAGATCGCCCGCATCACCCTCATCGACGAGGCGGCGCAGAAGGAGATCGCCGGTCTGATCGAGGACACTTTCGCCGCGGCCGAGGGCGACAGCAACGACGCCGAGATCGAGGCGCTACAGGCCGCACGCGACCGCCTGGCCGCGCTGATCGACTACACCCCCGCCCACGAGCGGGACTGGACGCCGCTCGACGCGGCCTGATGTAGGAACCGCTCAGAGTTGTCCGCGGTGCCAGCCACAGAGCCGGGATCTCCCACCGAAGATGTCCACCGGAGTGCGGCCAGATTCTGTGCTGAGTTGTCCACGACGGCTGCGGCCAGCTTCGTCGAAGCCGTCAGTACTTGATTTCCGCTGGATCTCTGAACGCCACTAGACCTACGAGATTTCCTTCGGGGTCGCGAATGAATGCTTGCCATTCTTCTCGCCCTGCTGGTCCGAGCGCATCTCTGGTGTGAGTGAAGATCGGCCGCCCCGGGGATACGATTTCGACCTCGCCGGCTCGGTCGACGGCTAACTCCAGATCATCGACGCGGAGGTAGAGCAGCGCTGACGGTGCCGCGCTCTCGAGTAGCAAACGGACGCCGTCGAGATCGAAGAACACCAAACCGGGCGGATCGAATCGGGCCACAGGGGCGGAGCCGAGCAGTGCGGAATAGAAGGCTGTGGCGCGTTCCAGATCGACCACGCGCTGGGCTACTTGGACGAGAGACGCCATGCTCATTTGCCGTCGCCGTGCACGTCTCGAATGACGGCGAGGGAGCGATCGAGTAGTTCCCGCAGCGCATCTTGGTCCACCCCCGACAATCGGGGGAGGTAGAGGCACGCGCTACTGGTGCGGTGTGGACCGAGCCGCTCGAGCAGGTCGGGCCACCGCTCGGCAAACCCCTCGACCAGGTAAAGCGTGTGCTTGGACCCGGAAGCGAAGGCGATCTCAGGCGCGATACCCTCTCGCCCGCTGTCGTACGCGTAGCCGTATTGGCCGAACCCGACAATCCGTTCCGCCCACACCACCGGCGGGCGCTGTGCAACGTGCTCGAAGAGCTCGAGGAGTTCGGTTACCTCGCCGCGTCGTGGCCCGGTTGCCCGGTCCAGCGCCTCGTCGACGCTGGTGTCGGAAGGCATCACGAGGCGGTCTCCGTTGCTCGCTGCGATTCGATGTATGCCTTGAGTCGGGCCAGATGGTCGCCGTCCTCCTTCTTTGTGATCGCGGCCACCAGGGGCAGCATCATCCGCCGCAGTCCGCCGGCGGCGAGCTCGCACGTCCACTCGATCCGCGTGCCGGTGCCGGCCGGGTGCAGCCGGTAGACGTAGGTCGCGGTGATGCCCTCCGCCTCGCTGGCGACCGCAAAAGCGGTGGGCGGCTCGAGAGCCACGATCTGCAGCTGCCCCGTCGCCTCCTTGCTCTTCACTCGGCGCGTCTCCTCGATGACGGACCCCACAGCGAGCGGGCCATCCGTCACCTTCACGCTCTTCACGACACCGTCGACGTAGTCGACCGCCCTTGTGGGATCTGCCAGCACTGCGAACACTTCCTGTTGCGATCTGTCGATGTGCTCGGTGAACTCGAAAGCGATCATGGGCCTTCTCCTGGGTGATGGTCGGGGTGGTGATCAAGAGGCACATAGGCGTCTGTCCAGCTGACGCGAACGGCGTCGTTCGCGCGCTGGTCGACGTGATGGATCTCGAAGGGCGGTGCGCAGCGCAACCGCCACCCTTCTGAGGGCATCCATTGCACCCCGATAGCCGCGAAGGTCTTCGCGATCTGCTCTGCACCGCCGGTGTGCCGATGCGCGACGCACACCTGCGCCGGCATCTGGCGGTAGGTGAAGGGGTGGGGTGGATCTATCGGTGCGGCAATGGGGATGCCAGCGTCGAAGCGGATCTGCTCGTTGTCCACCACGTAAGGGTCATCTGGGGTGATGCCCACGAGGAGGTCGGAGGAGTGGGCGATGCCGTGCTCTATCGCGAAGGCCCTCAGCTGCTGCCACGGCTCGACCGATGGGTGCCCGATGCCGAGGCCGTTGTACCCGCGATGACGGAGGACGAGCAGGTGCCGCTCGGGGGTGCTCTCAACCCGTACCGGGACGGCATCGAGGTCATAACGGAGTGTCAGCGGCGTCTCTTCTGCGAAGCCCGCAAACGTCGTGCTCTGCTGCGCCAGGTCCGCGTGCTCGCGGTACGCGCGCAGCATCCTCCGATACTCCGATGGACTGATCTCGAACCGCTGCACGAACGCGCGTGTGAAGGTCTCGGGCGTTGCGAACCCGGATTCCAACCTGGAGTCCCGCGGGGTGGTGGTCTTTCGGGCCCGCGGCGTCGTGACCGCGACGGGGTGAGCCATCGTGCGATGGTCAGTGAGAACGACCAAGAACTCACACAGAAAGACGACACCGCACGATGGCTCTTGACCAGTCTGCCCTCCTCGAGCTGCTCGGGGAACTGAAGCTCACCGGCACCACCGACCGCATCCGAGCCGCGACCGAGCGGCTCTACCAGGAGCTGATCGACGCGGAGACAGCCGCATTCATCGGCGCCGCCCCCTACGAGCGCACGAGCGAGCGCACGACTACCCGCAACGGTTCCCGGCCGCGGGTGCTGTCGACCACGGCTGGGGATCTGGAGTTGCGGATCCCGAAGTTGCGGCAGGGGTCGTTCTTCCCGTCGCTGCTGGAGCGGCGCCGCCGGGTCGACCAAGCCTTGTTCGCGGTCGTGATGGAGGCCTACCTCCACGGCGTCTCAACCCGGAAGGTCGATGACCTCGTCAAAGCGCTCGGCGCTGACACTGGCATCTCGAAGTCCGAGGTGTCCCGCATCTGCCAAGGGCTCGACGCCGAGGTCGCATCGTTCCGCGACCGCTCGCTGTCTGACAT
>NZ_NCTV01000015.1:0-298816 GCF_002114135.1 Microbacterium sp. LEMMJ01
CGGCGCGTCGTCTGGGAAGGCCCCGGACGGGGTGGCGAGGGTCGGGAAGGCGCGGGATGGGGTCATGATCGGGTTCCTGTTCGGATCGCGAGGAAGGCGACCGGCGCGTCCTGCTCCCCACGACGGGGAGCCGGTCTGACTAGACCCCGTCGTGGCGACGAAGGAGGAGGAACCGGGATGTGCGCATAGGGAGAACCTAGCACAACTCCTCAGACAAGCAGAGCAGTCGAGTCACCTGCGAGAATGGACCCATGACGACCGTGCGCCGCGAATCCCTCGCCGAACAGGCCGCCGAACTGCTCCTCGCCCGGATCGGAGCCGGCGAATGGGAGGTCGGCGGGAAGCTGCCCGCCGAGACGACGCTCGCTCCGCAGCTCGGCGTGGGTCGCTCGACGGCCCGCGAGGCGATCCGCATCCTGGCCGGGCGCGGTGTGCTCGCCACCCGCCAGGGCGCGGGCGTCTTCGTCACGGCCGTCGAGCCCGCCCCGACCTGGGATGCCGTCCTCGACCGCGCCGACATCATCGCGGTCCTCGAGGCCCGCACCGCGATCGAAGTCGAGGCCGCGGCGCTCGCTGCGGAGCGCCGGACCGCGGCCGACCTGGACGAGCTGAGGCGCACGCTCGCCGAACGCGACCGTCGACGCACGGACATCCGCGCGCACGTCGAGGCGGACATGGCCTTCCACCGGGCCGTCGTCGTCGCCTCCGGCAATCCCGTGCTGCGAGAGCTGTTCGACGGCTTCGCCCCGCGCTCGCTGCAGGCCATGATCGACATGCTGCGCATCCGCGGCCATCACGGCGACGCCGCCGACCAGGACGCGCACGGGCGTATCGGCGATGCGATCGCCGCGCGCGACCCCCGGACAGCCGGCGCCCTGACCCGCGAGCACCTCGATACGGTGAAGAGGCTGTTCGGCTGACGCCGGAAGGCGAGCTCAGACGGCGGTCAGATCCGACTCCTGCGCCCGTTTCCACTGATCCCCGCCGGCGTCGCGCGCCCGTTCCGCCGCGGATGCCGCCGCCGCGACGAGTGTGTCGTAGTCGTATCCCGCGACGGCTGCCGTCGCCCAGCCGATGCTGGCGGAGGAGCGGATCCCGCTCGCAGGCGCCTCCAGATCGATGATCGACACGGAGGCCAGGATCGCCCGCAGGTGGAACCGCACCGCCTCGTCGCTTCCGTGGATGATGACGATCGCGCGGTCGTCGGCGACCCGCTCCGCATCGGCTGTCGCCGGAAGCGCGTCGCCGATGTCCGCGTGGAACCGATCGGCGATGCGTCGGAAGCCGGCGCTGCTCGACGCCTCGCGGAGGTCGGTGGGGTCGTCCAGGCGGATGTCGAGGATCGACCAGGCGGGGTCCTTCTGCGCTGACGCCTTGCGAAGCCGCTCCCTGGCGCGCTCCGCCGCGCCGTCCGTCCCGGGCGTCGCGCTCTCCACCCGCACGAGGAGCACGAGGGTGAAGGCTGCGCACGTGCTCACGACGATCGTCCCGACCGCGTTCATCCCGCGCAGCGCGCTGAGCTGCTCCTCCGTGCTCACGCCTCCCGAGACGAGGGCGGAGCCGGCGCTCACGACGGCGACCACGACGAAGCCGCACGCGGCGAGCGCGAGAGGCAGCACGATGTCCCGCGACGCCGGCTGCCCTCGGAGCAGCTCCCAGGCGAGCAGGCCGGCGAAGACCGCCATCGCCAGGAAGACGACGTGGAAGACCGGCAGATACCAGCGCGTGCCCGCCGTGAGGATCAGCGCCGTGGGGACGCCGACGAGCGCGAGGACGACCGGCAGCCAGGGCGCTGACCGTCCGAAGTGCATCCGCACCCCGAGCCACACGAGCGGCACGAAGGAGACGACGATCGCGGAGGCGGCCGCGCGGAGCACGGGGCTGCCGGTGTGGTGACCGGCCAACCAGAGGTAGGCGCCGAGCATCCCGATGCCGAAGGCGACGCCCCAGACGATGGTCGCCCTGCTCGGCCGCGCCAGGGTGGCGAGACCGACGACGATCGCGGTGAGCACGGTCACCACGGCCACCATGCTCGTGGTGACGTCAACGCTGACGGGCACGAGCGGCGTCATACGGGGTCCTCTCTCATTCGTCGGGGGAAGCGGACGGTGACGGTGGTCCCGACGTCCACCTCGCTCGCCACAAGGATGGCGCCGCCGTGCGCGACCACGATGTCCCGCGCGATGCCCATGCCGAGACCGGTGCCGGCGATGCCGCCGCGCACGGCGCTGTCGGCGCGGAAGTAGGGCTCGAACAGCCGCGGCAGCTCCTCCTCGGCGATGCCGATCCCGGTGTCCGCCACGGTGACCTCGGCGTGTCCGTCCGACTCCGCCAGCCGCACCGTGATGCGCCCGCCCCCCGGCGTGTACTTCACGGCGTTGCCCAGGAGGTTGTCCAGCACCTGACGCAGCCGGAACGCGTCGCCCGTGATCACCATCCGCTCGGCCCCGTCGAGGATGAGCTCCTGCCGCGCGGCCCCCATCAGGGGCGCGAACGACGCGGCCGACTCCTCGACGACCACGCGCAGGTCCACCGGCTCGAAGGGGTCGTGCGAGACCCGCCCCGTCTGGGCCTGCATGCTCGTGACGAGATCCTGCAGCCGCTCCCCCGCGTCCGCGATGACCTCGATCTGCGCGGGCACGCGGCCGGGGAGGTCGTCGCGCTCGCGCAGGAGCTCGACGTGGCCGATGATCGCGGTCAGCGGGTTGCGTAGCTCGTGGGAGATCACGGCGGTCAGCGCCCGCCGCTCCTCGGCGGCCTCCAGGAGCGCGGTGACGTCGTCGATGACGACGAGGGTGATGCACTCCCCCTCCCGGGCTCCGGCGATGGGCTGCGTGGTCACGGCCAGGGCGTGCCACTGCCCTGCCCCGTCGTACAGCCACACCCGCTCCTCCCGCATCGACTCCCCCGCGGCCGCCCGCGCCAGCGTCGTGCGCTCCGGGGTCAGAGCCGTCCCGCGCCGGGCGTCGTACTCGACGGACGCCGACGGGAGCGCCGCGCCGAAGCGGTCACGGCCGTAGAGGGTGCGGTAGGCGTCGTTCATCTGCAGGATGCGGCCCGCGGAGGTGACCACGACCAGCGCGATGCGCAGCGCGTCGATGACCTGCGTGACGCGCTCCTGGTTCGTCTCGGCCCGCTCCGCCGCCCGGTTCACCTGCTCGGAGCGGCGCTGCAGGAGCCGCCGTGCCGCGCCGGAGCGCTGGGCGCCGATGCGGACCGTCACGCCGAGGAAGCTCAGGGTGATGACGACCGTGAGCACGCGCAGCAGCACGTCCTCCGGCGGGCCGGAGCGGTCCGAGAAGAACACCAGGCAGCCGCCGCTGAGCGCGATGCCGACGAACACCCAGGGCATCGAGAAGTAGGTCGCCAGCCAGACCACGGGGAAGACCCAGAGGAAGCCGAGCCGGAGATCCGGCACGTTCGTCGTCAGTCCGACCCCGAGCACGTCGAGCAGCGGGAGGACCGTCACCGCCGTGCGCGGCAGACGTCGCCACGGGACCATGAGCGCCACCAGGGTGGTGACGACGATGAGGCCGATCCCCCCGATGAACAGCGGGATCGCGAGGGTCTGCGGCTTGAAGCCCGCGACCATCACCACGATGGCGACGATGCTCGCGGTGAACACCAGCTGCCACCGCCAGATCGAGACCGTACGGATCATCAAGGTCCGCCTCCCGGTCGATCCTCAGCATTCACGCAAGATTACTCAAAGATCGTCACATCTCGCTCTTCAGGAGGCGTTCGCGCCCTACGATTCTGAGTGGGAGCCGACGCTGCGACTGGGGATTTCGCAGAAGCTGGGGCCGCGCGAGTGGGGATTCGCAGGCATCCGGGGCCGCGGTGGGGGAGCCGCGGCCTCGACCCCTCCCGTCAGGGGCGCCGATCGTCGGACGTGAGGCGGTATCCGACGCCACGCACCGTCTCGATGTAGCGAGGGGCGGTGGGACTGTCGCCGAGCTTCCGACGCAGATTGGCCATGTGCGTCTCGATCGCCCGCTTGTCGGGTTCGCTCACCCGATCGAAGGCGCCGCCGGAGGCTCCGCGCAGTCCGAGCGCGAGGTCGGCTTTGCTGCAGACCCGGCGGCCGGCCTCGAGGAGCGCCGCGAGCAGGTCGAACTCGGTGGGGGTGAGTTCGACGGGGCGCTGGGCGACGAGCACGAGGCGCGTGTCGAGGTCGAGACTGAGGTCACGGTGCACGAGCCCTCGCCACGTGGCCACGGTGGCATCGGCGGCGGCACCGGCCGGGAGCGCGGCACTCGGGGCGGGTGAGGCCGCGGGGACGGGGGTCGGAGCCGCCGGGACCTGTGCCGCGGCGAGAGGGAGCGGGTCCGTCGCCGGGGTGCGGGTGCGCCGGAGGAGCGCCTCGATCCGGGCACGCAGCTCGCGCGGCCGGAAAGGCTTCACCAGGTACTCGTCGGCACCGGAGGTGAGGCCGAGCACCACGTCCGACTCGTCGGCCAGGGCGGACAGCATGATGATGAAGGTGTCGCTGACCTGTCGGATGCGCCGCGCGACCTCGAAGCCGTCGATGCCGGGGAGGTTGATGTCGAGCGTGGTGATGATCGGACGGTGCGCCGCGACCGCCGCGAGCCCCTCCGGCCCGGAGCCGGCCAGCACGGTGCGGAACCCCGCGGCGAGGAACACCTCGTCCAGCAGCGACCGGACCCCGGGGTCGTCCTCGATGATGACCGCGACCAGCGGCTCCCCCGCCGTCACGCGCGCTCCTCACGGGTGATCGTGACGACGCGAGGTGCGTCGGCGTCGAGTTCCGACGGGTCGAGGGCGTCGTCCTCGCCGGCACCGACGGGGCGTTCGATCTCGATGTCCCACCAGGCGTCGGCGAGCTCCTCCGCCATACCGCGGCCCCATTCCACGACCACGACCGACCGCTCCAGGTCGAGGTCGAGGTCGTCGAGTTCCGCCGCGGAGCCGAGGCGATAGGCGTCGACGTGCACGAGCGGCGCGCGGCCGACGAGCGACGGATGCGTGCGGGCGATCACGAACGTGGGGCTCTGCACGGGACCGCGCACCCCGAGCCCCTCGGCCAGGCCGCGGGTGAAGGTGGTCTTGCCCGCCCCCAGCGGCCCGGTGAGGATCAGGAGGTCGCCCGGCGCGAGCTGCTCGCCGATGCGCAGGCCGAGTTGCTCCATCTCCTCGGAGGTGGAGATCCGGCGGCGTCCGAGGAACGCGGGGTCCAGGCTCACGTCGTCCTCCGCGGCACCCGGTGACCGATGCGGGTGACGATCTCGTAGCCGATCGTGCCGGCGGCCTCCGCCCAATCCGTGGCCGACGGCACGCCGAGGGTCGGATCCCCGAACAGGGTGACCTCGTCACCGACATCCACCGGTGCATCCCCGATGTCCACGACGAACTGATCCATCGCGATCCGTCCGACGTTCGTGTAGCGGCGCCCTCCGATCGACACGGGCAGGCGTCCGGAGGCGCTGCGGGGCACGCCGTCGGCATAACCGAGGGGCACGAGCGCCAGGGTGGTCTCGCGGTCGGTGCGGTGCACGTAGTCGTAGGAGACCCCGGTGCCGGCGGGAACACGACGGACGGCCGCCACCGCCCCGCGCAGGGTCATGGCCGGGCGCAGACCCAGTTCCGCGGAGGAGCGGTCGTCAAAGGGCGAGAGGCCGTACGTGCCGATGCCGATGCGGACGGCGTCCAGCCGTGTCTCCGGCAGGTCGATCGCGGCGGCCGTGGCGGCGATGTGGCGGATCTCCGGGCGTACGCCGAGCGCCGCGGCCTGCGCCACACCCTCCTCGAACCGGGCGAGCGCGGCGCGGTCGTCGGCCGGCGAGGCGTTGGAGAGGTGCGAGAAGAGGCCCACGATGCGCAGGCGGCCGATGCGCTCCAGCCGGGCGGCCTCGGCGAGCACCGTCCCCCAGTCGTCGGGAGCGATGCCGTTGCGCGACAGCCCGGTCTCGAGCTTCAGGTGCACGGCGACCGGGCGGTCCGCGGACGCGGCGGCGGCCGCCTGCAGCTGGTCGTACGACGAGATGCCGACCTCGACCCCTTCCGCTGCCGCCTCCAGGAACCGCTCCCCCGGGGCGTGCAGCCAGGCCACCACAGGCGCGTGCACGCCCTGACGCCGCAGTTCCAGCGCCTCCGGGATCTCGGCCACGCCGAGCCGCGTCGCACCGGCGGAGAGCGCGGCCACGGCGGTCGCGGCGGCGCCGTGCCCGTAGGCGTTGGCCTTGACGACGACGAGCACCTCGACGCCGGTGAGCCTGCGGAAGTGTCGCACGTTGTCGGCGATCGCATCGAGGTCGATCGTGGCCTCGCGGAACGGGACGGTCACAGCGGGGCTCCTTCGGCGACGACGAATGCGGCGGCGAGGCCGGCATCGTGGGTGAGGGTGAGATGCAGCGTGCGGATGCCGCGCTCCTCGACGACCGCGGCGGTGGATCCGGACAGCACGAAGTGCGGCTTTCCGGAGGCCTCCGAGGCGATCTCGATCTCGGTCCAGTGCACGCCGTCGGAGCCGCCGAGCGCCTTGATCAGCGCTTCCTTCGCGGCATATCGCGCGGCCAGAGAGGGCAGCCGGAGCTCCCGTTCGGACGGAGCGAACAGCCGCTCGCGCAGGCGAGGGGTGCGGGTCATCGTGCGCTCGAACCTCGGGATGTCCACGAGGTCGATGCCGGTGCCGATGATCACGCGTTCAGCCTACTCGGGCTTGCCCACCCACCCCTCTCCGTACACCCCACCCCTCTGCGTGCGCACGCAGAGGGGTGGGAGGAACACAAGGGGGTGGGTCGGCGGTCACTCCACCGTGACGGACTTCGCGAGGTTGCGCGGCTGGTCCACGTCGAGACCCTTCGCGGTGGCCAGCGCCATCGCGAAGATCTGCAGCGGAACCACGGCGAGCAGCGGCTCGAACATGGGCCCGGCGAGCGGGATGTGGATGACCTCGTCGGCGAAGGGCAGCACGGCGGCGTCGCCCTCCTCCGCCACGACGATCACGCGGGCGCCACGGGCGCGGATCTCCTGGATGTTGGAGACGACCTTGGAGTGCACGAGCGCGGAGTGCCGCGGCGACGGCACGAGCACGAACACCGGCTGTCCCGGCTCGATCAGGGCGATCGGACCGTGCTTGAGCTCACCGGCGGCGAAGCCCTCCGCGTGGATGTAGGAGATCTCCTTGAGCTTGAGCGCACCCTCGAGCGCGATCGGATAGCCGACGTGGCGGCCGAGGAAGAGCACCGAGCGGGTGTCGGCCATCCAGCCGGCGAGCTGCGAGACGTGCTCGTGCTCGCTCTCCAGCACCTTCGCGACCTTCTCCGGCAGCGCGGCGAGCTCTTCGACGTCCGTGGAGGCGTCGGCGACGACACCGCGGACGCGGCCCATGTGCAGGCCGAGCAGCAGCAGGGCCGTGATCTGGGCGGAGAACGCCTTGGTCGAGGCCACGGCGACCTCCGGGCCGGCGTGGGTGTACACGACGGCGTCGGACTCGCGCGGGATGGTCGCGCCCTGCGTGTTGCAGACCGACAGCGTGCGGGCACCGCGCTCCCGGGCGTACTTCACGGCCATGAGGGTGTCCATGGTCTCGCCGGACTGGCTGATCGAGACCACGAGGGTGTCCGCGCCGATGACCGGGTCGCGGTAGCGGAACTCGTGGGCGAGCTCGACGTCGACGGCCACGCGGGCCCACTGCTCGATCGCGTACTTGCCGACGAGCGCGGCATAGGAGGCCGTGCCGCACGCCGTGATGATGACGCGGTTGATGCCGACGAAGAGCTCGTCGAGGCCGTCCAGCTCCGGGATCACGACCTGACCGTCGCGGATGCGTCCGCGGATGGTGTTCGCGACCGCCTCGGGCTGCTCCGCGACCTCCTTGGCCATGAAGCTCGACCATCCGCCCTTCTCGGCGGCGGCGGCGTCCCAGGAGACGTCGAAGGGCTCGGCGGTGACGGGCGTCCCGGCGAAGTCGGTCACGGTCACCGCGTCCGGGGTGATCGAGACGATCTGGTCCTGACCGATCGCCAGTGCCTTGCGGGTGTGCTCGACGAAGGCGGCGACGTCGGAGCCGAGGAAGTTCTCCCCCTCGCCCAGACCGATGACGAGCGGCGAGTTGCGGCGAGCGCCGACGACGAGTCCGGGGTGGTGCTGGTGCATCGCGAGGAGGGTGAAGGCGCCCTCGAGGCGGTTGACGACAGCACGGAACGCGAGGGCGAGGTCGCCCCCGTTGCCGGCGTACTCGCGACCGAGCAGCGCCGCAGCCACCTCGGTGTCGGTCTCGCTGCGGAAGGCGACACCGTCGGCGAGGAGCTCGTCGCGCAGAGCCGCGAAGTTCTCGATGATGCCGTTGTGGATCACCGCGAGCTTGTCGTCGTCGGCGAGGTGGGGGTGCGCGTTGACGTCGGTCGGGCCGCCGTGCGTCGCCCACCGCGTGTGCCCGATGCCGGTGGTGCCGTCGGCGAGGGGCGCATCGCCGAGCGAGTCGCGCAGCATGGCGAGCTTGCCCGCCTTCTTGCGCATGCCCAGCGTTCCCTCGCCGTCGATCACGGCGATGCCCGCGGAGTCATAGCCGCGGTACTCGAGCCGGGCGAGGCCGGCGAGAAGGATGTCCTGGCTGGGCCGCGGGCCCACGTATCCGACGATTCCACACATGGGGACAAGGGTAAGCGGGAATTTTTGCGAGTCGTCCGAACAATAGAGCGCCGCCGGAGGGGCTCAGAGCTTGCGCAGGAGCACGCTCTCCACGTCGTGATCCGCGCCCTTCCGCAGGACCAGTCGCGCGCGGTGCCGGGTGGGCATCACGTTCTCGACGAGGTTCGGCATGTTGATCTCGTTCCAATATCCCAGTGCGGTCGTGATCGCCTCCTCGTCGGTGAGGTGCGCGAACACGTTGAAGTAGGACGACGGGTTGCTGAAGGCTCCCTGCCGCAGGGCGAGGAACCGGTCGACGTACCACTTCTCGATGTGCGCGGTGTCGGCGTCCACGAAGATCGAGAAGTCGAAGAGATCGCTGACCGCGACGTCGTTCGGGGCGGGCGGGGGTTGCAGGACGTTGAGCCCTTCGACGATGACGACATCGGGGCGGCGCACCACGACGTGCGCGTCGGGGACGATGTCGTAGCGCATGTGGGAGTAGAACGGCGCCCGCACCTCGGGGGCTCCGCTCTTGACCTCCGTGAGGAACTCGATCAGCGCCCGGCGGTCGTACGACTCCGGGAAGCCCTTGCGATCCATGAGGCTGCGACGCTCGAGCTCGGCGTTCGGGTAGAGGAAGCCGTCCGTCGTCACCAGCTCGACCCGCGGCGTCCCCGGCCATCGGCTCATCAACTCGCGGAGGAGCCGGGCGATGGTCGACTTGCCTACGGCCACGGAGCCGGCGACACCGACGACGAAGGGCGTGGTCGTGTCGTCCTCCTGGAGGAACGACGAGGTGGCCGCACCGAGCTGCTTCGTCGCGCTCGCGTACAGGCTCAGCAGCCGGCTCAGCGGGAGGTAGACCTCGCGGACCTCGGTGAGGTCGAGGCGATCGCCGATGCCTCGCAGCTCCACGACCTCGGTCTCGGTCAGGGGCTGGTCGAGTCCGGCGGCGAGACGCGCCCATTCCGCGCGCCCGATCTCCCGGTACGGCGACAGCGGCAGCGTGGGGTCGGCGGTGGTCACGTCGTCCATCGTAACCGCGCGCGAGTATCCTCATCCCGTGCGCCTGGGAGTCCTCGACATCGGATCCAACACCGTCCACATGCTCGCCGCCGACGTGCGTCCGGGCGGACGACCGCTCGCCACCACGAGCGATCGGACCGTGCTGCGCCTCATGCGCTACCTGACACCGGACGGGGCGATCGCGGAGGAGGGCGTGCAGGCCCTGGAAGCGGCCGTCGCGCAGGCGCGCCGGGTGGCGGAGGAGGAACGCGTGGACGCGCTCCTCGCCACCGCCACGAGCGCCGTCCGCGATGCCCGCAACGGGGCCGAGGTGATCGCCCGCATCGAGGCCGTCCTCGGCCAGCCCCTCCAGGTGCTCGACGGGGAGACCGAGGCCGCGCTCACGTTTCTCGCCGTGCGGCGCTGGTTCGGGTGGTCTGCCGGCCAGCTGCTGCTCCTCGACATCGGCGGCGGCTCCCTGGAGATCGCCGCCGGCGCCGAGGAGGTGCCGGATGTCGCCGCGTCCGTCCCCCTCGGAGCCGGGCGCATGACCGTGCAGTTCCTTCCGCAGGATCCTCCGGGGCAGGACGACGTGGAGCGGCTCCGGGCACACGCCGCGGCGACTCTCGACACGGTCGTCCCCCGGTTCCATGCCCTCCCCCGTCCGGACCACGTCGTGGGGTCCTCCAAGGCGATCCGTTCGCTCGCACGGCTGGTCGGCTATCCCGTCCCCGGCTGGTCCGGGATCGAGCGGATGCTGCTCCCTCGTGACGCGCTCGGGTCGTGGATCCCGCGGCTCGCGCGCCTTCCGGCGTCGGCGCGGCAGGAGCTCCCCGGCATCACGCCCGACCGCACGTTCCAGATCGTGGCGGCGGCGGTGGCGCTGCACGCCGCCATGAGCGCGCTGGATGTCGAGGAGCTGGAGGTGTCGCCGTGGGCGCTGCGCGAAGGCGTGCTGCTGCGGTACATCGAACAGCTTGGCCCGCGATCCTGAAAGACGCGCTCCGGAGGCGTGGATAGCATGACGCCATGACCTCGACCCTCGCCGTCCGCCCTCGTCGCGCCGCGGCGACGGCGCGCGTCGCCCTGGTCGGCTACCTGCTGTTCGTGGGCTTCACCGTCTGGCTTCCCGCGAGCGTGTCGTCGAAGGTCACCGGACTCGTGGGCGTGACGGCCCGGTGGGTCGCGGAGGCCGGGATCGCGTCCTACCAGCAGAGCGCCGTGGTCCTGGAGATCCTGGCCAACGTCGCCCTCTTCGTCCCCGTTGGGCTGCTGCTCCCGTTCGCCTGGCCGCGGCTCCGGCTCTGGCAGGTCACGCTCGCCGGCGGACTGCTCAGCATCGTGATCGAGTCGGTTCAGGGCCTCATGCCCTCCCGCTTCCCCACGGTCAGCGACGTGATCGCCAACACCACCGGCACCTTCCTGGGGGCGGTCATCGCGACCGTGCTGCTCGCGTTGCTGTCGCGAGGTCCCGAACGGGCGAGGAACCGTAGGCTGGCCTCGTGACCATCCCTCCCCCCGACGGCCCGCCGTCCGGCATGAGCCGCCGAGAGTGGCGCGAGCAGCAGGAACAGCCCGCGCCCACCTCCGTCCCCGAGAACGACGCCAGCCCGATCATCCCTCCCGGCGAGACGCTGACCGTCCTGACGGTGTGCACGGGGAACATCTGCCGCTCTCCCCTGGCCGAGGTGCTGCTCCGACAGCGCCTCGAGCCGCTGGGCGTCCGCGTGCACAGCGCCGGAACGCACGCGCTGGACGGTCACGGCATGCCGGAGGAGGCCCTCGAACTCGCGACGCAGGGCGGTGCCGATCCGGCGATCGCCGCCGCCCACCGCGCCCGCTACCTCGTCGAGCCCTACATCACAGGCGCCGACCTCGTATTGACGATGGCTCGCGAACACCGCTCCGCCGTCGTGAAGATGGTGCCCGGCGCTCTGCGTCGCACATTCACGCTGCGCGAGTTCGCACGGCTCGCATCGACGCTGAGCACGGAGGAGGCCCAGGACGCCGCCCGGGCAGACGGTGCACCACGCGACCGGTTCGCCGCCGTGCTCCGCGCCGTCGGCGACCAGCGCGGCCTCACCCCCGCGCCACCCGCGGACGACGACGTCGTCGATCCGTACCGCCGTTCGCGCGAGACCTATGCGCTCTCCGGCGCCCAGCTCACCCCCGCGCTGGACGAGGTTGAGCGGATCGTCCGGGCGGCGCTTCGCTAGGCCGGATCTTCCGCACCGACTCATCGAACCGTGGACGTCACGGGGTGCAGGTCGAGGTCTCGACTGGCGTCTCCCTTGTCATAGGGGTGTGCCAAACCTCCAGCTCGTCGCCGTCACCAGCGACACCATCGAAGGTCACGTCGACGGTGTGCTCGCTGACGAACCTGTTCAGCACTTCTACCTTGACCGCGGGACGACCGAGGTGCTGGCCGACCGCGAGCGGAGTCACAGCACTGCCATCCACCGAAGCGCTCACCAACGAAGACCCCACCGGGCCGTAGAGGACGATGTAGCTGCTGATCTCGCCCGGGGCGAAGTACGGCCCCGCGATGTAGTACGGAAGCCGCGAAGCCTCAGCTTCCTCGAGCGAGGATGCCAGCGTGACGGAAGCGCGTGCCTGCCCTCCCCCGAGACACGCCATGATGCTCATGTCGAGGTAATAGCTCTTCTTCGAAGCCGTGTTGTCATTCACATAGACACCGAGCAGAGGTTTTCCATCCGTGGGCATCCGTCCCGCCATTCGGGTAGTCCCGATCAGCGCCATCTCATCCGGGTCCTCGCTGGAGTACAGCAGGCGCCCCTCCTCCACCGCGCGAGCGAGCGCACTGATCATGGCCGTCGGCGAACCTGCGCCACTCGTGAGTTTCGTGAAGACGGCGTCCGCCGCCGACCCGAAGAACGCATTCTGCATGAGCGGGTCTTCGTATCGGAAGTACGCCTCGTTCAGCAGCAGCGGCACAGCGTTCTCCGCGGTCAACGAGTCGCCGGTCGGCAGGGTCACCGGCCCCGTGACTGCGAGCAGGTATGAGAGCGCCACCGGATCCATGGATATGTAGGCATCCACATCCGTCCCCACATCCCGGTTCCACCAGCCCTGAAGAATCCCTGTGGCCGTCGGGAAATCCGGCACCATCGTGAAGTCGGGGGTGTAGCGGCCGATCTTATCGCCGTAGATCGTGACGGCCTCGGGGTCTAGGGAGACGACCGGCTCCTCGGTCGGCTGGCGGAAATCCGAGCTATCCACGTGTTCCGTGATCGCAATCGCGCCGTTGTCGACACGAATCACGATGAACACCGCCGCGTTGCCGGCGAGACTGCGCGCTTCCGAGTTGCCCTGGAACATGACCAGGTAGTTGCGGGGCCCGTTCGCCCCCAGTGCTTCGGGGAGAACACCCAGGACGTCGTGAATAGGGGACAGTGTCTCGTCAAGCCGCGCCAGCGCGCCGTCCAGCCTTGCGACGCCGGAAGCCACCTCGTCGATGAGCCCGTCAGTGTGGATGGCACCGATCCTCGCGCCTGCCCGGTCAACCTCCGCCACGACGCCGTCGACAAGCGACGAGAGCCCGCCCAGGGCAGCAACGTCGATTCGTCCTCCACTCGGGGTGAGTGCAGAGAGGTCGAGCTGCGTGGCGGGCGTCACCGCCTCTGCTACGAGCGAGTCCGTCACCTCCGCGACCTCCCGCACAGCGGTGAGGTTCGAGCCGATCCAGGGCACCCACTCCCCCACCGCCCACAGCCGACCCTGGGTGGGCGATACCGCAGCCGAAGTCTCCTCCGCCAGCCGCGCAGCCGCTTCCGATGCCGCAGCAGTGTCCTGAGACAGGATTGATTCTTGCACCGTCGACACCTCGGCCATCGCCGCCTCCAGGTGGGACCGAGTCGTCATGGCACGCTCATAGAGCTGCACGGCGGCGACCACCGCGGCGGTGAGCAGCAGGATGAGGGCAATGACCAATGCGATCCAAATCCAGTGCCGACGACGGCGCGGCGGGCGTGTCTCCACAGCGGGGGCCTCCGTCAGAGTTCGCGCTTCACGGCGCGTGCGGGGTCCGGGCTGTTCCTGATGCATGTCGTCCATTCAATCAGCAGGCGAGGTCCCGGCTAGACCGGGACCTGACTGCTGATCATGCCCGATCGCCTCAAGTTCTCCGGAGCCGGCCTGGAGGGCGTTTCAAGGCGAGGAGGACAAAGATGACGCTGAAGACGAACACGGTCCCACCGACGGCTGTGAGAAGTTCGACTCCCGAGAGTCGGGCGATAATCGTGAGAAACACTAGGAATCGGGCGAGGTCCCATGCCAACTGACTGGATTGTCGGTCTGCGATCGCCAGTGCGCGAGAGATGGCGCCTGTACCGGTCTGACCGAGGAAGTAAAGCAAGGCCGCCAGCCCGAGCCACACCGTTGTCGGGCTCGACGGAGCCGTGCTCCAGAGGACGGCGAGAGTCCCGACCGCCGCCGCGAGTGCTCCCGCGGCAAGACCAGCCCCCCACCCCTTGACGACCGTGCGTCGGAACGCACGGTCGTCCGCGACCCGCACTGCAAGGCCCAAATCTCGCTCCACGAAAGGCGCCACGACTGTCTGCATAACGGTCGTAAACCCGCCTCCTGTCCGCAGGATGATCGCCCACGCTTCGCTAAACGCCCCCAAAGCAGGCACTGCTAGGCCCGCCGCTTGTGCCGTGAAGCCGTTCGCCGCTCCCGCTACGGAAAGCCGCCATCCCGAGCGCCAGATCACTCCGTATTGCGTGAAACTCCGTACTGCTTCCCGAAAAAGTGGAGCGCGAGCTCCGCGATGACGCCAAATAAACGTTCCGAGGGTTGCGACGAGCAACGCCCCCGACGATGACAGGATCACGGGATAGAAGCCGTCACCTAGCAGCACCGCAGCCCCAGAGAAAGCCACGGCGCAGCATCCGTAGGCCGTTCGCAGGAACGCAACACCGCCCATATCGCTTTGGCGGGTGTACCACGCAGCCACAAGCGCATAGAGCCCCTGCCCGACGAGCATCGCCAACGTTCCGATGACTACGTCGACAAACCGCCAAGTGCCGACCCGAAGCGCGGCGGTCCACTCGATGCCCTCAGTGATGACCTTCAGTGACCCCGCCAGGACCAGCAGACCAAACAGGGCGATGAGGACACCGGCTCCAACGCGAACATAGAGCGCAGCGCGCGCCTCGTCGGCCACCCCTGGAAGTCGAGTGGGGATGGACGCCAACAAGGGCTGAAGAAGAAGTCCTGCGAGACTACTGCAGAAGACCGAAGCCGCCAGTGCGGAGTGCTGTCCCGACACGACTGGAACGAAGGCGGCCATGACGACAAGGCCCTGCCCTAATGCCACCCGGAACAGTTGTCTCACGCGAGTCCCGCAATGGATCGCAAAAAGACGATGCGACGTCGCTCTACGGCCTGCGCTGCCACCCGCGCAGACACGGACTCCGGGAGATTGTGGCCGTTCGACTGTAGAACGAACGCATCCAACACGGAGACGTCGATGTTGTCAACGGGGGAATTGCTCGCGCCAGCGAGTTTAAGGAGGAGTGGATCCTGAACATCGGCAAGCCCCTCATCCCAGTAGGGCAGAACAGTCGGGATACCTACTCCAATGTAGTCTCTGACCTTCAGCGGAGACGCAGTGCGCAAGCCGGCTCTCTCCAAAGCCAAAGAACCGATCGCCGCCGACCACGTCGAGAGCTCGCTGACATACCCGTCCTCATCCTCCGTGGAAACAACGATGACACGCTCACCAACAACGTTCCTAACTCCTGCAGCCGCGTCAACCGGGCACACGACCACCCAATCGGCGGCGAGGCTACTCGACTCCGCGAGGCGCGCGAACCGGTCGAGTCCCGCCCATGGATTCGCCACCCCAACGCTGATTCCGATCCGGGGTCGCGGCAACACGGCGGGCCGATCACGCCGATGCAACCAACTCGCATTGACGAAAACCCCTCGGGGCCCGCGCACGGCCCGAAAGCTCGGCGACTTCGCGAGTTCGCTCACAACGAAGGTTGCGCCGTCTGCCCTGCTCATCTCAGCGTCTCGAAAGCACCGTAGAAAGAGCGAGCGGACAAATGAACCTCGAGTCACCTCGGCAATGTCGTCCGCGTGGATGTCGAGCACCACAGGCCCAACTTCCTTCAGCTTCCGAAGGAGGCCGGGAACCGGCGTAAGCCACCGAAGGTAAATTATGTCCGGGGCATAGGCAGCGAGCCGCTGTTTAAGCGACCCACGCTCACCCACATCCCGAAGTAGGTTGCTGAACGCTGCTCGCTCAGCGCGATCCGGATGCCCGAAGATGAACTGCTTCACCTCGACCCCTCCCGTTCGCCATTGAGTGTGTCTCTGAGCAGTGTGGACACTTATCGAACGGTAACGGGGCCCGTAGGGTGTGACATACGCGATGCGAAGTGGCCTCTCACTCGACATAACGGTAAAACTCCTCACTGAACCGCTCGATGTCCCAGCTTGACTCATAGGAAGCGCGGTGCGGAAATGCCGACGCAGCGGGTTTCGCGGTGCGAAGTACGCGTGCCAATTCGCTCGAGAACCGGGAGGTTTCCAAGGCAGGCAGCAGCGCCGACCCCTGTAATCCATCCAGCACGGTGCCGACACCGCCGACATCGAAAGCCACAACTGGCACGCCGAGCGCACGCGCCTCAGTCAGGGCGATCGGCAAGCCCTCGCGGATACTCGGATGCGCTACGACATCCGCAACTGCCATCCATCTCCAGCCTCCGTCCCGTCGACCCAGCAGATGGAAGCGGTCGCTGACCCCCAGAGCGTTTGCTTTCGCCTCAAGTGCAGCCCGTTCTGGCCCCTCTCCGACGATCGCGACATGCACGTCCTCTGGCAGGCCCAGCATCGCCTCGACGATCAGCGAATGCCGCTTGTCCGGCAGTAGGTTACCTACGCTGACAACGAGAGGAGCCCCCTCGGGCACGCCGACCTCTCGTCGAAACTCCTCCGGCGCGTGAGGAGTGTTCAGGACCCACTCCCGCATCCCGGCACGGTCCACGCCAGCGCGGACCACCACCGTCCGTCGGAATCCGGCCGTGGTCGGCGCGGCCGCCACGTCTTCGCTCACGGCGATACACAGGTCTGCCTGCCGGTTGAGCAACCGCCCGAGCGCCATCGATGCCCGAGCGTACCGGGTGCTGTGCGCGACCTCGACGATACGCGGCATCCGGTAGCCGAGCGCCTTGCGCAGTTTCAGTACGGCTGCAGGCCATGGCGAATGCACCACCACCGGCTCATCGACCGCCATTTGTGACGCGAGCTTCCAGAGCCTCGTGGCCGATATCCAGCGCGACGAGGTCTGCAGATCGTCCAGGGCGACCCCGGCCGCTTTGATCTCACCAGCGAAGTATGCGTCCGCCGAATGGGTATTCACAACGAGGCGCGTGCGCGCAGTCCCCGCGCGCTGTTCGTACCGCAGCCGAGTTACGAGCAAAGACTCGGTCCCGCCTAGGCCCAGACCCCGGACGACTTCGACTACCACGAGGGACGCCGCCCGTCGAAGGTCGGGGCTCCGGGGAGCGCCAGCACGCTCTCCTTGCTTTCGTCTAGCACCCGTGTGCTCGCGGCGATCATGAGACACATGAAGAAAATGAGCGACGTGTCGAAGGAGCCCGAGAGGCTGTAGGCGACGGCCGCGAAGATCACGAAGAGTTGGCCGAGCTGCGCTGCCTGGCGCCAAGCGGAGACCGCGACGGCAATCAGCAGCACGAACGAGATCACGCCGTACTCCGACCATGCCTCCAACCAGAGGTTGTGTGGGTATGCAGGTACCCCATTGGCCAGACCGGAGCCCCCAAAGTAGTAGTTTCCCGGACCAGCCCCGAACAGTGGATGCTGTCGGATGGTCGCCGCCGCCCCCTCCCAGGCGTCGAGCCGGCTCGACGCGTTGCCGTCGGCGTCGTCCAGCCGCAGCCACGAAGTGACGTCGAATCGCGAAGCGGCCAGGAAGAACAGGCCGATAGCACCGATCACCGCCAAGGTGACGAGCCGCACCGCCCGTCGCGCTCCTGCCTTGTCGACTCCGTATCCGCGGATGAGGACATACGCCAGGGCGACAACAAGTCCGAGAAGCGGCCCTCGTGATCCTGAGAAGACGAGCCCTGTGGCCGCGATAAGAAACACGGGCCATGCGTGCCAACGCCATGAGTGTCGCGCGACTTGGAAGACCACCACCAGAGCGGCGACAGCCGCATACTGCGCCAGGACTATCGGATTGACGCCGAAGGCGGCTTCTTGAGCGTGAACTCTGCCTCCGCCGATGACACGCAAGGTTTCGGCGACAGCGAGGATGGTTCCCCCCGGGAGGAGTCCCAGGGCGAAACCCTGCTTCCAACGAACCAGCACCCCAATCCGGCCAAGGAGTCCGGCGGCGATGACCGAAGCTGCTAGTTGAAGGCCGGTGGATTCCGCGTACTGCGAAGGCTGCACCCACTCCCTCACGACGACGGTCATGGCGAGGAGGGCAGCGTAGATGATTCCGGACCCTATTCGTACCCGCGCCGTCTGATTGCGGGCGAAAATAGTGACAACCATCAGGCCTGCGGTCAACGCTACTAGGCCGCCCCCAGGCGGAAGGAGCGCTCCGTACACCGGGAAGAGGCTCCACATCGCTGCCCCGAGGAACCCGAGGGCAGTGCGGAAAAGGGTCACCGAGAGGATCACAACGACGAACAGGGCGATCATCCCCGCGAGCAAGAGTTCGGGAGTCATCGGCCGCTGTCCATCAGTGCGTCCCGAACAGTATTGAACCAGGCTGTCTGCACGATCTCTCTGTCGAATCTCTCTGAAACTAGTGCCGCCGCCGCGTCAGCCATCCGCCGGGCGGTGTCCCGATCGTCGAGTGCTTGACGGAGAGCACGGGCGAGTGCAGCGGCATCGTCGACCGGAACGAGCCAGCCAGTTATTCCGTCGGTGACGAGATCGACGATGCCGGTAGCGCGCGTGGCCACGACCGGCACGCTTGCGGCGAAGGCTTCCAGTACGACTGTAGGCATTCCCTCCCGGCGGCTAGGCAGGCAGAGGACGTCGGCCGCGGCGAGATACGGCTTTACATCCGCGACCTCGCCGACGACGACGAGCCGGGCGACGGCCTCTCGGAGAAGCCGTTCGCCTTCCGCCCCCGAGGCGTCATCGATACCTCCAACGATCACCAACCATGCGTGAGAATGCTGCTGCACGATGGCCATCGCCTCGGCCAGTGCGACGAGCCCCTTATCTGCCGTGAGTCGCCCCATGAAGACCACAATCTGTGCGGGAGCCGGGATGCCGAGGTGCTCACGCATAGTGGTTCGCGCGGTGGCGTCATGCCGCGCGTCGCCGAACTGCCGGACGTCGACGCCGTTCGGGCTTCCCGCTCCGAGCACGACGATCTTTTCCGCCGGGACCAGGCGCTCCGCGAGCGCGCGCTCGCGGAGCGACGGCCCGACGGCAACCACCTGGGTCGCCGCCGCGCCGCTGACGCGCTCCATCATTCGCAGGAGCATCCGCAGAGGCCCCTGCGCGCTCTCGAGACGGAGGCCATGCAGTTCGTACAAGCGCACCGGCACATGACGCATCGCGGCAGCAATCCCGCCGAGCAGTCCTGCCTTCGGAGTTCCGATGACCACGACCGTCGGCCGCAACCGCTTCAGCAACCACCACCACCGACTAAGGGCGCGCAGATCGGCAATGGGATGCGGCGTCCGCGCCATCGGAAGCACGTATGCGGTCACACCCGGATACTGTGCGAGCGCCTCACCGATCGGTCCGGCCCCGCTCACAAGGTGCACGTCCCAGCCGTCATCGGCGAGACGCTGATAAAGACCCTCGTGGTAGCGCAGCTGGTAATCGATGGTGACTCCGAAGACGATCGAACGACGATCACCCGTCATCTCGCACCTCCCCGCTGGCTAGCACCTGCTGCAACCACCGTTCGTCGCGCGCAACGCGGGGGCTCGCCCATCCCTCTTGTTGGGTCTGACCGAACCACATCATCTCCAGTCGTCGCGCGAGCCCCGCGAAGCCAGGGGCGACGCGTCCGGCGAAGTAACCGGTAGAGAGCGTCATCGTGCAGAGCCAGCGAGGAAGAACCAGCGGACGTCGCGAACCGGCCGTGCGAAGCACGTCGCTGACCGAAAGCCCCTCCCAAGGTTGCAGCACGACACCGGGGACCGCGCCGGGCTCTCTTCCCACTGCTTCGACCGTGGCCGCCAAGCCATGCAGGCCACTCACGACCGATTGCTGGCTCCCTGGCGACGCGACGCTTGCCAGCCGCGATGCCGCCAATCGGCGTAGTCGTTGCGTAGTGGGCCGTCCCGGACCCTGTACAGAAGTGGCGCGCACAATGACGATGCTCGGTCGCGCGTCGCGATCAGCGTCGGCGAGCATGAGGAGGCCGACCTCGCCCAGCGCCTTCGATCGTGAATAAGGAGAGAACGGCGAGTAGCGCGTTGATTCGTCGAGCACCTTATCCCGCCCCTGGACGGCTGCGGAGCTGAGGTGCACGAATCGCGCCGCTCCCGCACGCCTGCTGGCTTCGGCGAGGACCGTCGGAAGGTAGGAGTTGGCTCCCCAGAGGTCCTGCGTGGCATCGGCGTCCGGGGCGGCGGCGCCCGCGGCGTTGATGACGACATCCACGCCGGCGAGCTGACTCGCCATCTCCGCGGCCACAGGATCGACGCTCGCCTGGCGAACGATCGACTCACCGGACAGCTGCTGGGCATCGCATCGGAGACGCGGCGCGCGAAGCTCCCGCACCTCGTAGCCACGAGACCGCAGATGCGCGGCAATGCCCGAGCCCACGAAACCAGAAGCTCCGACGACTGCCCATCGACGGCGCTGACGTGGGTCCGCCGCAGCGGCGACTGCCGGGACACTCGACACGAACGGCCGGTTCACCGGCATCAATAGGCGCGAGCCACGAATCCTCGGTAGCGCGACGTAGGCCACCGACAAGGCGACGATGCCCGCAAGCCCGAGCCATGTTGGCACCGCCTGCGTCCAGGAGAGATAGCCCAGCACCGCCGAACCCGCGCTCACCGATCCTGCGATAGCGGTGACGACACCGTGTGAGAGACCGGTATCTGTAAGTCGCTGATAGGCGTGAGTCCGGTGGGCCGACAACACGCCCTCAGCGCGAGCAAACCGACGCACGATCGTCGTCATCGTGTCGGCAAGCCAAGGGGCGAGAACCGGCACGGCGAGAAGCGGACTCACGCCGGCCGCCAAGGCCATGACCACGACCACGCCGATGACAGCCCCGAGGAGGTAGCTTCCGACATCACCGAGGAAAAGGCTTGGACGCCGCAGATTCCACGGAAGGAAAGCGACGAAGGCGGCGGCGAGCGCGATGCCCGCGACAGCGAGCCACGTCTGCCCCGCAGTCGAACCCGCCACCACGAACGCCAGTCCCGCTATCGCACCATGAACACCGGAGATGCCGTTAATACCGTCGATGAAGTTCGCGACGTTGATGTAGCCGGCGATAGCGATCATCATCAGGACGGACCACCACGGGGACAGTCCGAAGACGGCCGTTACCGCGAGGCCAGAACTGACGCCGATCGCGAGTTGCAGCAGCAGGCGCACGCCCGAGCCCAAGCTAACTACATCGTCCACGAAGCCCACGGCCGCAGCCAGGTTCGTTGCAGCCAGAAGGATGAGGACAGGGGCAACGTCAGTCATGCCGAGGAACAGGCTGACGACAAGTGCCGCGTCCCAGGCGAGGAGTGGAGCGAGACCCCCACCACGCAGGGTGGGAGCCGAATGCGACGACCTGTCGTTCGGGACATCGACCGACCCGATACGGGCGAGGAGAGGACGGACGGCGAACGGCAGCAGAACACCCAGGACCAGCGCTGTGGTGCCGACGAGCGCGAGCTCGACTTGCATCAGCGGTGCCCGAGTTGGATCGGCTCAATAGCGACCGTGTCGTTCTCGCGGGGCGTCGCGAACATCCGGTGCATCCAGCCTTCCTTGTCGAGACGGTCGGGCGTGATCGTGTCGACACGCGTGTGGGAGACCTTGGGGTGGAACGGACGCTCGAGGTTCTCCCGGGAGCCGACGAGCTCCTCGTGCAGTTTCTCGCCGTTGCGCAGCCCGGTGAAGACGATCTCGATGTCCTTGCCGGACATGGCGATCATCCGCTTCGCGACCTCGAGGATCGACACGGGCTCGCCCATGTCGAGGATGAGCACCTCCCCCGCACGACCGATGCCGCCCGCCTGCACGACGAGCTGACAGGCCTCGGGGATGGTCATGAAGTACCGCGTCGCCTGCGGGTGCGTGACGGTGATGGGCCGTCCCTCCGCGATCAGGCGCTGGAACGTCGGGAGCATCGATCCTCGGCTGCCGATCACGTTACCGAAGCGCACCGAGAGGTAGCGCATGCCGGTCTCTTCTCCGGCCCAGGCGGTGAGCTTCTCGGCCACGCGTTTGGAGTGCCCGAGCACGCTGGTGGGGTTGGCGGCCTTGTCCGTCGAGATGTTGACGAAGGTGGTCACGCCGGCGCGGCGGGCGGCGTTGATGACGTTGAGAGTGCCGATGACGTTCGTCTTCCAGGCTTCGTCGGGGTACTGCTCGAGCATCGGCAGGTGCTTGAGCGCGGCGGCATGGAAGACCACCTCGGGACGGCGCTCGTCGAAGATCCGGTCGAGCGTCGCCGTCTCGCGGATGTCGGCCAGCACGACGTCCGGCGTGTCGAGCAGCCCGTGTCCGGCGGTGCCGAGCTGCGCGAACTGCAACCCCGTCTCGTCGCGGTCGAGCATGACCAGTTCGCGCGGACCGAACTTGGCCAGCTGGCGGCACAGCTCCGCGCCGATCGACCCTCCGGCGCCGGTCACGAGCACACGACGGCCGGTGATGTAGCCGGCGATGAGCTCGACGTTGGTGTCCACGGGGTGGCGTCCGATGAGGTCCTCGATGCTGATGTCGCGGACGTCGGTGAGCGCCCGTGTGCCCGAGGTCATCATCTCGATGCTGGGGGTCACCGCCACACGCAGGCCCGCCGCCTCGGCACGATCGGTGAGCGTGCGCAACAGGGAGCTGTCGGCACGGGCGATGGCGATCACGGCGAGCGTCGCCCCGGTGCGGGCGCGCGCGGCGGCGATGTCCCGCGTGGTGCCGATCACCGGGACGCCGCGCAGCCGCAGGTTCCGCTTGTCCGGGTCGTCTTCCAGGAGTCCGACGGGCCGGATCGGCGACAACGGATCGGTGGTCATGTTCGCGAGGAGCTTGTCGGCGACGAACCCGGCGCCGATGATGAGCGCCGGTTCCGCGTCGACCCCGGGCTTGCGCGAACGCTCGATGACGAGCCGCGCCACGTACCGCACACCGAACATGAGCAGCAGCACGAAGGGGAACGCGAGGATCAGTGTGGCGCGGGGGACGCCGATCACCGTGCCGAGCGGGATGACGACGAGCGACAGCGCCAGCGCTTCGGCGACGACCAGGAACGCCAACGTGCGGACCTCGTCGAAGGATCCGTACGTGAACCGGCCGCGATACAGCGCCGTCGCGAAGCCGAGGACGATCTGGATGGCGCCGGCGACGACCGCGAGGACCACGGTCGTGATCCACCCCCGGGCGTCCATCTGGAACTCGAACCGGAGCGCCACAGCGAGAACCACCCCGACGCTCCAGCACGCACCATCGACCAGCGCGGCGAGCACGCGACGGCGCCGCTGCTTGACCGATGCCTGCGCCGGCAGCCGGTTCTCGTCGGCCTCATCGCCGATCCTCTGTGCACCGCTCACGACAGTCTGCTCCCCCGCATTTTTCTCCACCTGTGTGCCATGCTCTCACAGGAAACGAGAAGGTCCGTGCGTTAGGGGGTGCCGTCGCCGTCCTGCGTGTCCGGTTCCGTGGGGGCGGGCGACTCGACCGGGTCGGGCGGAGTGGTGCCGCCGGTCCCCGGGTTCTGCGGGAAGCTCTGCTGCTGTTGCTGCTCCGCCGCGCGGCGATCGGCTTCCTCGCGCTCGGCCCGCAGCTGGTCCTCGACGAGAGCACCGAAAGCATCGCGATACGCCGCATACGCCGTCTGCGCGTCCGCGGACCACGGGTCGGCAGCGGCCGCGGCGTCGGCCGTCTGGGTCACGGCGATGCGGAACGGCTCCCCGGCCCCCAGCCGCTCCTCTGTCGCCGATTCGGCGGAGGGGATGAACGAGCCGGCGAATGCGGTGAGAGCCGGCGCGGCGGCCGGCCGGAGCGCGTCGAGCGTCCCTCGGACCGTTCGCATGTCCGCCGTCTCGCGGTCGAGGGCCTCCAGGCGCTCCTGGGCCGCGTCGATGGCACCGCCGACCTCGATCAGGGAATCCTCGTCGACGTCTCCGCGCCGATACTCGTCGGGCGCCTCGGGGATGTCGATGGCGGCGAGACCCGCGAGGTAGGTGTCGAGCGCCGCGACCGCCGCCTGCCGCGGCGCGGGGTCGGTCACCTCGAGCACGTCGCCCTCCGAAGAGAGCGGATCGGGGACAGTGGCGGTGTCGAGCAGAGCCGCGCGCAGCGCCGTCGCTTCCGCCGTCTGCGTCGCGATGTCGGCGACGATGCCGTCCCTGGTCGTCGTCAGAGCCTGCTGCGCGTTCTGAATGGTCGCCTCATCGGCCTGGAGCGACTCGAGCGCACTGGCCGCGGGGCTCGCCGTGGCGGCCTGGATCCCGCCGACGGTGACCGCGGCGACGACCGCGACGACGGCCAGCGCGGCAGCGGACAGGGACAGCGGATCGAGCTTCCGACGACGGCGCGGGGCCTCCGAGGCGACCGCGGGCGCGACGGCGGCGAAGGGCACCGCGCTACGGGCGGCGGCCTCCGCGCGGCGCGCGAGTTCCCTGGTGTCCGACATGCCGGCGGCGCGGGGCGAGCGCGAGCGCGGATCCCCGACGAGGTCACGCAACCGCGCGGCGGACGCCACCTCGCGCACGGCGGACTTCTCATGGTCCGTGCGCGGGCCGTCGGGGAAGAGAGTGTCGAGAGCCGTCATGCCGCCTTCAGGGAATCGGTAGTCTCAAGAGAACATACCGCCGATCCGGCCTGACCATGCGGGGAGACCGATGCAGCTCCAGGACTATCTCCGGATCGTCCGACGGCAGATCGTCGTCATCCTCTCCGGCCTGCTCATCGGGGTCTCGGTGGGCGCGGTGGTGGCGATGCTCACCCCGCAGCGCTTCGAGGCGTCGACGCAGATGATGGTCACCGTGCAGTTGTCCGAGACGGCCTCCCCGACGGAGCGCGCGCAGGCGACCGGCTACGCCACCCAGATCGTCCAGACCTACCGCGATGTCGTCACGAGCTCCCTCGTCCTCGACCGCGTGATCGAAGACCTCGGCCTGTCCGCGTCGCCTTCGGACATCGCCGCCGCCACGGCGGTCTCCTCGGAGCTGAACAGCTCGATCGTGACCGTCCAGGTCCGTGACACGAACCCCGGCCAGGCCGCGCGGATCGCGAACGGCATCGCGGAGAGCTTCACCGCCGTCGTCGCCGACACCCTCGAGAGCCGCGGCCAGGAGACCCCCTTCTCGATCCGCGTCGTCACCCTGCAGGCGGCCCAGGTGCCCACGACGCCGATCGCACCGAACATGCCGCTCTCGCTGGCGATCGGCGCGGTCATCGGTCTCGGCCTCGGCCTCGCAGCCGCCCTCCTGCGTTCGCTGCTCGATCAGCGCGTGCGCTCGCAGTCCGACGTGGAGGCGGCCGTGCCCGTTCCCCTCCTCGGGCGCATTCCCTTCGACACCGGCACGGAGGAGCGGCCCCTCGCGATCAGCTCGGCGCCGCAGAGCGCGCGCGCCGAGGCCTACCGCGCCCTGCGCACGAACGTGCACTTCCTGTTCCGTGAGAACCGCGGCGTCTTCGTCATCACGAGTTCCGGCCCCGGAGAGGGCAAGTCCACGACGGCGGCCAACCTCGCCCTCGCCTTCGCCGACGCCGGGCATCGCGTGGCCCTCATCGACGCGGATCTGCGGCTCCCGCGCGTGGCGGAGTACTTCGGGATCGAGGGCGGCGTCGGTCTCAGCGACGTCCTCGTCGGTCGCGTGCGTCTCAACGACGTCATCCAGCGGTGGGGACGCAGCGCACTTTTCGTGCTGCCGGCCGGCACCGTGCCTCCGAACCCGGCGGAGCTGCTCGGGTCTTCGGCGATGGAGGAGCTCGTGCAGGCGGCCTCCGCCGCCTTCGACGTGGTCATCATCGACGCCCCTCCCCTGCTCCTCGTGACGGACGCCGCGGTCATCGCCAGGGTGACCACGGGAGCGATCCTCGTCGCCGCGTCCGGCAGCACCCCGGCCGGCCGCCTCTCGGCGGCCGCCAAGAGCATCGAGGCGGTCGGCGCCACGGTCCTCGGGACGGTCCTCACGAAGGCGCCGTCCGGTCGGCGCGATCCTGCTGCGCAGGCCGCCGCGGCGGCCGGAGCTCCGCGATGACGCAGACCCGGGGCGCGACGCGCGCGTTTTGTGAGAATATCGGGATTTGACTCTGCGGCTCACCGACGACCGGGAGCTGCCCAGCAACAGAAAGAACTGCCGCGTGGAACTTCGCGACTATGTGCGCATCCTGCACCGCAACTGGATCATGATCCTGATCCTGCTTGTCCTCGGCGTCGTGGGTGGTGCCGGATACGCGGCACTTCAGCAGCCCTCCTACGTCGCCTCGACGCAGCTGTACGTCTCGGTACGCACGGAAGGCGCCGCGACCGGCGACCTCGTGCAGGGCACCACGTTCGCGCGGCAGATGGTGACCAGCTACGTCGACGTGGTCGGCACGGCCCTCGTGCTCGACCCGGTCATCGAGGAACTGGATCTCGACGAGACCGTCTCGAGCCTGAGCCGTCGCGTCACCGCGACGACCCCGCTGAACACCGTCCTCATCGACGTCAGCGTGACCGACGGGAACGCAGCCAGGGCAGCGGAGATCGCCGATGCCGTGGCCGCGAGCTTCCAGAACGCCGTGCAGAACACGCTGGAGCAGCCGGCTGCGGAGGGCGCGGTCAGCCCCGTGCAGATCACCGTGACCGAGCCGGCCGCGGTCCCCACGTCTCCGGTGAGCCCGAATACGCGCATGCTCACCCTGCTGGGCGGCGTCATCGGCCTCGCCCTCGGCGTCGGCATCGCCATGCTGCGCACCGTGCTGGACAACCGCATCCACACCCTGCATGACATCGAGGCGCTCACCGAGCGTCCGGTCCTCGGCGGTATCGCCTTCGATCCGGACGCCCCGAAGCGCCCGCTGATCGTCCACGCCGATCCCCGGAGCCCCCGCGCCGAGTCCTTCCGCAGCCTTCGGACGAACCTGCAGTTCCTCAATCTCGACAGCGGTCCCCGCATCTTCGTCGTGTCCAGCGCCGGCCCCGGCGAGGGCAAGTCGACCACGACCGCGAACCTGGCGATCGCCCTCGCGGAGACCGGGGCGCGCGTCGCGCTCATCGACGGCGACCTCCGTCTTCCCCGCGTCGCCGACTACATGGGCCTGGAGGGCGGCGCCGGTCTCACCGACGTGCTGATCGGCCGGATGGATGTCGCGGACGCCCTCCAGAAGTGGGGGCGGAACGACCTGTACGTCCTGCCCAGCGGCCAGGTGCCGCCCAACCCCAGCGAGCTGCTCGGCTCGGCGGCGATGGACGACGTGCTCCAGGCGCTCGGCGAGTACTTCGACTATGTCCTGATCGACGCACCCCCGCTGCTCCTCGTGACGGACGCAGCGGTCCTCGGCACCAAGACGCGCGGTGTGATCCTCGCCGCCGCTTCGGGGAAGACCAAGAAGCAGGAGCTGTCCGGCGCGGTCCGCGCCCTCGACAACGCGGGCGTGCAGCTGCTGGGCGTCGTGGTCACGATGCTGCCGACGAAGGGACCGGACAGCTACGGCTACGGCGCCTACACCTACGGCTCGACCCACGAGCTCGACGGCACGCCGTCCACGAAGGCCACGGGGAGGCTCGGACGGTGGAGGGGCAGGAAGAGCGCCCCGAAGAAGCGCACGACCGCCCGTGCCTGACGCCGCCCCGCCGGCCGCTCAGGCCTTCGGCGACGCGACCCGGAAGACGATCGAGTGGTAGAGCACGAAGCGCAGCAGCACGACGATGACGATGCTGACGAGGTTCACCGCGTTGACGGCCACGGCGCCCGGCGTTCGGCCGAGGATGCCGCCGACCGCTTCGACGCCCACCCAGACGAGCACCGCGCCGAGCGCGGTGCACACGGCGTTGGTCGCGAGGAACAGGGCGACCTCCGCGACCCGGCCGCGACGATCCCGGTGCCGGAACGTCCACTCGCGGTTGCCGATGTAGGCGTTGATGAGGGCGACGAGCGAGGCGACGATCTTCGCGGCGACGACGTCCCATCCCCAGGCGTAGACGAGGAGATTGAAGACGCCGACCTCGATCAGTGTGCTCAGGGCACCGACCACGAGGAAGCGGCTGCCCACGCCGGCGAGGCGACGCAGTCGGGAGGGAGGATTCATGGCTCAACTAGGCTACTGGCTGACACCTCCGCACCCCGCCACCGCAAGGACTCCGTGACTCTCCGCCACCTCGCCATCGTCATGCCCGCCTACAACGAGGTGGAGGGCATCCGGGGCTTCATCGACGAGATCCGGTCCGCGGTCGCTCCGCTGGCCGACGAGGTCTCGTTCCACATCGCCGACGACCGCTCAACGGACGCCACGGCCGTCCAGTTCGACGACGTCGCCGACACCACCGTCGTGGTGCAGCCGGCCAACCGCGGCCACGGTCCGACCGCCCTCGCGGCCTACCGCGCCGGTCTCGCCGCCGACCCGGACGCGCTCGTACACGTCGACGGCGACGGGCAGTTCCACGGCGCCGATTTCCCGCGCCTGCTCCGGGCCCTGACCGGCGAGCAGGCCGACGTCGTGCACGGCGTGCGAGACGGGCGCACGGACCCCTGGTACCGGAAGACGCTCACCGGCGCTGTCGGGCTGCTCATCGCCGCCGCGGCCGGGCGACGCATCCCCGATGTCAACACGCCCCTGCGCGCCTACCGTCCCGAGGCTCTGCGGGTCCTGGTCGAGGCGGTGCCCGCGGACGCGACGGTGCCGCACGTGCACTTCTCGCTCGCCGAGGCCCGCGGCGGCTTCCGCGTGCGGTACGTCCGGGTGGCCAGCATCCCGCGCCGTGGCGCATCCACCACCGGCACCATGTGGGGCCGCGGCGGCGGACTCCCGCTGCCGCCGAAGCGCCTGCGGGTCTTTGTGCGCGCCGCGCTCACCGAGGCATGGCTGCTCTCGCTGCGTCCGTCCGCTCCGCTCCGCTCCGTCCGTCGTCCGGAGCCCGTGCGCCGATGAGCCGGCTGCGCACGGCCCTCTTCTGGGTGGCGGCCGCCGCCCTCGTGATCGGCCACGTCATCCTCGCCTGGCACAGCCTCACGGTGTCCCGCTTCTGGGAGGACGAGGCGTTCAATCTGACCGTGCCCCGCAATCTCCTCGCCGGGCTCGGCTACGCCAGTGACGGCGCCCTGTCCGGCTCGACCATCACGCCGTTCGATCCCCGCATCTCCACGGGTCCGGTCGTTCTCCTCCCGGTGGCGGCGCTCCTGGCGACCGGCATGGACCCGGTGCTCGCCGGCCGGCTCGTCCCGCTCGCGTTCTGGGTGCTGCTCCTCGCCGGGCTCGCCGCCCTCGGGCGGCGCATCGGCGGGCGCTGGGCGGCGCTTCTCGCGGTCACCGTCCCGCTGGCGTTCACCGCCGGTGCCGGCGTCTCCCCTATCCAGGGGCCCGCCGACCTGCTGGGTGAGATCCCTGCCGCGGCGCTCCTGGTCTGGGCTCTCACCGTCCTGCCGCGGCGGGCCTGGCTCGCGGGACTGCTCGTCGGCCTCGCCGTGCAGGCCAAGCTCATCGCCGCGCTGGCCCTCCCGGCCTTCGCGGTCGCGCTGTGGGTCCTCGCCGACGGCCGCGGGTGGGCCCGCGTCCGCGAGGCACTGCGCCGCGCCTGGCTCCCGCTGCTTCTCTCGGCGGTGCCCACCGCCCTCTTCGAGCTCGGGGCGCTTCTCGCCCTCGGCCCGGCGGGGTTCATTGAGCATCTGCGCGCCTTCGTCCGCTTCGTGCGCAGCGGCGGGCAGACCGACGCGGCGACGACCGTGCTGCAGAAGCTCGGCACCCTCGCCGATTCCGGGTCGCTGCCGCCCATCGTCGCGCTCCTCGGCGCCGTGCTCACCCTCGCCCTCGTGACGCTCGGCGTCGTCCGCCGCTGGCGCACGGCCACCGCCGAGGAACGCGTGGTGATCGCCTACGCTCTCGCCGCCGTCGTCGGGGCCCTCGCGTTCGTGGCCTGGTGGGCGACGGCGTCGCGGCTGCCGCTGTGGGTCCGGCATCCCGCACCGGGGATCCTCGCCTTCTTCCCCCTCCTCGCCGCCGTCGCCGTGTGGGCGGTCACACGGCTTCCCGAGCGACGCGCCTGGCGGATCGTCGGGACCGTGGCGGCGGCGCTGGTCGGCGCGATCGTCGCGACGGGGGCCGTGCTGCATGTCACGGACACCGTCACCTCCCGCGGGCTGACGCTCGCCGCGCAGCGCGCCGACGTGGAGCCGCTGCGGGCCTGGGTCGAGGAGAACGACGTCGAATGGGTCGCCGCGGAGCGCTGGGGCTGGGCGGTGCCGCTGGTGGTGCTCATCGGCGCGCATCTGGGCCTGCAGGATGCGCCGTCGATGACCGAGGCACCGCGACTGGCCCTCGATGACTGCCCCACGGCGACGCTGGTCGAGGGGACGACGAGCCGCCTCTGCGCGGCGCGCTGACCGGGCCTCCGGAGACGACGAACCGGCCGGCCGCCGAGGCGACCGACCGGTTCGGAGACGACGGGCTCAGAGCGCGAGGCGCTCCTGCACGACCGCCGCGAGACGTTCGGCGTAGGTGCGGGCCGACTCGGAGTCGGCCGCCTCGACCATGACGCGCACCAGCGGCTCGGTGCCGGACTTGCGCAGCAGCACACGCCCGGTATCGCCCAGCTCGGCCTCGACGTCGCGCACCGCCTGCTGCACGACCTCGTCATCGGCGACGCGATCCTTGTCGACGTCGCGGACGTTGATCAGCAGCTGCGGGTACACGGTCATGACGGACGCAAGCTCGGCGAGGGACTTGCCCTGCCGCGCCATCTCGGCCACCAGATGCAGACCGGTGAGCAGGCCGTCACCCGTGGTGGCGTACTCGCTCATGATGACGTGGCCGGACTGCTCGCCGCCGAGGGCGTAGCCGCCGGCGTTCATGTCCTCGAGCACGTAGCGGTCGCCGACGGCCGTCTGACGCACCGTGATCCCGTGCTCGCGCATCGCGACGTGCAGGCCGAGGTTGCTCATGACCGTGGCCACGAGGGTGTCGTCGGTGAGACGACCGCGCTCCTTCATCGACACGGCGAGGATGGCCATGATCTGGTCGCCGTCCACGACGTTGCCCTGTGCGTCGACCGCGAGGCAGCGATCCGCGTCGCCGTCGTGCGCGATGCCGACGTCGGCGCCGAGCCGGACGACGGCTTCGGCGAGGTTGTCGAGGTGGGTCGAACCGACGCCGTCGTTGATGTTCCAGCCGTCGGGGTCGGCACCGATCACCGTGACCTCGGCGCCGGCATCGCGGAACGTCTCCGGCGAGACACCGGAGGCGGCGCCGTGGGCGCAGTCGAGCACGACGTGGATGCCCTCGAGACGGTGCGGCAGCGACGCGAGCAGGTGCACCACGTAGCGGTCCTCGGCGTCCGAGAACCGGTCGATGCGGCCGACGCCGGCACCGGTCGGGCGCAGCATCTCGCCGTGCATGGCCTCCTCGATGCGCTGCTCCACGATGTCAGGGAGCTTGCGTCCGCCGCGGGCGAAGATCTTGATCCCGTTGTCGGGCGCCGCGTTGTGCGATGCGGAGATCATCACGCCGAAGTCCGCATCGCGATCCGCGACGAGGAACGCCAGAGCGGGCGTGGGGATGACCCCGGCCTCGAGGACATCGACTCCCGAGGAGGCGAGGCCCGCGGCGACGGCAGCGGTCAGGAAGTGCCCGGAGACCCGCGGGTCACGGGCGACGACGGCGGTGAGTCGCTTGCCTTCGGCCTTGCGGGCCTCCGCCGTACGGCCCTGGCCCAGGACGACAGCAGTCGCCTGGGCCAGGGTGAGCGCCAGGTCGGCGGTGAGGATGCCATTGGCGAGTCCTCGCACGCCGTCCGTGCCAAAGATCGGCATCGGAGCAGTGGACCTTAACGCTTCGAGTACTGAGGCGCCTTACGGGCCTTCTTGAGTCCGGCCTTCTTGCGCTCCTTGACGCGGGCGTCGCGCGAGAGGAAGCCGGCCTTCTTCAGGGTCGGACGGTTGTTCTCCGCGTCGATGCCGTTGAGGGCACGCGCGATGCCGAGACGCAGGGCGCCGGCCTGGCCGGAGTCGCCACCACCCGAGATGCGGGCGATCACGTCGTAGGCACCGGCGAGGTTCAGCGCGGTGAACGGGTCGTTGATGAGCTGCTGGTGCAGCTTGTTCGGGAAGTAGTCCTCGAGCGTGCGGCCGTTGACCGTGATGGTGCCCGAGCCGGGAACCAGACGCACGCGGGCGATGGCCTGCTTGCGACGGCCGACAGCGGCGCCGGGGACGCTCAGCACGGGGCGGGGAGCCGCCTCGACCGCGTCGGTCTCCGGGGTCGACGTCGAGAAGTTCTGGAGGTTTTCGGTGGAGTCCTGGATGTCAGCCACGAGTATGTCCTTAGTCTGTACGGCGCTTACTGGGCGACCTGGTCGAGGGTGTACGGCTGGGGCTGCTGCGCGGCGTGCGGGTGCTCGGCACCGGCGTACACCTTCAGCTTCGACAGCTGCTGGCGGCCCAGGCTGTTCTTCGGGAGCATGCCACGGATGGCCTTCTCCACGGCGCGGACCGGGTTCTTCTCGAGGAGCTCGGCGTAGCTGACGGCCTTGAGGCCACCCGGGTAGCCGGAGTGGCGGTACGCCATCTTCTTCTGGAGCTTCTGACCGGTGAGCGCGACCTTGTCGGCGTTCACGATGATGACGAAGTCACCCGAGTCGATGTGGTTGGCGAAGGTCGGCTTGTGCTTGCCACGCAGGAGCGTCGCCGCGTGCGAAGCCAGACGGCCGAGAACGACGTCGGTGGCGTCGATGACGACCCAGTCGCGCTGGACTTCGCCAGCCTTGGGGGTGTAAGTGCGCGTCACGATAGTGCTGCTTTCTTGTCGAACGGAGGTGTTCGTGAATCCCACTCCGGGGTGGTTCTTCCCTACGGGGAGGAACACGCCAGTGGAGGGCTCACGTTCGGATGTGCGTCTTCCCCGCAGGACAGGGAAGGGCACCAAAGAGTCAGCATACGCCACCGGAACGGCATTCCCAAACCCGCCGGCGCCCGGGCTCAGTCCGGGCGGACCGTCACGAGGATCGGGCGGTGGTCGCTGGAACGCTGCGGCAGCGTGGTGATGCGCTCGATCTCGAAGCCGGACGACGTCGCGAAGTCGTAGTGCCCGCGGAAGACGCGGTAGCGCGTGTAGGTGTGGTCGTCGCTGAGGGAGAGCGCGTAGCCCTGGTCGCGCACGGCCTGCCCGAGGTTCTCCTTGAACACGGGGTAGTTGTAATCCCCCACCATGAGCTGCGGCAGCCCCTCGCCCAGCGTCGCGAGCTCGGCGAGCGCCGCACGGATCTGATGCCGCCGCAGCGAGTTCAACGCCGTCAGGGGCGCGGCGTGGAAGGACGCGACGATGAACTCGCCGCCGTCGTCGATGTCGCGCAGGCGCGCGCCGAGCACGCGCTCGTGCGCCGGCTTCGCGATGCGATCGTGCAGCGACTTCTTCAGGCCGAGGGTGCGGATGCCCTGCAGAAGGTAGGTGCTCTCGCGATAGAAGAGCGCGAGACCGAGGCGGTTGCCCTGTGTCGCATCCGCCAGCACGAGGCCGCCGATCCGGTCCGGCAGCTCCGGGACGTCGCACTCCTGCAGGCAGAGGATGTCGGGATCATGCTCATCGACGAGCGCCGCGAGCTCGCCGGCGGCCCGGTGCTTGCGCAGGTTGTAGGAGATGACCTTCATGATCGTCCCCACGCTACCCGCCCCATCTGTGCCCCGGCTCCGGATCCGGACGATCAGTCGGTCTCGTGGTCCCGGCGGGCGCGGGTCTGGGCTGCCCGCGCGGCGAGGAGATCGTCGGCGGGGTATCCGACCTCGGTGAGCGTGAGCCCGCGGGCGGCGAGCACCTTGAACTCGCTGGTCCGCGTGAGGGCATCGCGGAGCACGACGAGGTCGCCCACGTCGAGGCGCCCCTCCCCCACCGCCGCGCAGGCGCCGACGAGGGCCCGCACCATGCTGTGGCAGAACGCGTCGGCCTTCACCTCCGCGACGAGCACCCCGTCCGCGTCCCGCTGCCACCGGTAGTCGAGCAGCGTGCGGATGGTCGTGGCCTCCTCGCGCGGCTTGCAGTAGGCGGCGAAGTCGTGCAGACCGACGAGGGTCCGGGCGGCGGCGTCCATGGCCTCGGCGTCCAGCCGACCGCGGATCGTCGTGGTGTCGAGACGCCGTAGCGGGTCATAGCCGGCGAGGTCGTCGGCGAGCCGGTACCGATAGCGCCGCCAGACCGCGGAGAAGCGCGCGTCGAAGCCCTCGGGGGCGAGGGAGGAGCGCACGACCGACACGTCGGGGTAGGCGCCGAGCACCCCGCGCATGCGCGCCGCGATGCTGCCCGCGGGATCCTCGGCGGCGCGGCCGTGTCGTGCCTGGATCCGGGCCCACTGCGCCTCGTCGAGATCCACGTGCGCGACCTGTCCGCTCGCATGCACGCCGGCGTCCGTCCGTCCGGCGACGACGAACCGCACGTCGGAGCCGACGATCCGGGCGAGCGCCGCCTCCAGCGTCCCCTGGACCGTGCGGAGCGTGGGCTGCGTGGCCCACCCGCGGAAATGGGTGCCGTCGTAGGCGATGTCGAGCCGGATGCGCACGAGGCCAGCCTAGGACAGCCGCGCGCGCACCCTGCGCCTCAGATGCCGCCGTCGACCGAGCGGATCATCGCGCCCGGCTCCTCCGGCACCATCACCTCGGTCTCCCGGTTCAGGCTCTCGCCCCGGAAGAACCGCTTCGACCGCGGGAAGAGGTACCAGAGGAACATCAGGACGAGGCCGATCGCCAGCGACCCGATGCCGATCACGAACGTGCCGCCGATGCCGAAGAGCACGGTGTAGCCGTAGTCGACATCCCACATGTCGATCGCCGACTGCACGAACGCGCCGGTCAGCAGCAGCGCTCCGAGCAGCGGGAAGATGCCCTTGAAGAACAGGTCGCGGGTCGAGCGGCGCAGGTCGGCACGGAAGTACCAGACGCAGGCGAAACCGGTGATGGCGTAGTAGAACGCGATCGCGAGGCCCAGCGAGAGGATCGAGTCCTGCAGGATGTTGTCGCTGATGAGGGTCATGCCGACGTAGTAGAGGGAAGCCACCACGCCCATGACGATGGTCGAGAACGACGGCGTCTTGTAGACGGGGTGCACGTCCTTGAACTTCGCCGGGAGCGCCCTGTACACGCCCATCGCGAGCGTGCCGCGGGCGGTCGGGAGGATGGTCGTCTGGGTGGACGAGATCGCCGAGATGATGACCGCGACCACGAGCACCCAGCCGAACGGTCCGAGCAGCCCGTCCTTGATGGCCAGGAAGAAGTCGTCGGCGTTGGCCTCGTTGCCGAGTCCCGTGCCGTCCTGGCCGAGTCCGGCGTACATCATCGCGGCGATCGTCACCGCGACGTACGTCACCAGGAGGATGACGCACGTGAGCACCGCGGCGCGGCCGGGGATGCGCTTCGGGTCCTTCGTCTCCTCGTTGAGGGCGAGGCAGGTGTCCCATCCCCAGTAGATGAAGAGCGCGAGGAGGATCGCCTCGGTGAAGCCCGACCAGTCGGTGAAGCCGAAGGGGTTCAGCCACTCCCACGAGAACGGGGTGGCGTCGGGGGCGTCGCCCGTGAAGAACTGCCAGAGGGCGGCCACGATGAAGATCGCCAGCGCGAGGTACTGGATCGCGAGGAGCACGTTCTGGATGCGCTCGCCGATCTCGACCCCGCGCCAGCTCACCCAGGTCATCGCCGCGATGAAGAGAACCGCCACGACGACGACGCGCCAGTCGTTGTTCTCGAGGTCCTGCCCGATCAGCGACCAGAAGTACACGGAGGCGATCTGCGCGAGGTTCGCGAGCACGACCATGCCGGCGACCGCGACGCCCCAGCCGCCCATCCAGCCCACCCACGGCCCGAAGGCCTTGGTGCCCCAGGTGAACGTGGTGCCGCAGTCGGGGACGGCGTTGTTGAGCTCGCGATAGGCGAAGGCGATCAGCAGCATCGGCACGAAGGCGATGATGAAGGCGATCGGCGCCTGCGCACCGACGGCGAGCACGACGAAGCCGAGCGTCGCGACGAGCGAGTAGACGGGGGCCGTGGAGGCGAGCCCGATGACGGTGGAGCCCCACAGGCCGAGGGTGCCTGCGGCCAGGCCCTTGCCGTCGGGGCGTTCGAGGTGGATGGGCGTCGTTGCCATGTCCTGAACAGTACGGCTCGCTGCGGTATCCCGTCAATCCTTTTGTTTCTGCAACGGAATCCATGCGTCGCGTTCGGATACGCGAAGGATTCCGTGGGTCAGTCGCGACCGAGCATTCCGTCGGCGTGCGCCGCGACCCACTCCATCAGCGGAAGCATCCGCTCCATCAGGTCACGCCCGAGAGGCGTGAGGCTGTACGCGACATGCGGCGGCACCGTCGGCAGCGACTCCCGATGCACCAGGCCGTCGTCGGTGAGGGTCCGCAAGGTCGACGCGAGCATCTTCTCGCTGATGCCGTCCACCTCCCGACGCAGCTCGCCCCAGCGCCGCGTGCCGTCGGAGAGGCAGGAGAGCACGAGCACGCCCCACTTGCTCATGATGTGGTCGAGGATGACGCGTGTCCCGCACCCCTGATCGAAGAGAGCGGGCTGGGAATCGCGGATCTGCGCAAAGCTCACCGTCATGTGGGTACCTTACCAAAAAGTGGGTACCCACCGAAAGGAATGCGGAGCACGGCTGCCGGGGTTGTCCGGGGAGTCAGCAACGAAAGGACTCCCATGACCATCCTCGTCACCGGTTCGACCGGTCACCTCGGCCGCCTCATCGTCGCCGCCCTGCTCGCGCGCGGCGTCGACCCGCAGACGATCCGCGCCGGTGCGCGCGACCTCGCCAAGGGGGCCGACCTCGGCGTGCCCGTCGTCCGTCTCGACTACACCGACCCGGCGTCGGTCGCGGCGGCGCTCGACGGCGTGGACACCGTCGTGCTCGTCTCCGGCTCGGAGGTGGGCCAGCGCGTCGCGCAGCATCAGGCGGTCATCGAGGCCGCGAAGGATGCCGGGGTGTCGAAGTTCGTCTACACGAGCGCTCCGAAGGCCACCACGAGCTCCCTCGTCCTGGCTCCCGAGCACAAGGCCACCGAGGAGCTCATCGCGGCCGCCGGCCTTCCCGCGGTGATCCTCCGCAACAACTGGTACACCGAGAACTACGCCGCCGACCTGGCTCGTGCAGCGGAGACCGGCACCCTCAGCGCCGGCACCGGAGAGGGCCGCGTCGCCTCCGCCAGCCGGAAGGACTACGCCGAGGCCGCCGCCGTCGTCGCCACCGAGGACGGACACCTCGGTGCGGTCTACGAGCTCGGCGGGGACGTCGCATGGACCTACGCCGACCTCGCCGCCGCGATGACCGAGGTGACGGGCCGCGAGGTCGTGTTCGTCCCGCTCTCCGCCGACGAGCAGCTCGCCGCGCTCCGCGCCGCCGGCCTCGACGAGGGCACCGCCGGGTTCGTCGTCGCCCTGGACGCCGGTATCCGCGACGGCGCCCTAGCGGACACCGACGGCACCCTCCGCCGCCTCATCGGCCGCCCGACGACCCCGCTCGTCGAGGGCCTCCGCGCCCTGGTGTGATGTGAGGAGCGCCGCCGTCATGGACGGCGGCGCTCCCCCGGCTCCGTGGCGCTCTGCACGTAGGCGACGGTCAACGTGAGGCTCCCGCGGCGCAGGCCTTCGGCCCGCAGCACCGCGTCCACGGCGTCACGGGCATGCCGTAGCGTCGCGACGCTGCGCACCCGCCCGTCGACGCCGATCGCCGCCTCCACCGCCACGCCGTCCGCTCCGGCGGCGACGGACACGATCGGTTCGACTCCGCGCTCGTTCCCCCACGCCGACGCACCCGCACGCAGGAGGTTGGAGACGAGGGAGCCCGATCGGTATACGCCGCGCACCCCGGAGCAGGCGCGCAGCGCCGCCTCGATCCGGAGCGCGAGACCCGCGCGCTCCTCCTTCGACAGCTCGGTGCCGGGCATCATGCCCCCTCCCTGACGTCGGTGATCGCGACATCGATGGCCACGACCTGCAGCTCGGTATGACGACGCAGCCGGGCCTCCACCTCCGCGCGCAGCCGGTCGGCGACGCGACGGAGAGGGTCGCCGAGGCGCACGCTCGCGTCGATCGCCACCCGCACCGGCGCTCCGGGCTCTGTGACATCGCCCTCCAGCCGGCACCGGCCGACCAGCACGCCGGGGACGGCCTCCTCCGCGGCACGGACCAGTCCGCGCACGGCGCCTTCGGTGATCGCCAGCTCCACGTCCGGATCATCGGAGGCGAAGGGGATGCGGCGCCCCGCCTGGGCGTCCATCGCGATGCCGCTGAGGATCCTCTCCACCCAGCTCTCGTCCGCGGCAGGCGCGGAGGAGACATCCTCATCCATCAGGGCGCTGCCCAGCCCGCGCAGCCTCTCCAGGGCATCGAGCGCGAGCTGGCACCCCGGCGACTCCTCGATGGCGGGATTCCGCGGGGTGCGGCCGGAGTCCAAGTAGTCGCTGAGCTCCTCGATCGTGTGCCCGTCGAGGTCGGCGGGCTCCAGGCCGAGGCGGCGCAGCTGGTCGTCCTCGTGGTGATCGGTCATCGCCACGCCTCCATCCGTGTGATCAGGAACCGTCGCGCGCGGGACAGCAGTCCGCGCACCGTGCTGACGGGGATGCCGAGCTCCTCGGCGATCTCGTCGTAGCTGTAGCCGGCCAGCTCCCGCAGCACCCAGCATTCGCGCTGGGCCTCCGGGAGTTCGCGCAGGGCCGCGCCGAGGGCCTCGACGCCCGCTCTCGCCTCGACGACCGCATGGGGCGATGCCTGCGGCGGCGCGGGTCGGTCGATCTCGTCCACGTCGAGCGCGGGACGCGTCCGGCGCAGCCGATCCACCGCCTTGCGGCTCACGATCCGCATGAGCCAGCTCTTGACCTTCGCGGGGTCCTCCAGCTCACCGAACCGCTGCCATGCCGTCACGAACGCGTCCTGCACGATGTCGTCGACCTCCGCCGACGCGTTGAGCATCCGCTGCGTGTAGGCCCTCATCATCGGCGTGTACCTGCGCACGAGCACCGCGAACGCGGCGACGTCGCCGTCCATCGCGCGGCCGGCGACGATACGGTCTCCGGCCTGCTCCAGCGCCTCACCCCAGTGATCGGCTGCCATTCCCCCACCCCTCGTTCACGGTTCCCCGGACGTTCGGAGCCCGCGCCGCATCGGATCGGATCGACCCTCTGCGCGCGGGCGGAGGAGACGCCCCTCCGGGCGCCTCCTCCCCTTCCGTCACTTGGTGAACGTGTCCTTGACATCCTCGGCCGCGTTCCTGACATCGCCCTTGGCCTGCTCGGCCTTGCCCTCGGCGACGAGCTTGTCGTTGTTCGTGACCTCGCCGACGACCTCCTTGGCCTTGCCTGCGACCTTCTCGGCTGCGGCCTTGATCTTGTCCTCCGCGCTCATGGCGCCTCCTTTCCTCACACGACCCCGACGGTCGGGGTCGATGTCTGTGTGCTGTGCGGCTCACGCGCCGCCGTGCTCTGTCCGGCCACCAGCGAACGGCGCATCCGCTGCCGGGAGCGGAAGAGTTCCCGCCAGCCGCGGTCCGCGATGTGCACGACGACCGGCATCCGCGTCCCGGTGACGGCGTCCCACTCCTGCACGACCGCATCGGCGGCGGCGAGCACCTGCCCCAGGGCCGCGCCGGGGCGTGGAGTGACCACGAGGCCGAGAGCGATCTCGCGGCCGGCCTTCCGGCTCGTCACCCGGGCGGCCAGCACGTCCGCTCGATCGGCGAGGGGGGCTGCGAGCAGCTGCTCCGCCACACTCCGGTCGACGGTGGTCGTGCCGCCCTCACCGGCGAGCCGGAGAAGGGTGCGCTCCCGCCGCGGCCTGCGGGTGAGCAGGAACGCGAGGAGGAGGACGACGAGCAGCACCGCGGCGGCGAGCCCCGCGAGCGCCCACAGCGGCACGAAGCCCGCACCGGGGATGTCGAGGCCCCAGGCCCCCGACCACGCCACGACACCGTCGGCCTCGGCGAGCACATCCTCGGCGGGGGCCGGAAGCGCCCCCGCGCCCCGCAGTCCCGCAGCGAGGAGGACGACGCCCCCGCCCAGAAGCATCGCGGCTCCTCCGAGGAGGACGATCCGGTTCGCGACGGTCCCTGCCGACGTCATGCGATCACTCCTTCCCGCGCCACCTGCACCCGCGGCGAGAGCCGGAATCCGGTCTCGTCCAGCACGCGCAGGGCCGCGTCTCCCGCGGCGGCCGCATCCACCGGGACCCCGCTCGTGGGCGTGACCCGGATCAGCACCGTGCGTCGTCCGACGGTCACGCGCACCTGGCCGCGTGGCACGCCGATCCGGCGCGCGGTGCCGTCGGCGATGGCGTCGGCGAGCACCCCGTCGTCGATCACGAGCGCGGCCCGTGCGGCGAGCCGCGTGCGACGGGCCCGCCGACCGGGAAGCACGGCGAGTCCGAGGAGGAGCAGCGCCACGACCACGAGCACGGCCCCGGCGGCGATCATCACCGCAGGCGCCGCGGCGGAAGCCGTGACGGGCGTGAGCCATCCGGTGACCTGCGCGCGGAACCCCGCGTCGAGAGTCCCGGCGACCATCGCGCCCAGCAGAGCGAGGAGGAGCACCGCGAGGACGACCGCGAGCGCGATCGCCGGGCCCCGGCGCGTCGCCCTCGCCTCTCGACGAAGCAGTCGCCGCGACGTCGTCGTGTTCGCCGTCATGCCACTCTCCTCTCGTCCTCACGCCGGACTCCGGTGAAACGCACGTCCACCGCTCCCACGCGGCGGGCCGCCAGCTCGCGCATGCCGCGGACGACCGCGTCGCGCACGGCGTCGGCGCGGACCGCCACGGGACCGCCCCCGCGGCTCCCCAGGACGACCGGGACCGCCACGGAGACCCGCAGGTCGCCGCGGCTGTCGGCGAGGTCGACGCTCGCGTCTCCCGCGCCGACTCCGGCGACATCGCGGACGATCCCCAGCGCGAGCCGATGCAGCGCCCGGGCCTCGACGACCGTGGCCCCCGCCACGGTCGTCGGCCCGTCCGTCACTGCGACGCTCATGAGGACGATCGCCGCCCGCGCACCACGTCGGCGAGCGCCCGCACGTCCAGGCGACCGTCGACGATGCGGCCGACGACCGCACCGACGAGCATCGCGAGGGTGACGAGCAGGAACGCCCAGAACCCCCAGACGATCCAGGTCAGCGCGAGCACCGTCGCCGCAGCTCCGCCGATCACCGAGGCGTTCACTGGACTCGCGCCTCCGGAGCCTCGTCGTCGTCCTCGGAGGGGATGTGCACGTCGTTAACGGTCACGTTCACCTCGGCGACCTCCATGCCCACCAGCTCCACCATGGCCCGGTGGATCGCGGCCCGCACCTGGTCGGCCACCTTCTGCAGGGACACCGGGTACTCCGCCACGATCGTCACGTCGACGGCCACCTGCGTCTCGCCCACCTCGACGCTGATCCCCTGCGCGAGGTCGGTCGTGTTGAGGGCGTCGCGGATGGCGCCCATCATGCGTGCGGCGCCGCCGCCGAGCGCGTAGACCCCGTCCACCTCTCGTGCCGCGATGCCGGCGATCTTCGCGACCACCGCATCCTCGATCGTGGTCTTCCCCGCCGCCCCCTGCGACGCCGGAACGACCTGAGCCTTGGGCTGGGTGCCCCCAGTCACGTTCGCCATCTCGAGCTCCTTCATCCGTGTGACCACGCGGTTCCCGCGCGGGCCGTGTTCTCACGACACCACTAAGACGGTCGGGGAGCACAGAATGTCACAAACTTCTCCGAACGAATTTCGGCTCGCCTCTCGGCAGCACCTCTCAGTGCACTCCAAGGTTCAGAGTGCAAAGTTGCACTTTATGGAGAACAGTGCAGAGTCCACCCGGGAGCAGCGCAAGCGTCGGACCACGCGCGCGCTCACCGAAGCCGCGCGCCGCTTGACCACCGAGCGGGGCTTCGCGGGCTTCACCGTCGAGGAGCTGTGCGCCGACGCCGGGGTCTCGCGGCGCACGTTCTTCAACTACTTCGAGAGCAAGGAGAACGCGGTCTTCGGCTTCGCCGTCATCGACTCCCGCCAGGAGGAGCTCGAAGCGGCCTTCCTCGACCGCGAGGGCGATCTCCTGGACGACTTCGTGCAGCTCACCATCGAGCGCTTCGCCCTCTTCGATCCCATCGAGCACGCCGTGGAGCTGTTCGCCGTCATCGAGCAGGAGCCGCGGCTGCTGCGGGCCGCCTTCGAGCAGCAGGAGAAGCACGAGCGCCGCGACATCGCCCTCGTGGCCCGCCGCATCGGCACGGAGCCGGACGCGGAGCTGCGCGCGGAGGTGCTCGTCCACTCCGTCGGCGCGCTCGTGCGCCTGTGCATGGAGCAGCTGCTGCACAACCACTCCACCGAACCGTTCGCCGACCTCATCACCCGCCGGCTGCGCCTCGCGCGCGACCTCTACTCCCCTTCACAGAAAGCCCACTGATGTCCGCCACCGCCACCGCGGATGCGCCCTTCCTCCTGACGAAGCGCCGCATCTGGATCATCTTCAGCGCCCTGATCGCGGGCATGCTGCTCGCGAGCCTCGACCAGACGATCGTGTCGACCGCGATGCCCACCATCGTCGGCCAGCTCGGCGGCGTCGACCATCAGGTCTGGATCACCACGGCCTACCTGCTCGCCACCACTATCGTCATGCCGATCTACGGCAAGTTCGGCGACGTGCTGGGCAGGCGGTCGCTGTTCCTCGTCGCCATCGCCCTGTTCACGCTCGCCTCGGTCGGCTGCGCTTTCGCGACGGACTTCTGGATGTTCGTCGTCTTCCGTGCCCTCCAGGGCCTCGGCGGCGGCGGGCTCATGATCCTCTCGCAGGCGATCATCGCCGACATCGTGCCGGCCAACGAGCGCGGCAAGTACATGGGCCCGCTCGGCGCGGTGTTCGGCCTCTCCGCGGTCGCCGGACCGCTCCTCGGCGGCTTCTTCGTCGACCACATGACCTGGCAGTGGGCGTTCTACATCAACATCCCGGTCGGCATCGCGGCGTTCCTCATCGCCCTCGTGGCGCTGAAGCTCCCCAGCAAGAAGGCGGAGAAGCCGATCGACATCCTCGGCGTGCTCTTCCTGTCCGCGGCCACGACGTGCCTCATCTTCTTCACCGACTTCGGCGGCGACGCCGCGTTCGGCTGGGATTCCCTGGCGACCTGGGCCTGGGGCGCCGGCCTCGTGGTGTCGGCGACGGCGTTCGTCATCACCGAGTCGCGCGTGCAGGACCCGATCATCCCGCTCAGCCTCTTCCGCAACCCGATCTTCGTGAACGCCACCGCGATCGGCCTCGTCCTCGGCATCGGCATGTTCGCGGCGATCGGCTTCGTCCCGACGTTCCTGCAGATGTCGTCCGGAACGTCCGCCGCCGCGTCGGGGCTGCTGATGATCCCGATGATGGTGGGCCTCATGGGGACCTCGATCTTCTCCGGCATCGCGATCTCGAAGACCGGGAAGTACAAGATCTACCCGATCCTCGGCACCATCATCACCGGCATCGCGATGGTCGCCATGACCACCCTGTCGGCGGAGACGCCGATCTGGTTGATCTGCGCGTTCCTGTTCGTCTTCGGCGCCGGGCTCGGCCTCATCATGCAGGTCGTCGTGCTCGTCGTGCAGAACGCCGTTCCGGCAGGCGAGATCGGCACCGCCACGAGCACGAACAACTACTTCCGCGAGGTCGGCGCCTCGCTGGGGACCGCGGTGTTCGGCACGATCTTCACCACGCGGCTGACGGAGAACCTCCTCGGTGTGTTCGCCGGCGCCGGGGCATCCCCCGAGGCCGCGTCCCAGGCCGCGTCAACGATCGACCCCGCCACGCTGAACAGTCTGCCGGACGAGGTGCGCGACGGCATCGTCACGGCGTACGCGGACGCGCTCGCCCCGGTGTTCTGGTACCTCGTACCCTTCATCGCGCTCGCGCTCATCCTGTCGCTGTTCCTCAAGCAGATCCCGCTGTCGGATCAGGCCGGACTCGTGGCCCGCGGTGAGGCGATCAGCGGCGAGGAGGCCGAGCGTCTGGAGGCGGAGCTCCGCACCGCCGGGCGCGTCGATCCCGGACGCACGGACGCCGAGCCGGGAGAGACCGGCTCGGCGCCCACAGGCAGGTAGCCCGCGCTAGGGGAGGTCGGCGACGTCGACGTCGTCGTCGTCCTCCCCGCCGCCCGTCGCCGGGAGCTCATCGGGCTCGGGGTCGTGATCGGTGGTGACGAAGTCGGGGTCGACGCCGATGGCCTCGATCTCCTCCTGGTTGTCCTGGGTGTTCGACGTGTCGGACATGGCGCCTCCTGACGTTGGGGATCCGGACGGCCAGTCTGGGCGGGCGGGCTGCCGGGGCCGAGGGGGTTGACACGGCGTGTCGCCGCCCGGCGCCCGCGCCGCGCGGGCGGAGCCGTCACACTGGAGGTGCCCGCCATCCCCTTCGAGGAGCACCCGTGATCGACGCCGCACCGCACCGTTCCGCCTGGCAGCGCTTCTGGGATCGCGGAGGCTGGTGGCGCGCCCTCCTGCTCGCGGCGGTGTACTACGGCCTCTATCAGCTGTTCTCGCTCGCCTTCCTCCCGCTGGCCGCGCAGGTCGACGACCCGGCCAGCGCAGCCGGCGTCCTCGTCTACGACGTCCTTCCGATCCTCGTCGGGGGTCTCCTGCTCATCGGGTTCATCGCCTCGGTCGGGTGGTGGCGCCCCGTGTTCGGGCGCCAGCCGATCCGGGGAGCGGGATGGATGTGGATCGCGATCGTCGCGGTCCTGCTGTTCAACGTCCTCCGCTTCCTCACGATCGACTATGGCAGCGTCGGGTTGGATGTGGTTGCGACCTGGCTGCTCGCGGGACTCGCCATCGGCTTCGCGGAAGAGGTCCTCACCCGCGGCCTCGTCGTGAAGATGATGCGCGACGCGGGGGCGCGCGAGCTCGTCGTCGCGGTGATCTCTGCGGCGATCTTCGCCGGGCTGCACTCGGGCAACCTGCTGACCGGACAGGACCTGTTCCCGACCCTCTTCCAGCTCGTGTACACCTTCGCTTTCGGCATCTGCATGTACCTCGCGCTCCGCGTCACCCGGACCATCCTCGCCCCGATCCTCCTGCACGCCAGCACCGACCCGAGCATCTTCCTGCAGACGCTGCACCCCGCCGAGGGTGGGCTGACAGCCATCGCGGGACTCGGCAACATCGTCGTGATCGTCGCCGGCCTCGTGCTGATGATCTTCATTCGCGGTCGGGTCGGAGCCTCCGCCCCCGACACCTTCGCTCGGCAGCGCTGACCGCCCGGATCACACCGCGCGCCAGACTGTGTGCGTGCCGACCGCCGCGATCCCGAAGACCAGCACGGCCACCCGGTGCGCATCGCCGACGGCCAGGGCCGCGTCGGAGGCACCGATGAGATCATCGGCCACGCCGGCCACCATCGTCCGTGATACGACGGCATCATCCATCTCGGCCACGCCGTCCGCGAGCCATCCCCTGACGAGTCGAAGGGAGGTCGGCCCGAGTTCGACCCCGAGAGGGACAGCAGGACAGCTCAGCACGTCGGCGACGCTCACGCCGTGCCGCAGCAGCCCGGCGAGTGCTCCGGCGAGGGCGCCGGTCAGCAGCGCCCGCCCGTACCCTTCGGCGACCAGCACGTCCCAGGACTCGTGCGGCGCGAGTGTTTCGAGCCCGAGGGAATGACCGCGCCCGTCCGCGACGGCTTCCTCCAGGGCACGCCGGGCGTCCCGGAACACGATGCTTGCACGGCGATCGGGCGCAGACACGACAGACCTCGTCCCTCGATGCCCGCCATCTCGGTGGCCGGCCGGGAGGCCGACGCGTCACACACTCTAGGACGCTCCGCGCGGGGTGAGGACGGTATCCCGGCACGGTGGCCGGAGACGACAAAACCCCCGGAAGGTTCCGGGGGTTTCATTCTGTAGCAGGAGCGGGGCTTGAACCCGCGACCTCACGATTATGAGTCGTGCGCTCTCACCAACTGAGCTACCCTGCCGCACGGCATCCGCATCGCAGATGCGAACTCCGAGCCCCGAGTCAGGATTGAACTGACGACCCCTTCCTTACCATGGAAGTGCTCTGCCACTGAGCTATCGGGGCGTGCTGCCCCTCGCGGGGCAACCACACGAGAATACCATCACTGTGGCGTCCTCATGAAATCGAGACGGTCACTCCTCCGAGGTGAGCGACGTGCGTCCGGCGTTCTTCTTGAGCCACGGCATCGGGTCGATGGTCGTCCCGTTCACGATGAGCTCGAAGTGCAGGTGCGCCCCGTAGGAGCGGCCGGTGTTACCGGTCTTGCCGACGATGTCGCCGACCTTGACCTTGTCGCCCGCCTTCACCTGCAGCGAGCCGTACTGCATGTGCGAGTAGTGGCTCGTGATGACCGAGCCGTCGATGACGTGGTCGATGTAGACCGTGACACCGTAGGCGGCACCCTGCTCGGTCGCGATGCGGACGGTGCCGTCGGCGATCGCCTGGATGGGCGCACCGTTGCCCGGCACGAAGTCGATGCCCTCGTGGAGGCGGCCGCTGCGCATGCCGTAGCCGTAGCTCATGCCCACTCCGACGAGGAACGGCCACTGGATGGCGGCGTCCGGGTCGTTCGTGAAGATCTCACCGGAGTAGTTGATGCCCTGCTCGGCGGCGACCTCGACGAGCGAGACCGTGCTGAAGTTGTCGGCGCGCGAGAGCGGCTCGTTCTGCACGCCCGACGGCGCGACGAAAGCCTGGATCTCGTCGTCCGCCGAGCCTGCCGCGTCGGCGGCGGCCGCGGTGACGAGGGACGTCGAGGCGAGGGATCCGCCCTGGGCGGCCGCGACGGCCTCCGCGGGCAGGGTCATGGACACGGCCAGGAGTCCGGCGAGCCCCATCGCGCCGACGGTGGCACCGGCGGCGAGGGTCTTGCGGATGCGGCGGGTGCGGCGAGGACCGACGGCCGCGAGGCCGGCGGTGTCGATCTTCGGCGCGGCCTGCGATGCGGCGTTCGCGACGAAGGCCGAACGCCGGGACGTCGACGCAGTCGGGATGGAGCCGGTCTCACGGAAGGCGCGGGAGGCGCGCTCGAAGGCGTCGCCCTCGGCGTCAGCCTCGGCGACGAAGGGCTCGGATGCCGGGGCGATGTCCTCGACCGGGACCGTGTCTTCGGACTTCTCGACGATCTCGGCGACGACGGGCACCGCGGGGACATCGGCGATGGCGGGTGCAGCCGCGGCGATGAAGGGCTCCTCGGGTGCGACCGGCACCGGGGGCACCTCGGCCTGGCGCTGACGCGCGGCGCGACGGGACAGGGGGATGACAGCAGCGAGGGCGATCACGGTCTCCGCGTCAGCGAGGGGTGCCGTCGACCCGCTCGCCGAGGCCTCGGAGGCCGCAGTGCGAGGGCGGCTGGACCGGCGCGTGGGCGCAGCGGCAGCCTGGGGGTTCTCGAAGGGCAAAGCTAATCTCTCGGTCGTTCGTGATGCTCGGGGGCGCAATGACAACTCTCACCTTCGGGTGGTGAAAGTAACGATCGGGTAAACACTACCCCGATCCTCCTGTGAAAGCCATGGATCGGTCAGGGTTTTTCCTCATCGAGGATATCCCGGAGTCGGTCGTGCACGGTCACGCCACCCGCGATCAGGAAGGGCCGCGGCGATTTCCGGTCGATCCGGCTCACGCGCCCACCCGCTTCCTGGACGAGCAGGGCACCCGCCGCGTGATCCCACGGTTTGAGGCCGCGCTCGAAGTATCCGTCCAGTCGGCCCGCCGCCACGTAGGCCAGGTCCAGGGCCGCCGAACCCATACGGCGGAGATCCCGGGCGATGGGCATCACCCGGCGGACCGTCGCGAGGTCGCCGTCGTGCGTCGCCGGGTCGTAGCCGAACCCGGTCGCCAGGAGTGCCCCAGCGTCGGTCACCGCGGTCACCGCGAGCCGGACGCCGTCCGACCAGGAACCGTGGCCGCGTGCCGCGGTGAAGGTCTCCCCCACAGCGGGAGCGTGCACGGCGGCGGCCAGCGCCTCCCATGCGTCGGGCTCCGGAGGACCGCTGACGGCCGCGATGCTCACGTTGTACGCGGGGATGCCGTAGGCGTAGTTCACCGTGCCGTCGATGGGGTCGACCACCCACGTGATGCCGCTGTCGCCGGTGGCCGCCCCCGACTCCTCGCCGAGGAAACCGTCCGCCGGCCGCGCCGCGCGCAGTCGCTCGCGGATGAGCGCCTCCACCTCGCGGTCCGCCTCGGTCACGATGTCGGCGAGTGTCGACTTGGTCGCCGCGAGCCGGACGCCCTCCCGGCGTCGGGTACGGGCGAGCGCACCCGCCTCCTCGGCGATCTCCGTCGCCAGCGCGCTGAGCTCCAGAGCGTCGATCACGGCGCCGGGTGCGAGGGTGCGGGCGGCGGCGGAGGGAAGGCCGGGGGCTCACCCTGGGTGGGCGGAGCGGGCTGCGGCGGCGCCGGCTGCGCAGGTGCCGACGAGGGCGACGCCGGCTGCGGCGGCGCCGGCAGGTCGGGCGCGGGAGGCACAGGGCCAGGAGCGGGAGGCGCCGCGAAGTCCGGAAGGGCCGGAGCCGTCGGCGCCAGGGGCGGGGTCGCCACGGGGAACCCCGCGGCGGGCGCCTGACCCAGGGCCTGGGGAGCCGTCGAGGGGTACCCCGTGTAGAACGCATTCCAGTCCGGGCTCCCGTCCGGAAGGACCGGGAGGGGCGTGATCCCGTCGGCGTAGGTCGGCCAGGACGGCGCGGAGGCGACCGGCCGGGCGGCAGGAGCCTTCTTCGGCGCGAACAGGGCGTTGAGCAGCGGAATGAGCGTGGTGCCGACGGCGACGAGGATCGTGAGGGCGACGACGATGCGCCAGTACAGCTCGGTGTAGTCGAAGGTGTTGGGGAACGCGAGGAAGAAGACCAGCAGGGCGACGAGGGCGCCGAGGAAGACGATCGTCACGATGTGGATCACCTTCGTGAAGGTCGTGACATGGCGCTGCGCGGCACGGGTGAAGAGCCGCACATGGAGCAGTGCGAGCTGCAGGATCCCGATCACGAGCAGCAGCTGGAAGAAGCGCTCCGCGCCGAAGTAGAGCCCGTCTTCCGGGAGCCAGATCTTCACGAGGCCGACGAGGAGCGCGATGACCCAGGAGACCATGCTCGCGAGCTGGAGCCAGTCCGGCCGGTTCGGCGCGAGGCCCGCCTCGAGGATGGCGATCCCGGCGAAGGCGGCGAGCAGGAGGATCGTGAGGAAGGCGCGACCGATGAGGCCGTTCTGATCACCGACCAGGACCCACACGACGCAGACCAGAGCCGCGGCGATGAGGGCGCCGATCGCGACCCACAGCGAGCCCCTGATGAGCAGCGACATGTTCTTCTTGTCACCCTGCGGCTGCAGCCGGGCGGTGTCCGGATGGGACATGGGGATCCTCTCGTCGAGCGGCGATGCCTTCATCCTGCCACGCGCGGGCCCGCTTGTTCCGGCTTCCCTCGAGTGCGAAGGAGATCGGGGTCCGACCGCGGTCTGGGGAGGAAGGGTCAGCCGGCCTTCTTCGCGGAGGCCGCCGCGAAGGCCGCGACCCGCGCCTGTGCGTCCGGGGTCTCCAGGGCGGCGCCGATGGACCGGGCCTCCTCGCTCAACTGCTCGGCGAATGTGCGCTCCGGCTGCGACCGCACCAGCCGCTTGGCCTGCCCGTACGCGTCGGCGGCGCCGGCGAGCCAGAACCGCGCGATCTCCTCGGCCCGCGCACGGACCCGGTCGGCTTCCGTCCTGCCGTCCTCGCCCTCCACGACCTCGGCCACCAGGCCCCAGTCGAGGGCCTCCGCGGCCGTGAGCAGCCGGTCCTGCAGCACGAGCTGGAGGGCACGGCGCTGACCCACGGCCCGCGCGAGCTGGGCTGACACGGAGAGGTCGGGCGTGAGGCCGATGTTCGCGTACAGGCTCCCGAGCTGCGACCGCGAGCCCACCACCGCGTAGTCCGTGGCGAGCAGGATGCCGAGTCCGCCACCGGCCGTCGTCCCGTGCGCCGCGGCGACCACGGGCACGCTCGACTCCGTGAGCGCGCGGATCCCGGTGTTGATGACCTCCGCCAGCGCGGTGATCTCCGCCCCGGACGACCCCATGGTCGTCGCCATGTCGATCACGTCGCCGCCCGCGCAGAACGCCGGTCCCGCCGCGTCGATGAGGATGGCCTGCACGTCGTCGCGCGACGTCGCCTCGACGGTCGCATCCCGCCAGGCGTACGCCAGATCGGCGTTGAAGGCGTTGAGGCGGGTCGGACGGTTGAGCGTGAGCCGCGCCATCCCCTCGTCGACGGCGAACAGGATGGCATCACTCATGGCTTCTCCTTCGAGCACAGGCGGATGCCTCCAGGCTAGTCGCGCTCAGGCGCCCTCCCAGACGCGCGCCACGAACCGCTCCATCCGTCGCCGGGTGCCATCGAGCCGGAAGTCGACCTGTCCCGCCGCCCGGATCTCGTTCGGTGCGAGCGGATGCGCCAGGCGCACGTTCTCGTGGCAGGACAGATCGGCGCAGATGTAGGTGCCGACCGAGTCGCCGCGCTCCCCCGCCTCTCCCGTGCGTCGCGCCGCGAACAGCGCCACCTGGTTGCCCGGCTGCATCGTGTGGCAGATGTTGCACATGCCCGAGCGCCCGCGCCCTGGTTCCGACGCCCGCAGCACCACCCCGACCACACGCCCCTCGTGCGGGATGAGGACGTAGCCGCGCTTGCCGGCACTCGGGTCGCGCCAGGCGAAGAAGTCGAGGTAGTCCCAGTCCACGAGGAGGAAGTCGTGCGGCATCTCCATGACGCGCAGCTCGTCGGCGTCCGCGTTCACGAACGAGGCCCGGACGTCGGCTTCGGTGAGAGGTCGCATCGCACCAGTCTAGGAACTCGGCGCGGAGGTGAGGCCGGGAACGGGAGAAGCCCCCGCGAGCGGGGGCTTCCGTGGTGGCGAGTGAGGGATTCGAACCCCCGAAGTCGAAGACGGCTGATTTACAGTCAGATCCCTTTGGCCACTTGGGTAACTCGCCAGAGCGCACCCGTCCGACTTGAACAGCCAACCGGGGGCACGAAGAACAATCATACCTGCCGGATGCGGGCGCGAGAAATCGAGGCGTCAGCTCCCGTGCACGCCGCGGTCGGCGGCGGCCAGCGACTCCGGCGTGCGCAGCAGCCCGCCCTCGGCGCGGCAGGTCGCGGCGGCCACATCCATCGCGCGCTCGAGCAGGGCGGACCATCCTTCGACCGCCTCCGGGGCACCGTCCACCAGTCCGGCGGCGACGGCGGCGAGCGTCGCGTCCCCCGCGCCCACGGTATCGACCACCCGACCCGGCAGCGCCGAGATGGGGGCCGAGACCGACCCGGCGTCCGCCTCGAGCACGGCGCCGTCCGCTCCGGCCGTCGCCAGCACCGCCGTGACGCCGAGGCCCCGGAGCCGCGCGCGCAGGGTGTCGAGGTCGCCGTCATAGAGCACGTCGGCATCGTCGGCGCCGACCTTCACCAGGTCCGCCCGCGCGGCCAGCCGCTCGAAGCCGCGGACGAACTCCTCGCGGTCGGACAGCATCCCGGTGCGGGGATTCGGGTCGATCGCCAGCCGCGCGCCCTCCACCGCGGCGGCGAGGGCCTCGACCTCGGCCGGGACATCGAAGGGGAAGCAGCTCACCGCGACGATGTCCGCGCCGGCGATGGCAGCCTTCGCCTCGTCGGAGTACCGGACGGTCCGCTCCTGGGCCGCGCGGTTGAAGACGTAGCTCGGCTCGCCGTTCGCGGTCCGGGTCACGACGGCCCGCGACGACCCGTGCGGTGCCGCGCTCGCGATCAGCCGCACGCCGTGATCGGCCAGATACTCGCGGATGTGCGCGCCGGCGACGTCCTCCCCCACCATCGCGATGAGCGTCGTGGGGATTCCGAGCCGGCGCAGCCCCACCGCGACGTTCAGGGCGGCTCCGCCGACGAACTCGCGGACGCCGGCCTCATCCCGGATCTCGTCGATCAGGGCGTCTCCGATGACGACGGCCGCGCCGCCGGGGGAAGTCTCAGTGGTCACTCGCCGACCCTACCGCGCCCGCCCCGGTCACAGCTTCGGAGATGACACCCGACACCCCGATGGATGAGCCCCACCGGCGGCGCGCCGCGCCGGATCTCCGAAGCTGTGCACACCCGACCGCGCCGAGGGACGACGAAGGCCCCGGGGAGAACCCCGGGGCCTTCGTTCACTCACTCACACCTCAGTTGTAGGTACCGGGGGTGATGTCGTCCGTCGAGAACGCGTCGAAGTCGACGTAGCCGAAGTCGCCGTCCGCGTACGCGCCGTCGGATGCGAAGATCCGGTTCGGGTAACGCTCGCTCTTGGCTTCCTCGGTGGCCTCGACCGTGACGTCGCGGTACTTCGAGAGACCGGTTCCGGCGGGGATGAGCTTTCCGATGATGACGTTCTCCTTGAGACCGACCAGCGGGTCGCGCTTGCCCTCCATGGCGGCCTGCGTGAGCACGCGGGTCGTCTCCTGGAAGGACGCAGCGGACAGCCACGACTCGGTCGCGAGCGACGCCTTCGTGATACCCATCAGCTCCGGGCGACCGGACGCGGGGCGCTTGCCCTCGGCCACGGCCTCGCGGTTGATCTGCTGGTAGCGCTTCAGGTCGACCATCTCACCCGGCAGCAGGGTCGTGTCGGCGTGGTCGACGACGGTGACCTTGCGGAGCATCTGGCGGACGATGACCTCGATGTGCTTGTCGTGGATCGGCACACCCTGCGAGCGGTAGACGCCCTGGACACCGCCGACGAGGTACTTCTGCACCTCGCGGGCACCCATGACGCGCATGACCTCCTTGGGGTCGAGCGTGCCGACCTGCAGGGGCTGACCGACCGAGACGTGCTGGCCGTCCTCGACGAGGAGGGTGGCACGCTTCAGCACCGGGTAGACGACGGGCTCGTCGCCGTTGTCGGGCGTGAGGATGACCTTCTTGGCCTTCTCGGTCTCGTCGATCGTGATGCGGCCGTCGGCCTCCGCGATCGGCGATGCACCCTTGGGGGTACGCGCCTCGAACAGCTCCTGCACACGGGGCAGACCCTGCGTGATGTCATCCGCCGACGCCGAACCACCGGTGTGGAAGGTACGCATCGTCAGCTGGGTACCGGGCTCACCGATCGACTGGGCCGCGATGATGCCGACGGCCTCGCCGATGTCGACGGTCTTGCCGGTCGCGAGCGAACGGCCGTAGCACTGCGCGCACACGCCGACGGCGGAGTCGCAGGTCAGGACCGAGCGGACCTTGATGGTCTCGACGCCCGCGGCGACCAGCTTGTCGATGAGCACGTCGCCCACGTCGTCGCCGGCCGCGGCCAGGACCTCGCCCGACGCGTTCACCACGTCGGACGCCAGCGTGCGGGCGAACACCGAGTTCTCGACGTTCGCGTCGCGCACCAGCTCACCCTGCGAGTTCGGAGCGGCGATCGGGAGCTCGAGGCCCTTCGACGTGCCGCAGTCCTCTTCGCGGATGATGACGTCCTGCGAGACGTCCACCAGACGACGGGTCAGGTAACCCGAGTCGGCGGTACGCAGGGCGGTGTCGGCCAGACCCTTACGGGTACCGTGCGTCGCGATGAAGTACTCCGCCACCGACAGACCCTCGCGGTACGAGGAGATGATCGGACGCGGGATGATCTCACCCTTGGGGTTGTTCACCAGACCACGCATACCGGCGATGTTCCGGATCTGCAGCCAGTTACCACGAGCGCCGGAGGACACCATGCGGTTGATGGTGTTGTCCTCCGGGAAGTGCGCCTTCATCGCGGCCTGCACCTCGTCGGTCGCCTCGGTCCAGATCTTGATGAGCTCCTGACGACGCTCGGCGTCGGTCGTGAGGCCCTTCTCGTACTGGGACTGGACCTTCGCGGCCTGCTTCTCGTAGCCCGCGACGATCTCCGCCTTGTTCGGCGGGGTGAGGATGTCGCTCAGCGCGACGGTCACACCCGAACGGGTCGCCCAGTAGAAACCGGCATCCTTGATGCGGTCCAGCGTGGCGGCCGTCTCGACCTTGGGGTACTCCTCGGCCAGCTTGTTGACGATCTGCGACAGCTTGCCCTTGTCGGCCTGCTCGCGGACGAAGGGGTAGCCCTTCGGCAGCGCGTCGTTGAAGATCGCCTGACCCAGCGAAGCGTCGACCAGGCCGTGCTTCTCGTAGCCCTCGGGAGCCTCGCCCTCGAGGAAGGCCAGACCCGGGATGCGGATGCGGACCTTCGCCTGCAGGTCGAGCGTGCCCTCGTCGTACGCGAGCTGTGCCTCGCCGACGGAGCCGAACGCACGACCCTCGCCCTTGGCGCCAGCCTTGACCGTCGTCAGGTGGTGCAGACCGATGATCATGTCCTGCGAGGGCAGGGTGACCGGACGGCCGTCCGACGGCTTCAGGATGTTGTTCGACGCGAGCATGAGCACGCGGGCCTCGGCCTGAGCCTCGACCGACAGCGGCAGGTGGACAGCCATCTGGTCACCGTCGAAGTCGGCGTTGAACGCCGCGCAGACGAGCGGGTGCAGCTGGATGGCCTTGCCCTCGACGAGCTGCGGCTCGAACGCCTGGATGCCGAGACGGTGCAGGGTGGGTGCACGGTTCAGCAGCACCGGACGCTCGCGGATGATCTCCTCGAGCACGTCCCAGACCTCGGGACGGGTGCGCTCGACGGCGCGCTTGGCAGCCTTGATGTTCTGCGAGTGACCGAGGTCGATCAGGCGCTTGATGACGAACGGCTTGAAGAGCTCGAGCGCCATCTGCTTGGGCAGACCGCACTGGTGCAGCTTGAGCTGCGGGCCGACGACGATGACCGAACGGCCCGAGTAGTCGACACGCTTGCCGAGCAGGTTCTGGCGGAAGCGCCCCTGCTTTCCCTTGAGCATGTCGCTCAGGGACTTCAGGGCGCGGTTGCCGGTACCCGTGACGGGGCGACCGCGGCGGCCGTTGTCGAACAGCGCGTCGACGGCCTCCTGCAGCATCCGCTTCTCGTTGTTGACGATGATCTCGGGGGCACCGAGGTCGATCAGGCGACGGAGACGGTTGTTGCGGTTGATCACGCGGCGGTACAGGTCGTTCAGGTCGGAGGTCGCGAAGCGGCCACCGTCGAGCTGGACCATCGGACGCAGCTCCGGCGGGATCACCGGGACGACGTCGAGCACCATCGCGGCCGGGCTCATGCCGGTCTCGAGGAACGAGTTGACGACCTTGAGGCGCTTGATCGCACGGATCTTGCGCTGGCCCTTGCCCTCCGAGATCTGCAGGTGCAGGCTCTCGGCCTCGGCGGCCAGGTCGAACGCGGCCAGGCGACGCTGGATCGCCTCGGCACCCATGTAGGCCTCGAAGTACTGGCCGAAGCGGTCCTGCAGCTCGTGGAAGACGTCGTCCTCCGGGCGCAGGGCACCGACCTCGAGCGTGCGGAAGTCCTCCCACACGCGCTCCAGCTTCAGGATCGCCTCGTCGGCACCCTTGCGGATGAGCGACATCTCCTTCTCGGCGGCGTCCTTGACCTTCTTCTTGGCGTCGGCCTTGGCACCCTCGGCCTCGAGGGCCGCGAGCTCCTCCTCCAGCTTCGCCAGGCGCTCCGCGATCTTCGCGTCGCGGCGGTCGCCGAGCGTCTTCAGCTCGAGACGGATGTTGTTCTCCTGGGTACCCAGGTCGCGGTGACGGGCCTCCTCGTCGACCGAGATGACCATGTACGCGGCGAAGTAGATGACCTTCTCGAGGTCCTTCGGCGCCATGTCCAGCAGGTAGCCGAGGCGCGAGGGCACGCCCTTGAAGTACCAGATGTGGGTGACGGGAGCGGCGAGCTCGATGTGACCCATGCGCTCACGACGGACGGAGCTCTTGGTGACCTCCACGCCGCAGCGCTCGCAGACGATGCCCTTGAAGCGGACGCGCTTGTACTTGCCGCAGGCGCACTCCCAGTCACGGGACGGGCCGAAGATCTGCTCTCCGAAGAGACCGTCCTTCTCCGGCTTGAGGGTGCGGTAGTTGATGGTTTCGGGCTTCTTGACCTCGCCGTAGGACCACGCGCGGATGTGGTCTGCGGTCGCCAGGCCGATGCGAAGCTCATCGAAGGTTGTGGACTCGAGCACTAGTTCTCCTGTGTCGGAAATTCTTTTTGAGAAGTCTGCTTCGGTGGGCCCGGGACGTGTGTCCCGGGCCTACCGAAGGATTAGATCTCGTCGATCGAGGCGGCCTCGAAGCGGCTGGAGATGTTGATACCGAGTTCCTCTGCGGCGCGGAACGCCTCGTCGTCGGTGTCGCGGAGGTTGACCAGCGTGCCGTCGGCCGAGAGGACCTCGACGTTCAGGCAGAGCGACTGCATCTCCTTCATGAGCACCTTGAACGACTCGGGGATGCCGGGCTCCTGGATGTTCTCGCCCTTGACGATGGCCTCGTACACCTTGACGCGGCCGAGGATGTCGTCGGACTTGATCGTGAGGAGCTCCTGGAGGGCGTACGCCGCACCGTAGGCCTCGAGGGCCCACACCTCCATCTCACCGAAGCGCTGTCCACCGAACTGCGCCTTACCACCGAGCGGCTGCTGGGTGATCATCGAGTACGGACCGGTGGAGCGGGCGTGGATCTTGTCGTCCACCAGGTGGTGGAGCTTCAGGATGTACATGTAGCCCACGGAGATCGGCGCCGGGAACGGCTCGCCGGAGCGGCCGTCGAACAGCTGCGTCTTGCCGCTCGAGTCGATCAGGCGCAGGCCGTCACGGGTCGGGAGCGTCGAGTCGAGCAGACCGGAGATCTCCTCCTCGCTGGCACCGTCGAACACCGGGGTGGCGACCTTGGTGCCGGGCGCGGCCTCGAACGCCTGCTGCGGCAGCTTGGCGGCCCACTCCGGGGTGCCCTCGACCTTCCAGCCCTGCTTCGCGATCCACCCGAGGTGGGTCTCGAGGACCTGGCCGAAGTTCATTCGACCCGGGATGCCGAGCGGGTTGAGGACGATGTCCACCGGAGTGCCGTCCGCGAGGAACGGCATGTCCTCGACGGGCAGGATCTTCGCGATGACACCCTTGTTGCCGTGGCGGCCGGCGAGCTTGTCGCCCTCGGTGATCTTGCGCTTCTGGGCGATGTAGACCACGACGCGGCGGTTGACGCCGGAGCCGAGCTCGTCGTCGCCGTCCTCGGCGTTGAACTCCTTGACCGCGATGATCGTGCCCTGCTCACCGTGGGGCACCTTCAGCGACGTGTCGCGGACCTCGCGGCTCTTCTCGTTGAAGATCGCGCGGAGCAGACGCTCCTCGGCCGACAGCTCGGTCTCACCCTTCGGCGTGACCTTGCCGACGAGGATGTCGCCGGGGCGGACCTCGGCGCCGATGCGGATGATGCCGCGCTCGTCGAGGTCCTTCAGCAGCTCCGGGCTGACGTTGGGGAGGTCACGGGTGATCTCCTCCTTGCCGAGCTTGGTGTCGCGGGCGTCGACCTCGTACTCCTCGATGTGGATCGACGAGAGGGTGTCGTCCTTCACCAGGTCCTGGCTCAGGATGATCGCGTCCTCGAAGTTGTAGCCCTCCCACGTCATGAACGCGACGAGGAGGTTCTTCCCGAGGGCCAGCTCGCCGTTCTCGGTGGCGGGGCCATCGGCGATGACCTCTCCGACCTCGACGCGCTCACCGGCCGAGACGACGACCTTCTGGTTGTAGGAGGTGCCCTGGTTCGAGCGGTCGAACTTGCGCAGGTGGTACTCCTGCGTGCCGCCCTCGTCGAGCATGACGACGACGCGGTCCGCGGAGACCTCGGAGACGACACCGGCCTTCTCGGCGGTGATCACGTCACCGGCGTCGATGGCCGTGTAGCCCTCCATACCGGTTCCGACGAGCGGCGAGTCGCTGCGGAGTAGTGGCACGGCCTGACGCTGCATGTTGGCGCCCATGAGCGCGCGCTGCGCGTCGTCGTGCTCGAGGAAGGGCACGAGCGAGGTCGCGACCGACACCATCTGGCGCGGGGAGACGTCGATGTAGCCGATCTCCTCCGGGAGGAACAGGTCGACCTCACCGCTGCCGCCCTTGGGGCGCGCGAGCACGTGGCTCTCGCGGAAGCGACCCTTCGCATCGAGCGGCGCGTTGGCCTGCGCGATGTTGAAGTCGACCTCCTCGGAGGCGGTCAGGTAGTCGATCTGGTCGGTCACGACACCGTCGACGACCTTGCGGTACGGCGTCTCGATGAAGCCGAACGAGTTGATGCGCGCGAAGGTCGCGAGCGCACCGATCAGACCGATGTTCGGGCCTTCCGGCGTCTCGATCGGGCACATGCGGCCGTAGTGCGAGGGGTGGACGTCGCGGACCTCGACGCCGGCGCGGTCACGGCTCAGACCACCGGGGCCGAGAGCCGACAGACGGCGCTTGTTGGTCAGACCCGCGAGCGGGTTGTTCTGGTCCATGAACTGCGACAGCTGCGAGGTTCCGAAGAACTCCTTGATCGCGGCGACGACGGGGCGCACGTTGATCAGGGTCTGCGGCGTGATGGCCTCGATGTCCTGCGTGGTCATGCGCTCGCGGACGACGCGCTCCATGCGGGACAGACCCGTGCGGACCTGGTTCTGGATCAGCTCGCCGACCGCGCGGATGCGACGGTTGCCGAAGTTGTCGATGTCGTCGGTCGCGAGGCGGATCTCGGTCTTCTTGCCGCCGCGGATGCCCTCGAAGGTCTCCTCGGTGCCCGCGTGCAGACGCACGAGGTACTTGATCGTGGCGACGATGTCCTGCACCGTCAGCACCGACTCCGTCAGCGGGGTGTCGAGACCCAGCTTGTGGTTGATCTTGTACCGGCCGACCTTGGCGAGGTCGTAGCGCTTCGGGTTGAAGTAGAAGTTGTCGAGCAGCGCGCGGGCGGCCTCGGCGGCCACCTGCTCGCCCGGACGCAGCTTGCGGTAGATGTCGCGCAGCGCGTCTTCCTTGGTGACGATCGTGTCCTTCGCGAGCGTCTCCTCGATGGAGGTGTAGCCGGCGAACTCCTCGAGGATCTCCTCGCTGGTCATGCCCAGCGCCTTGAGGAAGACCGTCACGGACTGCTTGCGCTTGCGGTCGACGCGGACGCCGACCTGGTCGCGCTTGTCGATCTCGAACTCGAGCCAGGCACCGCGGCTCGGGATGACGCGCGCCGAGACGATGTCCTTGTCACTCGTCTTGTCGGGGGTCTTGTCGAAGTAGACACCCGGCGAGCGCACGAGCTGCGAGACGACGACGCGCTCGGAGCCGTTGATGATGAACGTGCCCTTGTCGGTCTGGAGCGGGAAGTCGCCCATGAAGACCGTCTGGGTCTTGATCTCACCCGTGAGGTGGTTCATGAACTCGGCCTCGACGTAGAGCGGGGCCGCGTAGGTCTTGCCACGCTCCTTGCACTCCTCGATGGAGTACTTCTCGGGCTCGAGGTACGGGTTCGTGAACGACAGCTGCATCGTCTCGCCGAGGTCCTCGATCGGGGAGATCTCCTCGAAGATCTCCCCCAGACCGCTGTTCTCGTTCACGTCGGTGCGACCGGCGGCCTTGGCCTCGGCCACGCGCGCCTTCCAGGCGTCGTTGCCGACCAGCCAACCGAAGGACTCGGTCTGCAGGGCGAGAAGGTCGGGGACCGTCAGCGTGTCGGAGATCTTGGCGAACGAGAGACGGGAAGCTCCGCGTCCGTTCTTGGTGGTGGTGGATGTGGATGCGTTGGGAGCAGCAGCCAAGGGAATAACCTCCGTGAGCCCCGCAGGGCTTCTCGATTCCTTTGTCGTCAGGTGGAGTGCGCTCAGAAGCTCACGAGATGCCGACCACCATATGAGGGCAGGGAGAAGCGAGCGCAACTACCAACTATAGACGCGATCTCGCGACATGGCAAGCGCAATCCTTGACCAATCTTCGATGCTGCGGTAATGGGACCGCCGAGACCCCGCCTGCGCGCCGAAACCCCGCCCTAGCCGCGGAGGCAGGGCGGGGTTTCGACACGAAACCGGGGTCTCGGGTCAGGAGGCGATGTTGAGCTCGTTGCCGGGGATCGAGGCGAGGAGGCGGCGCGTGTAGGGGTCGCGGGGATTCGTGAAGATCTCCTCCGACGACGCGGCCTCCACGAGCTTCCCGTCCTTCATCACGCACACGTAGTCGCTGATGAGCCGCACCACCGCGAGGTCGTGCGAGATGAACAGGTAGCTCAGGCCGTACTCGCGCTGGAGGTCGCCCAGCAGCCGCAGGATCTGGTCCTGCACGAGCACGTCCAGCGCCGACACGGGCTCGTCGCACACGATGAGGTCCGGCGAGAGGGCCAGGGCCCGCGCGATCGCCACGCGCTGACGCTGCCCGCCGGAGAGCTCGGACGGGTAGCGCCGCAGCATCGACTGCGGCAGCGCCACATCGTCCAGGAGCTGTCGCACGCGCTTGCGCCGGTCCGCCCCGCTCCCCCGCTTGTAGAACTCCAGGGGCTCCGCGATCAGGCGCTCGATCGTGAACATGGGGTTCAGGCTGGAGTAGGGATCCTGGAAGATCGGCTGCACCCGCTGCCGGAAGTCCTTCGTCTCCGCACGGCTGAGCGTCGAGATGTCCTTGCCCTCATAGCGGATGAGGCCGCTCGTCGGCTCGATGACCTTGAGCAGCATGCGCGCGGTCGTGGTCTTGCCCGATCCGGACTCCCCCACGATCGCGACGGTCTCCCCGCGCGGGATCGCGAGCGAGACGTCGTCGACGGCGACGAAGTCCTCGTGCTTGCCGCGCACGGGGTACACCTTCGTGAGGTTCTCGATCTCGACGATGTTGCCCTTCGACGAGCTCAGGGACCCGCCCTTCGACGAGCTCAGGGACCCAGACTCACTATGGGTCGCTGAGCCTGTCGAAGCGCCCTCCTGGGTCGCTGAGCCCGTCGAAGCGTCCCGGACGAAGGCCTCAGGACGAAGCCGGGCCACCGCCACCGACGGCGCCGCCTTCACGAGCGACTGGGTGTACGGGTGCTGCGGGTCCTCGAGGATCCGCCGCGCCGGCCCTTGCTCGACGACCTTGCCGCGGTGCATCACGATCACGCGCTCGGCCCGCTCCGCGGCGAGCCCGAGGTCGTGCGTGATGAGGAGCACGGCGGTGCCCAGCTCCCTCGTCATCTCGCCGATCTGGTCGAGGATGGTCTGCTGCACCGTCACGTCCAGGGCACTGGTGGGCTCGTCCGCGATGAGCAGCCGCGGCTTGCACGCCAGCCCGATCGCGATGAGGGCCCGCTGCCGCATGCCGCCGGAGAACTCGTGCGGGTACTGCTTGGCCCGACGCTCCGGATCGGGAAGACCGGCCGCGGTCAGCGCCTCGACGACCTTGGACTGCACGTTCTGCCGGGTGGCGAGGCCGTGGGCGAGCAGCGTCTCGGCGACCTGGGTGCCGATCTTCGCAACCGGATTGAGGTTCGACATGGGGTCCTGCGGCACGAGCCCGATGTCCCGTCCGCGGATCGATCGCAGCTCGTTCTCGGAGGCACGGGAGATGTCGCGTCCGTCGAGCTTGATGCTGCCGGCGGCCACCTTCCCCCCGCCCGCGAGCAGCCCGATGATCGCCATCGCGGTGGTCGACTTGCCGGAACCGGACTCGCCGACGATCGCCACGGTCTCCCCCGGACGGATCTCGAGGTCGACGCCCTCCACGGCGTGCACGACGCCGTCCATGGTGGCGAAGTCCACCGCCAGGCCCTCGACCGACAGCAGGGGCTGGTCCGCCATGCCGTTCTCCTTCGCGGCGCGCACGGCGCCCTCGTCGCGGATGTTCATCGTGCCCTCGTCCTCGGGTCCATGGCCTCGCGCAGCGCCTCACCGAGCAGGGTGAAGCCGAGCGCGGTGACGGCGATGCAGATGCCGGGGAGGAACGCCAGCCACGGGGCGATCGCCAGCTCCGCCTGCGCGTACGTGAGCATGCGACCCCACTCGGCCGTCGCGGGGCCGCCGCCGCCGAGACCGAGGAACGACAGCGCCGCCGCATCGATCACGGCGGTCGCGAGGGTCAGGGTGCCCTGCACGATCACGGGCCCGATCGCGTTCGGGAGGACGTGCGACATCGTGATCCGGCCGCGGCCGAGGCCGAGCGTCTGCGCCGAGAGCACGTAGTCACTGGAGCGCTGCTGGAGCATGGACGCCCGCAGCAGGCGCGCGAAGATCGGCACCTGGGAGGCCCCGATGGCGATCATCACGGCGTACGGCGTCTGTCCGAGGATCGCGGCGATCGACACCGCCAGCAGGAGGTTCGGCACCGAGAGGATGATGTCGACGACGCGCATGATGACGGTGTCGACCCAGCCTCCGAACGTGCCGGCGAGGAGTCCGAGGATCATGCCGCCGACGAGACCCATCGCAGTGGAGACGACGCCGATCAGCAGCGACGCCTGAGCGCCCCAGATGAGCTTGGACAGCACGTCGCCGCCGAACCGGTCCAGACCGAGGGGGAACTGCGGCAGCTCCCCCGGGCCGGGGATGTGCGTGGGCGTGATCTCCTTCGCCCCGGGGAGCGCGGTCTCGGGGTACGGAGCGAGGACCGGCGCGAGCACCGCGACGAGGAGGAAGAGGAGCACGATGACGGCGCCGATCCACGCCGTCGGATTGCGGCGGAGCCGGCGGAACACGTCGCGCCAGAACCCGCCGCCGCTCTCCTTGAGGTCGGCCTGGGCGATGGCGACGGTGTCGATGCTGCCGCCGCTCTCGGCGGACGGCCCCTGTGCGGGTGGGAGGGCGATGCTCATGCGAGCGCCTCCTTTCGGATGAGGGAGGAGGACATCACTGCACCCTCACTCTCGGATCGATGAGGCTGTACGACACGTCCACGGCCAGGTTGATGAGGGCGTAGGCGATCGCGATGAAGATGATGAACCCCTGCAGCACCGGGAAGTCGCGCGTGAAGATGGCGCGCGCGAGGAACGATCCGATGCCGGGGAAGGCGAACACGGTCTCGGTGAGCACCGCCCCCGAGATGAGGAGTCCGGTCTGCAGGCCGATCGTCGTGATGACGGGGAGCATGGCGTTGCGGAGGATGAACCGGCTGCGCAGCGTGCCGGAGCCCACGCCCTTCGCCCGCCCCGTCCGCACGTAGTCGGCGTTCTGCACCTCCAGCACGCTCGCCCTGGTGATGCGGACGATGATCGCGAGCGGGATGGTGCCGAGCGCGAGCGCCGGGAGGATCAGATGGAGGATCGCATCCCACGCGGCGTCGAACTCCCCCGTGATGATGCCGTCCCAGACGTAGAAGCCGGTGGGATGGGTGGCATCGATCCGGGGGTCCTGCCGGCCGTCCGAGGGGAGCCACCCCAGCTGCACGGCGAAGACGTACTTGAGGATGAAGGCCAGGAAGAAGACCGGGATCGTGATCCCGATGAGGCTCAGCACGACCGACGCGTGGTCGGTGAACTTGCCGTGGCGGCGGGCCGCCCAGTACCCGAGCGGGATGCCGACGCCCACCGCGAAGATGAGCGCCGCGACGCTCAGCTCGATCGTCGCGGGGAAGCGGCGGAGGAACTCCTCCGTGACCGGCCGGTTGGTCTGGATGGACGTGCCGAAGTCGCCCTGCAGCAGGCGCGTGACCCAGATGAAGTACTGCTCGATGAGGGGCTTGTTGAAGCCGTAGAGCTCGTTGACCCTGGCGATGGCCTCGGGGGTGGCCTTCTCGCCGAGGAGGGCGACCGCGGGGCCGCCGGGGAGGGCCCTGACCCAGGCGAACAGCAGGATGCTGAGCCCGAACAGGGTGGGGATGAGGAACAGCAGTCGCCTGCCGATGGTGCGCAGCACAGAGTTCTCCGTCGATCAGAAGGTACGCCGTGCCCCGGTCCCGCGAGGCGGAACCGGGGCTCGGCATATCAAATGGTCAGGCCTACTTCGTGAGGACGATGTCCGTGAAGACCTCGTCGTTCACCGGGCTGGCGGGGTAGCTCTCGACGCGCGGGTCGAAGGCGAGCGTCGGCGCCGGGTGGGCGAGCGGGACGCCCGGGATGAACTCCGCGACCATCTCGTTGATGTCCTCGTAGAGCGCCGTCTGGTCGTCGAGGTTGGAGACCCCGCGCGCCTCGGTCAGCGCCTGGAAGAGCTCCGGGTTGTCGAAGCCCCACTCCGAGCTCTGCTGGCCGAAGAACACACCGACGAAGTTGTCCGTGTCGTTGTAGTCGCCGGTCCAGCCGAGCAGGTGGATGCCGTGGTCGGAAGTGCCGGTGGTGCGGTCGAGGTACTCGACCCACTCCTCGGAGACCGGAGTGGTCTCCACGCCGACCTCCGAGAGCTGCGAGGACAGGACGGTGTAGATCTGCTCGGGGTCCGGCATGTACGGACGCGAGACGTTGACCGGGTAGTTGAAGTCCAGCGACAGCGGGTTCGCCTCGTCGTAGCCGGCCTCCGCGAGCAGCTCCTTGGCCTTCTCCGGGTCGTAGTCGTAGGTCGTGACCTCGTCGTTGTAGCCGTTGACCACCGGCGGGACGAACTGCGTCGCCTTCTCGGTGCCCTCCGGGAGGACCTGGCTGATCAGGGCGTCCTTGTCGATCGCGTAGGACAGCGCCTCGCGCACCTTCGGGTCCTGCAGCTCCGGGATCGCCTGGTTGAAGGCGAGGTAGAGGATCGTGAACGGGGGACGCGACACCATGGTGAAGTCGTCCTCCTCCAGCGCCTTCGTGTCGGCGGGGCCCACGAGGTCGTAGCCGTCGATGGAGCCCGACTCGAGCGCCTGGCGACGCGCCGTCGGGTCGTCGATGGTGCGGAAGATGATCTCGTCGATCTGTCCGGCCTCGCCCCAGTAGTCGTCGTAGGCCTTGAGCGTGACCTGCTCGCCCGGCGCCCACTCCTCGAACTGGTAGGGGCCCGTGCCGACCGGGTGGCCCATGGCGTACTCGGACAGCTGCGGCGCCTCGGCGGTGCCGCCGACCTCGTCCGCGCCGAACTCCTGCATCGCCGAGGGGCTCTGCATGCCGAAGGCCGGGAGCGACAGCGAGGCGATGAAGCCGGCGAACGGCTTGTTCAGCTCGATCGTGACGGAGTTCTCGCCGTCGGGCGTGCAGGACTTGTAGACCGCGTCCTCCGGGTTGGAGGCGTAGCCCTTGAAGAGCTTGTTGTAGTAGTACCCGAAGGCCTCGGAGGCGGCGAGACCGGTCCAGTTGTACCAGCGGTCGAAGTTGGCGCAGACGGCCTCGGCGTTGAACGGCGTGCCGTCCTGGAAGGTCACGCCCTCCTTCAGCGCGAAGGTGTGGGACATGCCGTCCTCGGACGACTCCCACGACTCCGCCAGCAGCGGCGCCGGGTCGGCCGTGCCGGGCTCCGTGCCCACCAGACCCTCGAAGATCTGGCGGGAGACGCGGAAGGTCTCGCCGTCCTGCGCGAACGCCGGGTCGAGGCTCGCGGGGTCCGACGAGGCGGCGAAGACGAAGGTGCCGTCGACGTCACCCGATCCTTCCGACCCGTTGTCCCCGCGCTCGCTGGCGACGCATCCGGCGAGTGCGAGAGCGGCGATGGTCGCTCCGGTGACGGCGGCGAGTCCTCGCCGAGGCATGGCTGACTGGTGCATGTGTGTATGACCTTCCCTGTCGGGCGCTTCCTTGCGCGTCTCCGGGCATCGTCGCCGCGGAGACGGTGATTCCTCGAAGGTACCCAGCGGTCCGGCCGATGCCAAGAGTCCGAGGTTGCGATCCGGTATCGACGCGGCACCGCCCTCGATCCGGTAATGTCCAGAACGTGCCGGACACCACTCCCCGCGTCGTGTGCCTGGGCGAGGGCCTGGTCGCCCTCGTCGCCGCCACCGCCGGACCGCTCGAGACCTGCCGCACGTTCCACCGCTCCCTCGCCGGGGCCGAATGGAACACCGCCATCGCGCTGTCCTCCGCGGGCATCCGTACCGCGGTCGTGTCCCGTGTCGGTGACGACGGCTTCGGACGCTTCCTCACCGCCGAGCTCCGTGCGCACGGCGTCGACGATCAGGCCGTGGAGATCGACCCGATCGCACCGACGGGCCTCTACGTCAAGGAGCTCTCCCCGCGGGCGGACGGCGCCGTGGAAGGGACGATGCACTACTACCGCGCCGGGTCGGCCGCGGCGGCGCTGTCGCCGGCCTCGCTGGAGTCGCCCGTGGCGGTGGACCTGCTCGCCGCGGCGGCCCTCGTGCACACCTCCGGCATCACGCCCGCGCTCTCGCCCACCACACGCGCCGCCCAGGAGGCTCTGGTCGCGGCGCCGCGACCGGGCCGTCTCGTCAGCTTCGATCTGAACTGGCGCCCCGCGCTGTGGCGGGGCCGCGAGGACGAGGGACGCGCCGTCCTCACCGATCTCGCCCACCGCGCCGACGTCCTGTTCTGCACCCGCCCCGACGCCGAGGCCGTGTTCGGCACGAGCGCACCGGACGAGCTGCGGGCGCTGTTCCCCGAGCCGCGCTACCTGGTCGTGACCGACCCCGCCGGCGCCGTGGCGTTCGACGGCGCGGACCGGGTGGGCAGCGAGGCTCTCGATGCACCGGTCGTGGAGACGATTGGCGCGGGCGACGCGTTCGCCGCCGGCTTCCTCGCCGGCGTCCTCACCGGCCTGACGCTGCACGGGAGCCTGGCCCGCGCCCACCGCATCGCGACGCGCGCGATCGCCAGCACGCGCGACCACGTCGACTGAGCAGGCGGCGGCTCAGTCCGCGGGGTGCCCGCGCCGTGGCGGGACCGCGTCGTGCGTGCGCTGCAGGGACACCGCGACGTGCTCGCCCCGATGCTGCACGATGCGCACGAACAGCACGTCGATGAGCGCGAGCTGCGCGATCCGGCTCGACATGGCGGCCATCCGGAACGGCGATTCCTGGGCCTGGCTGAGGAGCACGACGTCGGCGAGGGCCGCGAGCGGGGAGTCGGCCGCGCTCGTCACGGCCACCGCAAGAGCGCCCGCGGCCCGGGCGACCTCCAGGGCACGGACCGTCTCGGCCGTCTCGCCGCCGTGCGAGAAGGCGATCGCCACATCCGCGGAGGACCGCAGTGCGGCCGCGGTGACGGCGAGATGCGGATCGGCCGAGTGGGTCACGGAGCAGCCGATCCGGGAGAGCTTGAGCTGCAGGTCCTGGGCCGTCAGCGACGATGCCGCCTGCCCGAACAGGTCGATGTGCCGCGCCACGACCACCGCCCGCGCGACCCGGTCGAGGGCGTCCGCATCGAGAGCCCGGGCCGTCTTCTCGATCGCGTCGATCTCCTGGGCCGCGAGCTTCGCGGCGATCGCGGCCGGGCCGTCGTCGCGGTCGATCGCCGTGGAGTCGAGTCCGAACCGGGCCTGCTGCGCCTGGGCCAAGGTGACCGCCCGCGCGACGGCGACCCTCAGCTCCCGGTAGCCGCTGTAGCCCAGCGACTGCGCGAAGCGGGCGACGGTCGACAGCGAGGTCTGGCAGAGCTGCGCGAGATCGTTGATCGCGAGGTCCACCACGAGGGTGGGGTCGCCGAGGATCCTCTCGGCGACGCGTCCCTCCGCCGCGCTGAGCTTGGGGAGGGAGCGCCGCACCACGGCCAGAACGTCGTCGTCCATGCGCTGATCCCGTCTCAACCGGCGGCGGTCGTCCTCTGTCGCGGCCGGAAGCGGCCGAGCAGCGCGTCCCGCGCGGTCTGGGCGCCGAGCCGGCTGGCGGCGCCGACCTCGACGGTGGGCAGCGGCAGCGGCTCCTGCACGGGCAGGCCGACGTTCACCACGACCGCATCCGGGTCCCGGAGCGCGGTCCGCTCGATCAGCGCCCGCTGCGCCGGCTCCGCATCCGGTCGATCCACGAGGACGACCGTCGTGCCGGTCGCCGCGGCGACCTCGTCGATCACGGCGTCCTGCTCGGCCACGGGCCGTGCAGCCACGTCGAGCCGCACGCGGATGCCGTCTCCCGCGAGCGCCTCCGCGACGTACGAGGCGGCGCTGTCCACCGCGAGCGTCGAGCGACGTCGCGCATCGATCACCGCCAGGGCCTCCGCGGCCTCGGGGGCATCGCCGGAGAGCGACACGGACCGACGGACGATCTCGGCGGCGTCGAACGCCGCGGCCTCCTCGTCCGAGGTCGCGCTCGCGCGCAGCCGGGTCGCGAGGGCCGACACCCGCGCGGCGGCCTCCTCGACGCGCTCGCGGGAGAGCGAGCCGTCCCGCAGCGCGGCGACGATCCCGTCGCGGGCGGCGAGGAAGTCGCGCCGGTCCTGGTCGGGAAGAGCGGCCTCGCCGGGGTTGGTGGGGTTGCCGATGCACAGCAGGTCGGCGCCGGCGGCCAGAGCGAGGGCGGCGCCCCCGCCGAGTCCGACGGTCTCGCGGATCGCGGCCATGTCCAGCGCGTCGGTGATGATGACGCCCTGGAAGCCCCACTCCCGCAGCATGCCGAGCACGCGCGGGTTGAGGGTGGCCGGCTGCGCGCCCCACGCGGGGACGACGATGTGCGCGGTCATGATCGCGTCCACCCCCGCCTCCACGGCGGCGCGGAACGGCTCGAGGTGCACGCGCTCGTACTCGGCCACGTCGAGCGCGATCTCGGGCAGCGCGTGGTGGGAGTCGAGGTGGGTGTCGCCGTGACCGGGGAAGTGCTTGACGCACGCGGCCGCCCCGCCGTCCTGGATGCCGTCGACCGTGGCGACGACGTGACGCGTCACCAGCGCCTCATCGGACCCGAACGAGCGCACGCCGATGACGGGGTTGCGCGGGTCGGTGTTGACGTCGGCGACCGGACCGAGCACGACGTTCGCACCGACGGCGCGCACGCGGCGGGCGAGTTCCGCCCCGGTCCGCTCCGATGCGACGACGTCGTCGAGGGTGCCGAGCTGCGCGGCACCGGGGAGGGTGGAGCCGCTCCCGGACTCCAGGCGCGTGACGCTGCCGCCCTCCTCGTCGACGCCGATCAGGGCGTCCGGGTTCGCGTCCAGGATCTGCGCGCTCAGCGCGGGCAGTCCCTCGCCGACGTTCTGGCCGAAGTACACGACACCGGCCAGGCCGTCGCGCAGCTCCTCCACGAGCCAGGCGGGGGCCGTGGTGCCGAGGAATCCGGGCCAGAGCACGCCGTTCGCGAGGCGCTCGAGCTCGTCGGTCATCCCTTCACCGCCCCCGCGACCATGCCGGCGGAGAGCCGGCGCTGCACGATGACGAAGAAGATCATGACGGGCACGGTGATGATCGTCGAGGCGGCCATGATGCTGCCCCAGTCGTTGGAGTACAGGCCGAAGAACGACTTGAGGCCGATCGAGACCGTGTACTGGTCGGTCTGCGCGCCGAGGATCGTCATGGCGAAGATGAACTCGTTCCACGCCGTGATGAAGCTGAAGATGCTCGTGGCGACGAGACCGGGCATCACGAGCGGCAGCAGGATGGAGCGGAACATCCGCCACCAGCTCGCGCCGTCGATGTAGGCGGCCTCTTCGAGCTCGACCGGGACGGCCGCGACGAAGCCGCGCAGCATCCAGATGCCGAACGCGAGCGACAGCGCCACGTAGACGACCATCAGGCCGATGATGCTGTTGAGCAGACCGAGGCTCTTCACCTGGAGGAACAGCGGGATGACCAGCGCCTCGAGCGGCACCATCTGCACCACGAGGATCATCATCAGCACCGTGGTGCGGAACTTGAAGCGGAAGCGCGCGACGGCGACCGCCGCGAGCAGGCAGACGATGGCGCTGACGAGCACCGTGACGAGGGCCACGATCGCCGAGTTGCGCAGGTACGTGCCGAAGCCGCCCTCCGTGAGCACGAAGGCGAAGTTGTCCCACGTGAACTCCTGCGGGAGGAGCGACTGCCCACCGCTGGAGGCCTTGGCGTCGAACGCACTGGAGACCATCCAGTAGACGGGGAACAGCGTGAAGACGAGGACGGCGGCGACGCCGATGCCGAGTCCGATCCGCGACCGGAGCCTGGGGCGGGGGTTCACAGCTCGTCCTCCTTCATGAGGGAGCGGATGTAGACGATCGTGATGCCGATCAGGACGAGGGTCAGCAGCACCGCGAGCGCGGCACCGAATCCGTACCGGTTCTGACCGAACGACTCCACGTACGACCACACGCCGAGGTTGAGCACCTGACGGTTGCCGCCGCTGCCGCCGGGCATGAGGTACACCTGCGCGAAGACCTTGAAGTCCCAGATCGTCGACAGGATGATGACGACGGAGAAGACGGGCTTGAGCGTCGGGAAGATGATCTTCCAGAAGCGGCGCCACGCGCCGGCCCCGTCGAGCGCCGCCGCCTCGAGCATCTCCTTCGAGACGCCCAGGAGCCCGGCGAGCACGGTGATGGCCACGAACGGGAAGCCGTGGTGGACGACGTTCAGCAGCACGATCGCGTAGAACGACCACTGGTTGGTGAACCAGTTGACCTGGCCGTCGATGAGGCCGAGGTCCTGCAGGACGCTGTTGAAGATGCCGCGGTCGGCATCGAAGATGAAGGTCCAGACGTACGTGCCGGTCACGGCGGGCATCGCCCACGCGACCATGATGCAGCTGGAGACGATGGTGCGCCACACGGTACCCAGGCGCGCCAGCAGCAGCGCCACGAGGGTTCCGAGTGCGACGGTGGTGAACACCGCGACGGCGGCGAAGCCGACCGTGTTGGGGAGCACCACCGTCCACAGGGTCGGATTGGTGAGCGCCTCGGCGTAGTTGGCCAGCCCGATCCAGTTGCTCTCACCGGTGTTGATCTCGCGCAGACCGTAGTCCTGCAGCGAGTAGAGGAACACCTGCACGAGCGGCCAGAGCATGAGCCCCGCGAGGATGATCAGCCCGGGGGCGAGGAGGAGCCAGGGGCGGGCCGTGACGATCGAGAGACCGCGACGCTTCCGGCCGCCGGCCACGGAGGCGGAGGAGGGCTCCGCCTTCGTGGCCGGCAGTGGCGCTTGCACCATCGACATGGAAGGAATGGTTCCTTACTGGTTGAGCAGTTCGGTCATCTCGGCGGCGGCGTCCTTCGTCGCGGTCGCGACGTCCTTCTGCCCGCTGAGGATGGCCTGGATCATGGCGTTGGTGGTCTTCTTCGCCTGCACGGCGCCGAAGTTCGGCGTGACCGGGACGGACGCGCCGCCGTCGACCATCTGCTCGGCGAACGGAGCGACGAGCGGGTCGGTCGAGGCGAGGGCCTCCTCCATCGCGGACTGGACGCCCGGGAAGTAGCCGGTCTCGTCGGACCACTGCTCGGCGAACTCACCGGTGGTCATGAGCTTGACGAACTCCCACGCGAGGTCGGCGTTCTTCGTGGTGTTGAACACCGACAGGTGCGAGCCGCCGAGCACGGACGGAGCGATGCCGCCGTCCTGGCCGGGGATCACGGCCGCGCCGATCTTGCCCTCGAGCTCGGGGTTGGCCTCGATGAGCGCGTTCGGCGTCCACGAGCCGGAGAGCATCATCGCGACGTTGCCCTGCGTGAAGGCGTCCCGGAGGTCGGTCTCCTTCCACGTGGTCGCACCGGCCGACGAGAAGCCGTGCTCGGTGGCCAGGCCCGTGTAGAACTCGATGCCGGCCTGCGACTCGGCGCTGTCGAGCTCGCTGGTCCAGGTGTCGCCGTCCTTCGTGGCGATCTCGCCGCCGGCGCCCCAGACCCAGGGGTAGACCTGGAACTCGGCGTCACCCGCGACGGGGAAGGGCAGCATGTCGGGCTTGGCGGCCTTGATGGCCTCACCGGCGGCGACGATGTCGTCCCAGGTCTTCGGAGCCTCGAGACCGAGCTCCTCGAAGACGTCGGTGCGGTAGACGATGGAGCGGACACCGGCGTACCACGGCATGCCGTAGAGCTCGTCCTCGTAGGTGCCCGCGACCGCGAGGCCCTCGACGAGGTCGTCACGCAGGCCGTCCTCGGCGTCGACGTACTCGTCGAGCGGGAGGAGCGCGCCGGCGTCGGCGAACTCCGCGGTCCAGGTGGTGCCGGTCTCGGCGATGTCCGGGGTTGTGCCGCCGGCGATCGAGGTGACGAAGCGGTCGTGGGCGTCGGCCCACTGGATCTCCTCGATGGTGACCTTCGCGCCGGTCTCCTCCTCGAAGGCGTCCGACACCTTGTCGTAGAAGGCGGTCGCGTCGGGGTTGGTCCCCTTCATGATCCAGACCGTCAGCTCCTGGCCCTCGCCATTGGTCGAGCCGTTGTCGCCGCTGCCGCCGGCGCAGCCGGCCAGAGCGATCGTGGCAGCGGCGCCGAGCGCCACCGCCGGAAGAATGCGCTTGTGCATGGGGGGATCTCCTCTTTGAAAGTCCAGGTGTGCATCGGGTGCGTACCGGGGATAGGAAAAAGTATTCACGACTAACTAATTCCCTGCAAGTTCCTCCCAGAATCGTCATACCCCCGTAACATCAGGCCTCCGGGGTAGGCTCCCCGCATGCCCCGCCGTGGATCAGACGCCGACCGCTCTCCGCTCCCCCGGCACGCACCGCCGTCGACGCGCGGCCGGACCTCCCGGGTCCTGCGGGGCCTCGGGATCGGGCTCGCCGTCGTCCTCGTCTCCACCGCGGCGGTCGCGGGATTCCTCGTGTGGGACGTGTTCAACCGGGTGGGCGACGGCGCCGTCACCCTGGAGGGCGCCCCGCAGGTCGACCCGCCCACGCTCGGCGCGTATCCCGACGACAAGGCCTTCAGCATCCTCATCGTGGGGACGGACGAGTGCGGCCCGAAGGCGACCGCGCTCTTCGACGAACGCTGCGCCGAAGCCGACGGCCGGAGCCGCAACGACGTCAACCTCCTCGTGCACGTCTCGGCGGCGCCCCGGAACGTGACCGTCGTCTCCCTCCCCCGCGACCTCGGCGTCCCCGTACCCGAGTGCACCCGCGAGGACGGCTCCGTCGCGTCCGCCATGGAGAAGGCGTCGATGAACGCGCTGTTCGAGCACGCCGGCCTCTCCTGCATCGCGAAGACCGTGAGCGAACTGGGCGACATCCCGGTGGAGTTCGCCGCCAAGATCAGCTTCGACGGTGTCATGGCCGTCACCGACGCGATCGGCGGCGTCGAGGTCTGCATCGCCGGCGACGGCATCCGCGATCGTCACACCGGCATCGACTGGCCGGCGGGCCTGCGGACGGTCTCGGGCGTGGAGGCCCTCCAGTTCATCCGCACCCGGCACGGCGTGGGGGACGAGAGCGACCTCGCGCGCATCTCCAACCAACAGCAGTACATGTCACGGCTGGCCAAGAAGGTGCTCAGCGAGGACACTCTGACCGACATCCCCAAGGTGCTGCGACTGACGAACGCCATCGCCGACAACATCGATCCCAGCGACGAGCTCGCCGACCCGCTGCGCCTGGCCCAGCTCGCACTCGCCCTCAAGGATGTGAACTTCAGCGACTTCGTGTTCGTGCAGTACCCGAACATCGCCGATCCGTTCGACGACGACAAGGTCGTGCCGGACGAGGAGGCCGCGGCCGCGCTGTGGGACGCGGCGCGGGCCGGACAGCCGCTCCAGCTCACCGGCGACGTGACGACGCACCGCGGCGTGGAGCTGGTCACCCCCGCGCCCACGGCGCCGGAGACGCCGGAGACGGAATCCACTCCCGAGGCGAGCGCCACGCCGGACGCGCGCGCGACGCTCCCGCCGGAGGTGTCGGGGCAGACCCTCGAGCAGGAGACCTGCGCGGTGGGCAACCAGCGCTGACCACCGCGGCCGCGGCGTAGGCTCGACGGCATGGGACGGACGCGATCACGGGACGCCGAGCACCCGCAGACCCGCCTCGACCACGGCGGCCTCGCCCGCATCGTCCCGTCGGAGTTCACGAGCGGCTACGAGCTCGTCGTGGACGACACCCCCCAATCGCACGTCGACCTCGACGACCCCACGCACCTGCACTTCGAGTACATCGTGCGGATGGGGGCGGTGATCGACCAGCTGCACCCCGGGCCGCTCACCGCGGTGCACCTCGGCGCCGGGGCCCTCACCATCCCCCGCTACATCGACGCGACCCGCCCCGGGTCACGCCAGCAGGTCATCGAACTGGAGGCCCCGCTGGTGCAGCTCGTCCGCGAGCACCTCCCCCTGCCGAAGGGGGCGGCCATCCGGTTGCGCATCGGCGATGCGAGGGAGGGGGTCCGGAAGCTTCCGGCGGCCCTGCACGGCGCGTGCGACCTCGTCGTCTCGGATGTGTACTCGGGCGCGCAGACACCCGCCCACCTCACGAGCGTCGAGTTCTACCGGGAGCTCGCCGCGCTGCTCGCCCCCGGCGGCGTCCTGCTCGTCAACGTCGCCGACGGTCCCGGTCTCGCGTTCGCCCGCCGACAGGCCGCGACCATCGCCGAGGTGCTCCCGGAGATCGGGATCCTCGCCGACACCCAGGTGCTCAAGGGCCGCCGGTTCGGCAACCTCGTGGTCGCGGCGTCCGCCGCTCCTCTCCCGACGGAGTGGCTGCCCCGGATGCTCGCCGCGGGTCCGCATCCCGCGAAGATCGCCCAGGGGGACGAGGCCCGCGCCTTCCTCCAGGGCGCCCGGATCGTCACGGACGCCGACGCCGTCGCGTCCCCGCGACCCGATGCCTCGCTGTTCCTGCGCTGATCGGGCGCGCCGCCCCGAGGAGCGCGGAAGCGGCAGGCAGACTGGACGGGGACAGGTGCGGGGACGCGCGGAAGGAGAGCAATGAGTTTGATCCGGGGATACGACCGGGAGAGCCTCCGCGAACAGGTCGATCTCGACGAGTGCGCGGCACGCCTGGCCGAGATCGAGGAGCAGCGCAGCCTTCCCGCCCTGCTGGAGCGGGTCTGGCTGCTGAAGGTGCTGGGACGCCTCGACGACGCCCTCGCGCTCGCCGACGAAGCCGTGCGGCAGGCCCGGATGGCCGGTACCCGCAAGGACGTGCTCCGCGCCCGGGTGCTGCACGCGACGATCCTGCAGTACCGGGGCGCATACGCCGCCGCCGAGCAGGAGCTGGCCACGTGCGCCGCGGAGGCGGAGGGGCAGCGCTGGCTGTCGATCGCCGCTTTCGCCTATCAGCACCACGGCAAGAACGCCTACGACGCCGAGGACTACGAGACCGCGCGGGAGAGCTTCAAGCAGTCGCTGTTCCTGCGGCGCGAGTCCGGCGCGGAGGACCGGGAGCTGGAGACCGTGCTCCTCGCCATCGAGGCCGTGGAGCGCCGTCGTCCGGCGCAGCTCGTCGCCGGCTGACGTCGTTGCGCCCGAGTGTCCGCGGCATGCCTTAGCCTGAGCGCATGGCGGAACTTGACCGCGTGCGCGTCTGGGGCGAGGCACTGATCCGGTTGCATCTCGACGACAGCTGGTCGTTCGACTTCGACCATGCCAAGCGTCGCGCCGGCCAGTGCGACTACACGCGCAAGCGCATCACCGTGTCGCGGTATCTCGCCGCCCGCTTCGAGGACGACGAGATCCACCAGGTGCTCCTGCACGAGGTGGCCCACGCCCTCGCCGGACACCAGGCCGCCCATGGCCCCACCTGGAAGCGCGTGGCGCGCGACCTGGGCTATGTCGGCGGCACGACGCACCGCGGGGAGACCGCCGTCGAGCTCGCTCCGTGGGTCGGCCGCTGCCCGGCCGGTCACGTCACGTATCGACACCGCCGCCCGAGCCGGGCCACGTCCTGCGCCCGCTGCTCCCGCACGTTCGATGCCCAGCACCTCTTCGCCTGGACGCGTCGCGAGATCACGACCGACGCCCGCCTCGCCGCGCAGGCCCCGCGCTGAGGGCCGAGGGAGCGGGGTCGCCTGCTCAGACGGCTGAACCGCCGGAGCGCGGCTGCTCTTCGGACACGGAGGCGTCCTCCTCGGCCGGCGCGGCGTCCTCCTCAGCAGGCGCGGCGTCCTCCTCCGCGTCCGAGGGTGCCTGACCGGCGGCCGCGTCTCGATGTGCCGCGGGTTCGGTCGACGGGGTCAGCCCGGACTCCGTCTCGGTCCCGGCTGCGGTCTCGCGGTGGCTGCGGCGTCGACGAACGAGCGCGGTGAGACCACGCCAGCCGAGCAGGAACACGCCGAGCACGAGCGTCGCCACGATGACGAAGGGCACCTCCGCGGTGTCTCCGCTGAGCAGGCGCAGCAGCATGCCGACGACGACCGTCACCACCCACACCACCGCGCCCCACGGCAGCGACCACGGCCGCCGCGGCCGTGCGGGGAGCAGCAGCGCAGCGGCGTGCCCCACCAGCAGGGCCACGAGGAACGGCCACGCCGTGAGGAGGAACCCTGCCGGGTCCTCCTGGTGGGAGGCGCGACCGATGGCGGCGAAGACGAGGACGAGGACGGCGTCGACGAGGAGAGCGGGGAGGAACCTCATTCCTCGACCCTACGCGGATCGCGTGCTCACTCGAAGCGCGTGAACCGCCCGCCGCGCAGAACGGGGACGGCGTCCACCGCGTCCAGGACGGCGGCGTCCGCGGTGCTGGTCGGCACCAGTCCGGCGGCCCGGATGCGATCGGTCGCGGAGACCCCGGCCTGCAGCTCGCGTCCGGAGCCCGTCGCCCCGATCAGGTGCTTCAGCGCACGCCGCAACGCGCGGAAGCCCTCTGCGGCCACGGCGGCGTCCGGTGCCGTGTGGTCGATGCCGAGATCGGTGAGCGCCGCCGCGATCGCTCCGGCCCCGAGCTGGTCCTCCACGGCGACGCGCAGCTCCCCCGAGGCATCGAGCTCGCCGGCCGGGACGAGCGCGACCGAGGTGCGGCCCTGGCGGCGTTCCTGCTCCACCTGCACGGCCCTGGCCACGGCACCGGCGTTGCGGATCGAGCCCAGCACGACCGTGGCCCCGGCCGGGGCGGCGGCTGCCACCGCCGCCCCGTTCCGCGACCAGTCGAGCGCTCCGGCCAGCTCGATCTCCGCTCCCGCGGCCACCGCATCGGCGACCGTCGAGGAGAACCGGAGGACGTCGATCACCACGACGACGTCGGCCGGGGCGAGACGGGCGAGCCCGGACACCCCCCAGTCGAGTCGGACCTGGTACGGGGACTGATCGAACGGCGACGGCATCCGTCCAGCCTAGAGCCGTCAGTCCGCCGCGAGTGCCTCGACCGGAGCCACCCTGGTCGCCAGCCGGGTCGGCGTCGCGGCGGCCACGAGCGTGAGCAGCGCGGTCGCGGCGATGATGATCACCACGGGAAGCCACGGCACCTGCGGGGCGATCAGCCCGGCGGGCGTGAACTCCGGCAGGACCGGAACGGAGCCGAGCAGCGACTGGGCCGCGATCCACCCGTAGAGCACCCCGAGCAGGAGACCGGTGAGGGTCGCCGCCACCGTGATGTGCGTCGCCTCCAGCAGCACCATGCGGCGCACCTGGCGGTTGGACAGACCGATCGAGCGCAGCAGTCCGAGCTCGCGGCGCCGCTGCACGACGCCGATGGTGAGGAGGTTGACGAGGCCGACGGCTGCGATCACGGCCGAGACGGCGACGAGCACCATCATGATGGCCGCGAAGGCGTCGTACGGCGCGAAGAACTCCGCCGGGATCTCCTCCGTGGTCTGGCTGGTCATCAGGCGCTTCGACGACTCCAGCGCCACTGCGAACATCGTCACCAGGGTCACGCCCATGACGACGCCGATGGCCATCCGCGACGACCGCTCCGGGTACCGCAGGGCGTTCTCGGCCGCAAGTCGGGCGGTCGCGCTCGAGCCGAACAGGCGCCCCACGAGGCGGAGCACCGGCGGCATGAACAGCACGGATCCCAGGGCGAGCCCGGTGAAGGAGAGGATGCCGCCGAAGAACGCGACCACGACACCGAGCGGTGTGACGAGTCCGAGGACGACGCCGCCCGCGAGCAGAGCCGCGCCGGAGATCAGCAGCACCCAGGCCCCGACATGGCGACCCTTGCGCCCGGAGACCTCGTCACGGGTGCGCTCGACGGCACCGCCCAGAGCCTGCAGCGGCGTCACCGCGAGCACGTGCCGCGACCCCACCCAGGCGGCCGCCCAGGTGGTGAGCGCGACACCGACCGCCGGAAGGGCGAGAGCGGGCTGGGCGAGCGAGAAGGACGACGGCGAGGTGGCGACGAGCTGCCCGCCGAGCTGGACGGCCGCCGCGGAGAGGAGCAATCCGGCGAGAAGGCCGAGGCCCGCGCCGAGGAGCCCGACGACGAGCCCCTGCCGGCCGACCTGCGCCCGCTGCGAGCGCGCGGTCGCCCCGATGAGACGCATCAGCGCGATCTGCCGGGTGCGGCCCGCGATGATCGTCGAGAACGTGTTCGCCGTGACGATCGCGGCCACGTACATCGCGACGGCGGTGAGCAGCACCGACAGGATCGCGACGACGACCGCGAGCGTGCCGCTGTCGCCGATGAACGGATCGGCCTGGAGCACGGCGCCGATGTAGGCCGTGATCTCGACGAGGAAGACGCCGAACGCGGACGAGAGCGCGGCGACGAGGACGCTCGCGCCCATGCCGCGGTCGCGGAGCCAGGCCAGCCGGGGTCCGGTCGTCCGCGTCTCCGGGACGACCGTGGCGAGCGCGGTCATGCCGACACCTCCGCGGCGAGCATGTAGGCCGAGATCTGCTCCGCGGTCTGCCGCGGGTGATCCGCCACGATCCGGCCGTCGCCGAGGTAGAGCACCCGGTCGGCGTGGCTCGCCGCGATCGCGTCATGCGTGACCATCGCGATGGACTGGCCGTGCTCCCGACTGGCGGCCGCGAGCAGGCGCAGCACCTCCCGTCCGGTCTGGGAGTCGAGGTTGCCCGTGGGCTCGTCCGCGAACACGAGGTCGGGGGCGGTGGCGAGGGCCCTGGCGATGGCGACGCGCTGCTGCTGCCCTCCCGAGAGCTGGTGCGGCCGGTGCCCGAGGCGCTTGCCGAGGCCGAGCGTCTCGATGAGCCCGTCGATCCGTGCCCGCTCGATGGCGCTGGGGCGGCGGCCGTCGAGCTCGAACGGCAGCAGGATGTTGCCGAGGGCGTCGAGCGTGGGGACGAGGTTGAACGCCTGAAAGATGAACCCCACGCGGCGGCGGCGCAGGATGGTCAGGTCGAGGTCGCCGAGACCCGTGATCTCGGTGTCGCCGATCCACGCCCGCCCCTCCGTCGGGCTGTCGAGGCCGGCCATGATGTGCATGAGGGTGGACTTGCCCGAGCCGGACGGACCCATGATGGCAGTGAACTGTCCGCGGCGGATGCCGACGCTCACGTCGTCGAGCGCGCGGACGGTGCCCTCGCCCGAGCCGTAGGTCTTCTTCAGGTGCTGGACGCGGGCGGCGAGCCCGAGGTCGGTGGTCGTGATCTCCATGTCCACGACGCTATTTCCGCACTCCCGCTCGTCGCGTCGCCCGCCGGAAGCATCCCGCTACATCGGGAGGATGATCCCGCGTCCTCCCGGCCCACCCCCTTGCGTTCCTCCCACCCCTCTACGGACCGCCGCAAGGGGCCGGGTCGAACGGAAGGGGGTGGGTCGGCGTCAGGCGAGGCCGTGCTCGAAAGCGAACACGACGAGCTGCACGCGGTCGCGGAGCGCGAGCTTCGTGAGGATGCGGCTGATGTGGGTCTTCACCGTGGCCTCGCTGAGGAACTCCCGCGCGGCGATCTCGGCGTTCGACAGACCCCGGGCGGCGAGCGCGAAGATCTCCCGCTCCCGCTCCGTCAGCTCGGCGTACTGCGGCGGCACGGGCTTCGGAGCCTCCGCGAAGTGCTCGAACAGCTCCCGGGTCGCCGAGGCCGCGATCACGCTGGACCCCGCGTGCACGGTCCGGATCGCGGCGAGCAGGAACTCCGGATCGGCGTCCTTGAGGAGGAAGCCGCTCGCCCCCTGCCGGATCGCCCGCGCCGCCGCCTCGTCGAGGTCGAACGTGGTCAGCATCACGATGCGCGGGGGTTCCGGGCGGGACAGGATCTCCGCGGTCGCGGTCAGCCCGTCCATGACCGGCATCCGGATGTCCATGAGCACCACGTCCGGCCGGGTCGCGGCGACCACGTCGAGAGCCTCGCGCCCGTTGCCCGCCTCCCCCACGACCTCGAGGTCCGGCTGGGAGGCCACGAGCATGCGGATACCGGCCCGGAACAGCGCCTGGTCGTCCACCAGCACGACTCTGATCACTGCGGGGCTCCGATCGGAAGGCTGCTCTGGACGACGAACTGCGCACCACGGCGCTCGGCTTGCAGACTACCGCCCACGAGCTGGGCGCGCTCGCGCATGCCGATGAGCCCGTGTCCCCCGGGGGTCCCCGGCGTCGACTCGGGCGAGACGGTGTTGCGGACCTCGATGTCGACGCGATCCGGGAGCCACGCGAGATGCACGTCCACCGCGCCGTCGCCGTGGCGGATCGCGTTCGTCAGCGCCTCCTGGAGGATCCGGTAGACCGCGAGCTGGATGGCCCCCGGCGGCTCCCCCGGAGGCATGGGGTCGACCGTGACCCGCGGCTCGATGCCGGCCTGGCGCACCTGGGCGAACAGCGTCTCGAGATCGGCGAGGGTCGGCTGCGGACCGTCGCCCTGACGATGACGGAGCTGGGTGAGGAGCATCCGCACGTCGCTCAGGGCTCCGCGGGCGGTCTGCGCGATCGTGCCGAGGGCCTCCGTCGCGATCTCCGGCTTCACCGCCGCGGCATAGCGGGCACCGTCGGCCTGGGCGATGACGACGGCGAGCGAGTGGGCCACGACGTCATGCATGTCCCGCGCGATGCGCACCCGTTCCTGCTCCTCGGCGGCCAGGGCCTCGGCCTGCAGCTGCGCCGAACGCGTGCGCCGGTTGCGCAGCACGACCCGCCAGAGGAGGCCGCACACCCACGCGAACCCCAGCGCCATGATGGAGGCCGCGACGAGCAGGGTGCCTCCGGTCACGAGCTCCCAGCCGCTGCCGGAGCCGAACATGACGCCCCCGACGACGACCATGTACAGCGCGGCGACGATGCCGCCGACGATCACCGATCCGAACCCCCACCAGAGCACGCGGCGGGTGCCCCACGCGGAGGTCGCGTACAGCACGAGGAGGATCGCGAAGTCGGTCGGCAGCGGCCCGAACCCGGCGAGCATCTGCACGACGGCTCCGGCCCAGGCCGCGGCGAGCGCGAGACCGGGGGCCAGACGACCGATCGCGACACCGCCGAACAGGAACACCGACGACGAGATCAGACCGATGACGTTGACCGCGGAAGACCCGGCCACGTCCGGCTGGGGCGCATAGAACACGACACCGAGCGGCGTGAGGAGCGCGAACAGCAGCACCGCCCCGACGATGTCGAGGACGAGGCCGGTACGGGACAGCGGACGGATCACTCCCCCACGCTACGCGAGCGGCTCGGGCGCGGCATCCGTCGCGGGATGTATCCGTCAGGTGCGGGCGAGGATCTCCCCATGCGGCACGAGGAACCAGCCGTCGCCGTCGTCGGCCCAGCGCTTCCAGGCGTCGCTGATCTCCTGCAGGTCGGCCGCGGATGCCATCCCCTCGTCCACGAGCTGCCGGGCGAGCGCCGACTCCAGGATGCGGTCGGCCCACATCCCGCCCCACCAGGCGCGCTCGGACGGCGTCGCATAGCACCAGGTCGACGCGGTCGCCGTGACGTCTTCGAAGCCCGCGGCGCGTGCCCAGGCCAGGAGGCGGCGGCCGGCATCCGGCTCTCCGCCGTTCGCCCGGGCGGCGGCGCGGTACAGCGCGAGCCACCGGTCGAGCTCCGGCAGGACCGGGAACCACAGGAAGCCCGCGTAGTCGGCGTCGCGGGCGGCGATGAGTCCCCCGGGCTTCGCGACGCGGCGCATCTCCCGCAGTGCCTGCACCGGATCGGCGACGTGCTGCAGCACCTGGTGCGCGTGCACGACGTCGAAGGAGTCGTCGGCGAAGCTCAGCGCGTGCACGTCCTCGACGGAGAAGGCGATGTTCGTGACGCCTCGCGCGGTGGCGAGGTCCTGGGAGAGAGCCAGCGCGGCGTCGTCGATCTCGGTCGCCGTGACGTGCGCGACCACACCCGCGAAGTCCACCGTGATCGATCCGGGCCCCGCTCCCACGTCGAGGAGCCGGGTCTCTGCCGTGAGGTGCGGTCGAAGGTAGGCCGCCGAGTTCGCGATGTCCCGCACACTGTGCGAGCGGAGGACGGATTCGTGGTGTCCATGCGTGTACGAGGCCATGCCCTCAGTCTGGCACTCCCGTCGACCCACCCCTTTCCGTGTGTCCCGGCCCCTTCCGGACGGCCGCAAAGGGCCGGGGCGGCGCGAAAGGGGTGGGTCGACGGGCTAGAGCGCGGAGACCATCCGGCGGATCGCCTCGCGGTCGGGCTTGCCGGAGGAGAGGACGTCGAGTTCGTCCACGAGGATCAGGCGGGACGGACGCGCGTGCGCGCCGATCTCGCCGGCCACCGCTTCCCTGGCCTGGGCGAGCTGCTCGGACTCGCTGCGCCGCAGGGCCTCCCCGCGTGCCGCGACGATGACCGAGGCCTCCCCCCAGCGCTCGTCGTCGACAGCCACGACCACGGCCTGATGCAGCCCGGGCACGGCGCGGACGATGCGCTCCACCCGGTCGAGCGAGATGTTGATGCCGCCCGACACGATCACGTTGTCCGCGCGACCGTGCACGCGCACCACGCCGTCCTCGAGGAGCCCGAGGTCGCCCGTCCGGTACCAGCGGATGCCGTGCTCGTCCCGCGCGAAGGTGCGCGCGGTCAGCGCCGGGTCGCCCAGATAGCCCTCCGCGAGCATGGGGCCGGCGATCCGCAGCTCGCCGTCGACCGCCCGGACGTTCACGGTGTCGAGCGGGACGCCGTCGTACACGCAGCCGCCGCTGGTCTCCGTCGAGCCGTAGGTCCGCACGAGACGGACCCCGAGGTCGGCCGCCCGCTCCCGCAGCGGCTCCGGGAGCGCCTGACCCCCGACGAGGATGGCCTCATACGCCTGCAGCGCCGCGAGCACACCCGGCTCGGCGCTCGCGTCGAGCAGCGTCGCGATCTGCGCCGGGACGAGGGAGGTGTACAGGGCCGGGAGGACGCCCGCGGTCGTGGCGTGGCGCATGCTCCGCGTGGCCTCGGCGAACGCCCGCGGTGTGAACCGTCCCTCGATCCGGGTCGGCTCCGTGCCCGCGAGGATCGAGCGCACCATCACCTGCAGCCCCGCGACGTAGCCGGCCGGCAGGGCGAGCAGCCAGCGACCGCTGCCGATCCGGGCGGCGGTGGCCTCCGCACTCGCCCGCAGGGCCTCGCCGCTCAGCGCCACCCGCTTCGGGACGCCGCTGGATCCGGAGGTCGCGATCACTGCGGCGATGCCGTCGTCCACCTCCGCCGGAGCGTCGGCGAGCATGCCGAAGCCGAGAGCCGGTCCCTCGTCGAGAGCTCGGAGCAGCGCCTCCCGCAGGAGCACGGTGTCTTCCGCGTCGGTCGGGATGAGGGCGTTCACGATCGTCTCTCCGGCTCAGTAGTGCCAGGGGAAGGACGACCAATCGGGGGCGCGCTTCTCGAGGAACGAATCCCGCCCCTCCACGGCCTCGTCCGTGCCGTACGCGAGGCGGGTGGCCTCGCCCGCGAACACCTGCTGCCCGACGAGCCCGTCGTCGACGGCGTTGAAGGCGAACTTGAGCATCCGGATCGCCGTCGGCGACTTCGTCAGCACGGTGCGCGCCATCTTCAGCGCCTCGCGCTCGAGTTCGGCGTGCGGCACCACGCGGTTCACGGCCCCCGCCTCGTAGGCCCGCTGCGCCGAGTACTCCTCGGCGAGGAAGAACACCTCCCGCGCGAACTTCTGTCCCGTCTGCCGGGCCATGTAGGCGGAGCCGTATCCCGCGTCGAAGCTGCCGACGTCGGCATCCGTCTGCTTGAAGCGCGCGTGCTCGGCCGACGCGATTGTCAGGTCGCACACCACGTGCAGCGAGTGCCCGCCACCCGCCGCCCACCCGGGGACCACGGCGATGACGACCTTCGGCATGAACCGGATGAGCCGCTGCACCTCGAGGATGTGCAGACGCCCGACAGCCGCCGCGGACGCTCCGCTGACGACGGCGGTCTCGGCGTCCGAGTATTTGTACCCGTCGCGGCCGCGGATGCGCTGATCACCGCCGGAGCAGAACGCCCAGCCGCCGTCCTTCGCGCTCGGTCCGTTTCCGGTCAGCAGCACCGCCCCGATCCGCGCGTCCTGTCGCGCGATGTCGAGCGCCCGGTAGAGCTCGTCCACCGTGTGCGGGCGGAAGGCGTTGCGCACCTCGGGTCGGTGGAAGGCGATGCGGGCGACCCCGCCGTCGCGGCTCACGTGCGCCGTGATGTCGGTGTAGTGCTCGGCGCCGGGCGCCAGCTCCCACTCGGCGGGATCGAACAGGTCGGAGACGAAGGCATCGGTCACGGTCTTCAGCCTATTCCCCGGGCACGCGCCGTCTTCATCCACCCGTCGACGATGTCCCAGGCCGGGAAGGCCACCAGGCCGACGCCGGTGATCACCGTGAGCACGCGCATCGTGTCGGCATCCACCCCGTTGTCCGTGAACACGAACTCCAGGAAGGCCGGGTTGAGGAGCTCGCCCTGCAGGAGCAGGGTGAGGGCCCACACGGCGAAGGCGACGGCGAGGACGGTGTTCACGACGGCCGCGGCGACGGTCCACCGCCGACGCGCGTACACGGCGACGGCCAGGACGGCCTCCGCGATCATGAGCGCGAGGAGGATGCCGATGCCCACCGGCCAGAGCGCGGGCGCCAGGATCGGGATGGGGTCGCCGCCGGTCGGGAAGAATCCGAGCGTCGCGTCCCACACGATCGCGCCGATGCCGGCGAGGAGGAACACGAGCGAGGCGATCACGTCGGCGCGGGCGGCCCCGTGCTCCGTCGGCTCCGGAAGCTGGTCCACGTTCCATCGCACGCCGGTGTCGGCGCCGGTGCGCTCCAGCACGACGAAGACGAGCGTGACCCAGAAGCACAGGTGCACGATCACCGACAGCGTGACCGAGACGACCGCGCCGATGACCTCACCAGGTCCGCCGCCGGTGATCAGCTGCCCGATCGCGACCCCGACAGCGGCGAACGGCGGCACGATGAACAGGAGCAGCTTCAGCAGCCGCCACCAGGTGAGGTAGTACCGAGGGCCGATGAGGTGCAGCGGGCGGTCGGCGTATCCGGCGGCGAGGATGCCCGGGTCGCCGAGGTCGGTGAGGACGGCGCGCTCCGCCTCCTCCGGGCTCTCGCCCTGTTCCCGCCGCGCGTCGACGGCATCGGCGATGGCGGCTTCGAGTTCGGCGCGGACCTCGTCCTGCGTATCCGGCGCGAGGCTGCGGATCGTGGCGCTGATGTAGCGCTCGGTGAGGGTGCTCGCGGTCATGTCAGTTCTCCTCGGGGGTGAGGGAGGCGATCGCGGTGGTGAGCGCGCGCCATTCGTCGGTGAGGGTGTCGGCCAGCCGGGTCCCGGCCTCCGAGGTGCGGTAGAACTTGCGGGGCCGGGCCTCGTCGGTGTTCCACTCGCTCGTCAGGTACTCCTGCTTCTCCAGACGGCGGAGCAGCGGATAGAGCGTGTTCGCGTCGGTGGCGAACCCGCGGCTCTCGAGTTGCTCGAGCAGCGCATACCCGTACTCCGGCGTGCGCAGCAGCTGCAGGCAGGCGAGCACCACGGTGCCGCGGCGCAGTTCCTGCAGATGCGTGTCGAGTGTCTCGTTCATGTCGATCACAGTAGTGTGCGTCACACACCATTGTCAACGGCACATATACGCGCGACATCCTGTCGAGGGGTCGTGGCGCACAATGGGGTCATGATCCCCGCCGTCACGGAGCTCCTCGATTCCGCCCGCGTCGTCGCCCTGCCGATGCAGACCCGCTTCCGCGGCGTCGACACCCGGGAGGCCCTGCTGTTCGAGGGGCCGGAGGGCTGGGCGGAGTTCTCCCCGTTCGTCGAGTACGACGATGCCGAGGCCGCGACCTGGCTCGCCGCCGCGATCGACTACGCCTACGCGCCGCAGCCCGCGCCGCTGCGGGAACGGGTCGGCGTCAACGCCACCGTGCCCGCCGTCGACGCCGCCCGCGTGCCCGAGGTCCTCGCGCGGTTCTCCGGGTGCCGGACCGCGAAGGTCAAGGTCGCCGAGCCGGGACAGGTGCTGGCGGACGACGTCGCCCGGGTCCAGGCGGTCCGCGAGGCGCTCGGGCCGGAGGGTCGCATCCGGATCGACGCGAACGGCCTCTGGAACGTCGACGAGGCCGAGCACGCCGTGCACGCCCTCGGCGCCTTCGACCTGGAGTACGTCGAGCAGCCGTGCGCGTCGGTGCCCGAGCTCGTCGAGCTGCGCCGGCGCATCGCTTACATGGGGATCCCGGTCGCCGCGGACGAGAGCATCCGGAAGTCCGGCGACCCCCTCGCCGTCGCACGCGCGGGCGCGGCGGACATCGTCGTCATCAAGGCCCAGCCGCTGGGCGGCCTGACCCATGCCCTGCAGATCGTCACCGCGGCCGGCCTCCCCGCGGTCGTCTCCAGCGCCCTGGACACCGCGATCGGCCTGTCGCAGGGGGCCGCGCTGGCCGCCGCGCTCCCCACCCTCGACTACGACTGCGGTCTGGGCACGGCCTCCCTGTTCCAGGACGACGTCGCCGACCTCCGCCCCGTGGACGGCGCGATCCCGGTGGGGCGCCTGTCCCCCGACCCGGCAGCGCTCACCCGGCTCGCCGCCGCGGACGAGCGTCGGGAGTGGTGGCTGGCCCGACTGGCCCGCTGCCACCACGAGCTGCTCGCAGCCCGCAGCGCCTAGGACTCGACGAGGAGCTCCACGAGCCGCCCGAGCTCCTCGCCGCCGGAGTGCCGCAGGGCCGCGTCGTCACGACCGGCCATGGCACCGCGGACCGTCATGCCCTCCCAGAGGATCATGAGCATGCGCGCCGCATCGGTCGCGGGCAGCCGGAGACGCAGCGTGCCCGCCGCCTCCACGATGTCCTCCACGATGCGCGCGATGCTCGCCACCATCTCGCGCTCCTGGGCGAGGTACGCCTCGCCGAACTGCGGATCGCGCAGGGCGCGGATGCGGATCTCGCTCATCAGCATCACACCCAGGCGGTCGTCGCTGCCGAGCTCCATGATCTGCTGGACGAGATCCTTCGGGTCGCAGTCGTCGGCGAGCTCACCGTCCGCCCGCATCTGCTCCACGCGAGTCCGCACGGCTGCCACCCTCGCGTCGGCGACCCCGGCCGCGAGGGTCAGGAACAGCTCGTCCTTCGAGTCGAAGTTCGAGTAGAACGCCCCGCGCGTGAAGCCGGCGCGCTCGCAGACCGCCTCGACCGAGGCACCGTCCAGGCCGACCTCGGCGAACACCTGCGCGGCGGCCTCCAGCAGACGCGCCTTCGTGTTCTCCCGGCTGCGGGTGGCGGGTGACGACATCGGAACCTCCTGGCCTTCCCTCTCGACGATTCACACCCGGTGCACAGACTCCGGATGGCGGATGACCTTACGATACATCTATGTATCGGATACACCTGTGTATCCACCCGGCACCCCACGGAGATTCGCGTGTCCACACTCCTCTCGTCCCTCGGACGCTGGTCCTTCCGCCACCCGTGGCGCGTCCTCGTCTCCTGGCTCCTCGCCCTCGGCATCGCCGGAGCTGGAGCCGTGGTCCTCGGTGCCGGCACCGACAACACGTTCTCCATCCCCGGGACCGAGTCCCAGGCCGGCCTCGAGCAGCTCTCCCGCTCCTTCCCCCAGGTGAGCGGCACGAACGCCCAGTTCATCGTCGTGGCCGCGGACGGCGACGAGATCACCGATGACGCGTACCGCGAGCCGATCGAGGACGCCGTGTCGGAGCTCGGCGACCTCGACGAGGTCCTCGCCGCCACCTCGCCGTACGACGAGATGGTCAACGGCATGATCAACGACGACGACACGGCGGCAATCGTGCGCCTGCAATTCGACGGCGAGTCCACCGACGTCTCCGAGGAGACGAAGGACGCCCTGCGCTCCACCGTCGACGAGCTCGCGGCAAAGCTCCCCGACGGTGCGCAGGCCTCTCTCGGCGGCGACCTCTTCGCGATCTCGATCCCCGGCGTCACGCTCACCGAGGCCGTGGGCCTGCTCATCGCGCTCCTCGTGCTCATCGTCACGTTCCGCTCGTTCGTCGTCGCCGGACTCCCCCTGCTCACCGCCATCCTCGGCGTCGGCATCTCCATGGCCGGGATCTTCACGGCGACCGCCTTCGCGACCGTCTCCTCCACCACGCCGCTGCTCGCCCTGATGCTCGGGCTCGCGGTCGGGATCGACTATGCGCTCTTCATCGTCGCGCGCCACCAGGACCAGGTCCGGGACGGCGTTGAACCTGAGGAGTCGGCCGCCCGCGCGGTCGGCACGGCCGGATCGGCGGTCGTCTTCGCCGGCGTCACCGTGCTCATCGCGCTGATCGGCCTCGGCTTCGCGGGCATCCCGTTCCTCACCACCATGGGCGTCGCGGCGTCCGTGGCCGTCGCGGTCGCCGTGGCGATCGCGGTGACCCTGACCCCTGCGCTGCTCGGATTCCTCAAGGGCCGCGTGGCCGGACGGCCGAAGCGCGCGAAGGCCCCGAAGAAGGCGGCCGCGAAGGACGCCGTCACGAAGCCCCGCGGCAGCCGTCGGTGGGTGGAGGGCGTGACGAAGCACCCCGTCCTCGTCTCCCTCGCGGTCGTCCTCGGACTCGGCATCGTCGCCGTCCCCGCCCTCAGCCTCGACCTCGCCCTGCCGAACGCCGGCGTCCTGCCGAAGGACTCCGAGGCGCGGCAGAACTACGACCTCGTCGGCGAGCAGTTCGGCCCCGGCTTCAACGGCCCCCTCATCCTCACCGGCACCATCGTCACCTCCACCGACCCCCTCGGTCTCATGGAAGACCTCGGAGACGCGGTGGCCGAGGTTCCCGGCGTGAAGGAGGTCGCCCTCGCGACGCCGAACGAGACCGCCGACACCGGCATCGTCCAGATCATCCCGGAGACGGCTCCCGACGACCCCGCGACGGCCGACCTCGTGCGCGAGCTCCGCAGCCACCACGACGAGTGGCTGGACGAGTTCGGCATCGAGCTCAAGGTCACCGGTTTCACCGCCGTCGGCATCGACATCTCGGATCAGCTCGGGGCGGCTCTGCTGCCCTTCGGGATCTTCGTTATCGGTCTCTCGCTGATCCTCCTCACCATCGTGTTCCGCTCCCTCTGGGTGCCGATCACCGCCGCAGCCGGTTACCTGCTGTCGATCGTCGCCGCCTTCGGCGTCGTCGGGGCGGTCTTCGAGTGGGGCTGGTTCGCCGACCTCCTGCACGTCGCGAAGGTCGGCCCGATCATCAGCTTCATGCCGATCATCCTCATGGGCGTGCTCTTCGGCCTGGCGATGGACTACCAGGTGTTCCTCGTGTCGCGGATGCGCGAGGACTTCGTGCACGATCCTGACCTCCGGCCGGGTGCGGGATCGGTGAACCGCGCCACCCGACGGGCCGCAGCTCTGCGCGCCGTACGGAGCGGGTTCACCGGTTCGGCGAAGGTCGTCACGGCGGCCGGCCTCATCATGTTCGCGGTGTTCGTCGCCTTCGTGCCGGAGGGCGACTCCTCCCTCAAGCCCATCGCCCTCGGACTCGCCGCCGGCATCGCCTTCGACGCCTTCCTCGTGCGTATGACGCTGATCCCGGCGCTCATGGCGATCCTCGGCGAGCGCGCCTGGGAGATCCCGTCCTGGCTGGAGCGGATCCTCCCCCGCGTGGACATCGAGGGCGAGGCGGTGGAACGCGAACGGCACCTCGAGGCGTGGCCGGGCGACGGGTCGCTCGTCGCGGCCGACGACCTGGAGTTCGGCGCCGGCCCCTCGACGACGGAGGGACTGTCGCTGCGGCTCGCACCCGGCGCGGCCCTGGTCGCGAGCGGCGCGGACGCCGGGACGCTGCGGGCCCTCGCTCTCACCGTCGGCGCCCGCATCGCCCCGGCCGACGGACGCCTCCGTGTCGCCGGACACCTGCTCCCCGGTCGTGCGGCCTGGGTCCGTTCCCACGTGGGCTGCGTGCTCGCGGGAGACGACGCCCCGGTGCTCGCCGACCTCCGCGAAGCCCTACGCGGTCGTTCCGAGCTCGTGGTGATCGACGGCGCGGACCGGCTCCGCGGCGGCGAGCGCGACCAGGTCGCCGCGATGCTGCGCGACGCGAGGTCGCGCCGAGAGCTCGCCGTCTTCGCCACCGCCGTCGATCCCGACGCGGCCCGTTCCCTCCTCGCGGACGCCGGATGGCCGTCCGCCGACGTACTCGACACGCGCGCGCCCCGCCCGAGCGCCGCAGAAACGACCGAGGTGCCCGCATGACCCTCCCCCTCGAGCGCGCCCGCTCACGTAAGCCCATCACCTGGCTCACGATCCTCGGCGTCCTGCTGCTGCCCGCCGCGATCGGCGGCATCCTCATGGCGGCGCTCTACAACCCGACCGAGCGCCTCGACTCCATGACCGCGGCGATCGTGAACCTCGACGAACCCGTCGAGATCGACGGCCAGACCGCTCCCCTCGGGCGGCAGCTCGCGTCCGGGCTCGTCGAGGGCTCGGACGATCTCGACTCGAACCTCACGTGGGTCATCTCCAACGAGGAGGACGCCGCCGACGGGCTCGCCGACGGCACCTACCAGGCCGTCATCACGATCCCCGAGGACTTCTCGGCCGCGGCGACCTCCGCAGGTCAGGCGGTCGCGGACGGCGGCGGGGACGCGGAGCAGGCGACGATCCAGGTGACGACGCCCGACGACGGCCTCGTGGCGGACGACCTCATCACCGGGCAGATCGCCGACGTGGCGGCCTCGACGCTCGGCACCACGCTGTCCGAGGCCACAACGGAGAACATCCTCGTCGGCTTCACCACCATCGGGGACCAGATCGGCGACGCGGCGGATGGGGCCCTGGAGCTGGCGAAGGGGGCCCGTGACGCGGCGACCGGCGCTGCGGCCCTCCCGGAGGGTGCGACGCAGCTCGCCGCGGGTGCCGGAGAGCTGGGTACCGGGGCCTCGACCCTCGCGTCCGGCCTCGACACGATCGCGGGGCAGACGCGGCAGGCGGCGACCGGCGCCGGCACCATCGGGGCGGGACTCACCTCCGGCGCGACCGAGCTCCAGGGCCGGGTCGCCGACGTGCAGCAGCTCACGGGCGGGATCCAGTCGGCGGCCGCGGCCGCCGGATCCGCTGCGGGCGAGTCCGCCGCGGTCGCGCAGGGTCTCGGGACGATGGCGGCCACGGCGTGCGTCGCCGATCCGAGCTCGGCGGAGTGCGAGCAGCTCTCCGCCCTCGCAAAGCAGGCGGTGGCAGCAGCGACCTCGGCCGGGACCGCCGCCGGCATCCTCAACGACAAGCAGGTGGCCGAGGGCGTGGCCGCGCTTCCCGGGTCCTTCTCCACGCTGGCCACCCAGCTCGGCCAGGCGGGTTCCGGGGCGACCGAGCTCGCCGGCGGGCTCAACCGCCTCGCGACCGAGGGCGTGGACCAGTCGGCCGCAGGAGCGCGGGCACTGTCGTCCGGCGCGACGCAGCTCGCCGACGGTGCGACCCAGCTCGCCGACGGCAGCACGGAGCTCGCCACCGGCCTCGACACCCTCGCGACCGGCACCGGCGACCTCGCGGGCGGACTGCGCACCGCGGCCGACTCCCTCCCGTCCTTCAGCGACGAGGAGTCGACGTCGCTGGCGTCGGTGATCGCTGATCCGGTGGCGACCGACTCCTCGATGGGCTCGCTCTTCGGCCCCACCGCGATCCCGCTGCTCACCGCGGTGGTGCTGTGGTTCGGCGGTCTCGCGTCGTTCCTCGTCCTCCGCGCGCACACGGCGCGCACGCTCACCTCACGACGCTCCTCCGCCTCCCTCACCCTCCGCGCGTTCTGGCCGGCCGCGGCGATCGGCGCGGCCCAGGGTCTGCTCGTCTCGCTCATCGTGCAGATCGTGGCCGACTACGACGTCGCGGAGTGGTGGGCCTTCGCGGGAACCGCCGTCCTCGCCGGGGTGGTGTTCGCCGCGGTGAACCAGGCCCTCGTGGCGGTGTTCGGCGGCATCGGACGCTGGATCGCCGCACTGATCGGTGTCATCGCCGTGGCGACGGGACTCATCTCGACCGTGCCCGACTGGCTCGCGAGCATCGGGGCCGCCCTCCCGACCGCACCGGCCTTCGCGGGTCTCGTGGAGGCGAGCGGGGCCGCCGTCGCCGCCCTCGTCGTCTGGGGCGTGCTCTCGCTCGTCGTCACGACGGTGGTCGTCGCGGTCCGCCGCACGACCACGGCGCGTGCTGTCGTCACCGCCTGACCCCGGGCACAGCTGCGGAGATCACGCACGACACGCCGCCGGGCACCCCGCTCCGGCGGCGTGTCGTGTGGCGATCTCCGAAACAGTGCCCGGACGCGACGACGGTACCCCGTACCCTCGTGCCATGCGCCGACCGTTCATGGACACTCCGGACCAGCTCGCGACTCTCGAAGGACAGCAGTATCTCGTGCTCCGGCCGACCGGGGCCGTCGCCGCGGAATACCGGGCCATCCAGGAGGCCGCGCTCGGTCGTCTGGACACGCCGCTCCGGCATCCGCACACGGAGCACGTGACCCTTCGCGGCTTCTTCGAGCCAGAGCGTCGAGAGGAGCTGCGGGCCGTGATCCGGGCCTGGGCCGCGGAACAGGGTCCTCTCGAGCTCACCGCCGACGCCGTGGACGTCTTCCCCGCGCCGTGGCAGATCGTGATCCTGCGCCTCGCCCGCACGCCCGCGCTCGTGCACGCGTACGCCTCGCTAACGGAGCTGCTCCGGCGGACGGATCTCCGCCGCCTCGACGAGCTCTCCGTCGAGGACTGGACCTTCCACCTCTCGGTGCTCTACGGCAAGACGCTGGATGCCGAGACGTGGCAGCAGCTCGCCGCCACCGAGGTCCGTCCGCTCCTCCCCGCGCCGACGGAGGTCGTCACCGAGGTCGAGTTCGTCTGGTACGAGGGCGGCGTCGAGCACGCCGAGGTCATCCCCCTCGGCGGCTGAGCCCTGCTCCTGCGGGCACGACGTCGGAGATGGCGGACGACACGCCGTGACCGAGCCCCGCCCGGCGGCGTGTTCCTCGCGATCTCCGAAGCTGTGCTCGGCGGGCTCAGCTCAGCCCGGAGTAGGCGTGCAGGCCCTTGAAGAAGACGTTGACGATGGTGAAGTTGAAGATCACGGCGGTGAAGCCGACGATGGAGAGCCAGGCCGAGGGGTTGCCGCGCCAGCCGCGCGTCGCCCTGGCGTGGATGTACCCGGCGTAGAGCACCCAGATCACGAAGGTCCAGGTCTCCTTCACGTCGAAGCCCCAGAAGCGGCTCCACGCGTAGTACGCCCAGATGGACCCGGCGATGAGCGTGAAGGTCCAGAGGATGAAGCCGATGATCGTGAACAGGTACGCCAGGCTCTCCAGGCGCTCCGCCGGCGGGAAGGTGCGCAGGAAGCCGGGGCCGGTCTTCGCCGCGCCCTCGCCGAGCAGCCGCTCGCGTCGCGCCTGCATGAGCTGGATCACCGAGAGCGCGAAGGCGAGGGCGAAGAACGCGGTCGCGAGCGAGGCGACGAACACGTGGATGATGAGCCAGACGCTCTTCAGCGGGTCCATCAGCGGGGAGACCTCGACGTAAAAGTTCGTCGCGCCCAGCCCGAGGAGGACGACCACGAGGCCCGTGATGAAGGTGCCGAGGAAGCGCAGATCGAGGCGGGTGAGCACCGCCAGGTAGACCGCGATGATGAGCAGCGTTCCGACCATGCCGAACTCGTACAGGTTCGCCCACGGCACCCGACCGGCCGCGATGCCACGCGTCACAGCGGCGGCGAGGTGGAACACGAAGCCCAGCACCGTGAGCGAGGTGCCGATTCGCGCCATGACGAAGCGCTGCGGCTTCGGAGCTCCGGGCGCATCGACGGGTGCGGAAGCCGAGACGCCACCGGAACGACCGGCGGCCACGAGCTCGCCCTCGCGGACGGTGTGGGCGTCGGCCGTCGCCTGCGAGCGGCGCGCGAGATCGAAGGCGTAGGCCACGAAGGCCGCCGCGTAGATCGCGATCGCCGTCCACAGCAGGACGGGCGAGATCACGGTGAGCTCGAGCATGGTGTCAGTCTACTTTCCGGGTGCCGGGGCCGCAGGGTCCGCGGCGGCGTCCGCGGCATCCTCGTCGGCGTCTTCAGGGGTACGGGCGGTCGTGCCGCCCGCGGCGTCGAGCAGCCGGGCGTGGCCGGCACGGAGGTCGTCCACGGCGCGGGCGAGCGTGGGGTCTTCCCCTCGGGCCAGGGCCGCGTACTCGAGGTCGACCGCGCCGTCCGCCGCGGTGGCCTTCACCCACACGCGCCGACGCGGCACGAACAGGGCGAGCATGAGGCCGCCGAGCGCCAGCAGTGCGAACCCGAGCACGAACACCCCGGACTCGTCGCGGTGGATCTGCAGGGAGGCGAAGCGCTTGACGGACTCCGAGGAGTCGGTGGCGCCCTCCGGCGACTCGTCGTCGAAGGTGACCGAGCCCAGGCCGTTCGGCAGCTGCGCGGTCTCACCCGGGGACAGCTCGATCGACTCGACGTCGGTGCTGCGTCCGGTGAGCTTGGTCATGTCGGAGGTGTCGAGCACGTAGACCGAGCGCGGCACGCCGTCGTTGATCCCGAGGTCGCCCGTGTACACGTCGAGCGTGAGCGTCGGGTTGGTGAGGTCGGGGTAGGCGGAGAAGAAGGCGCCCGTGTCGAGCACGCCGGTGGTCGGGTAGAAGAAACCGACGAGGCCCACCTGCTCGGCCAGGCCGTCCGGCACCTTGAGCACGCCGAGCGAGGTCATGTTGTTGTCCTGCGGGAGGAACGGCGTGCTGTTGTGGAACACCACGTTGCCCTCGGGGTCGCGCACGGTGACCGTCGGGGCGTACCCGTTGCCGAGCAGGAACACGTCGTCGTCGGCCACGCCCAGCGGCTCGTTGACCTTGACGGCGCCCTCGCGCTCCTCGCCGTTCTCCTGGATGGTCATGTTCGCGGAGAAGTTCCCGGCCTGGCCGGAGCCGGGCTCGCCGAACGGCTGATACGTGACGTCGAAGGAGTCCAGCCGCATCGAGTACGGCGCGAAGGAGTCGTCGGCCACGAAGCGCCCGCGGTTCATGGAGTCGTAGTCGAGCAGCGTGTTGGCGAAGGTCTCCCCCTCGACGAGCACGCGCTGGCCCGTGTACGCGAAGCCGCCGCCGACGCCGATCGTCACGAGCACGCCGACGAGGGCGAGGTGGAAGAGCAGGTTGCCCGTCTCCCGCCAGTAGCCGCGCTCGGCCGACACCGAGTACGTGCGGCCGCGGTCGTAGCGCTCCACGCGGTAGCCGAGCGCCTTGAGCTGCTTCGTGGCGACGTCGATCGAGGCGGCGGCCTCCGCGGCGGCGTCCCCCGTGCGCGTGCCGGAGTCGGCGACGGTGTCGCGGGTGACGGCGCGGTAGTCCTCCAGGCGGCGGAGCCGGGCGGGCGTGCGCGGCGGGCGGGCCTGCAGCGCCTTGGCGTGGTGCTTGATGCGCGGGATGACGCAGCCGACGAGCGAGGTGAACAGCAGCAGGTAGATCGCCGAGAACCAGGGCGACAGGTACACGTCGAAGAGCTTGAGCGCGTCGAGCACCGGGAACAGATCGGGGTTGTCGCGCTCCCACTGCGTCACGCCGTTCGGGTCGGCCATCCGCTGCGGGAAGATCGATCCGGGGATGGCCGCGATCGCCAGCACGAGCAGCAGGACGAGCGCCGTGCGCATCGAGGTGAGCTGGCGCCACCCCCATCGGAGCCAGCCGACGAACCCGAGCCGCGGCTGGGTGATCGTGTCGTCGCCGTCGACGTGGTCGGACGGGCGGAGCGGATCGCTGGAGTCGGTGGTCACGGCACCCTTGTTCTTCGTCATGGTCGTCTCGGAGCGGTCAGAGCGGGAGGATGACACTGCCGATCACCGCCGTCAATCGGGACATGATGTCGGTCCACAGGCCGGTGACCATCAGGACACCGAGGAGGATCAGCAGCACGCCGCCGAGGATGTTCACGACCCGGATGTGGCGGCGCAGGAACCCGATGGCCTTGGTCGCCCAGCCGAAGCCGAGGGCGACGAGCAGGAACGGGATGCCGAGGCCGAGGGAGTACGCGAGGCCGAGGAAGCCCGCGCGCACGGGGTCGCCCGCGTTGAAGGAGAGCGCGAGGATGGCGGCCAGCGTGGGGCCCATGCAGGGCGCCCAGCCGATGCCGAGCGCGACGCCGAGGAGCGGGGCCCCGACCATCCCGGCCTTCGAGTCGACGTGGAAGCGGAGCTCCTTCTGCGCGAACCCGAAGAGCCCGAGGAAGACCAGGCCCATCGCGATGATGACGACGCCGAGGATGCGGGTGATGAGATCGCCCCACTGGAGCAGGAACACGCCGGCGGTGCCGCCGAGCACCGTGTAGAGGATGAAGACCACGGTGAAGCCGAGGATGAACAGCAGCACGCCGAGGACGAGGCGGCTGCGCGTCGCCGTCTGGGTGGCGCCGTCGCCGGTCGTCGAGGTGTTCCGCGGCGTGACGGCTCCCCCGAGGAAGCCGAGGTAGCCCGGAACGAGTGGGAGCACGCACGGCGAGAGGAACGAGACGAGTCCGGCGAGCATCGCCACGGGGACCGCGATCCAGAGGGCTCCGGATCCGATGATCGCGTCGGGGTTCACGACGACCTCGCGGACATCAGGAGTCCTCCGCCAGCGCGTCCTTGACGAGCGTGGAGAGCACGGAGGTGCCGTCGATCGGCCCGATGATCTTCGCGGCGACGCGGCCCTGCTTGTCGAGCACGAGCGTGGTGGGGGTGGCCGAGATCGGCACGACCTTGGCGAAGGCGAGCTTGGCCTGAGCCGTGTCGACGTCGATGAGGCTCGGGTACGTGATCCCGAACTCGTCGGCGAACGCGACAGCCGTGTCGGCCTGGTCGCGCGTGTTGATGCCGATGAACTGCACGTCCGCGTCCTGGTGCTCCTGCCAGACGGCCTCCAGGTCGGGGGCCTCGACGCGGCACGGGGCGCAGCCGGCGTACCAGAAGTTGACGACCGCGACCTTCCCGGCGATGTCGGCGCTGTCGAAGTCCTCGCCGTGCTCCGTGACCCCGGCGAACTCGACCGGCTCCCCGCGCTCGGCGACGGGGATCTCGACGATCGCGCCGTCGGCGGCGACGTAGCCGGTGTTCTCGCCGTTCAGGAACGACTCGCTCACGGCGTCGGGAGCGCAGGCGCTCAGACCGACGGCGAGCACCGCAGCGAGCGCGGCTCCGCCCAGGCGGCCGAGGGGCCGAAGACGGGAGGGGCGGCCGTTGCGGATCGGGTGAATCCTGGAAGCGCGGGACACGTCTCCGAGTTTACGCAGAGCTTCCTATGCATCGGCCGGGTACCCCCGGGGGGAGTCAGAAGCGCGCGAGCACGTCGTCCACCCCGGCGCGGAACCGCGGACAGGTCGCGATGTCGTGCGCCCGGCACCCCATGGCGTGCTCCGTCATCTCCCGCGATCGCCGCATCTCCTCCATCCGCCGGTCGAGGTCGTCGAGATGTTGCTGCAGCACCTGATGCCGCCCGGCGCTGCCGTCGTCGAGGAGCACGGCGATCTGGTCGAGGCTCATCCCGGCGGCCTTGCTGCGCTGGATGACGGCGATGCTCACGACCTCGTCCTCGCCGTACCGACGCCGGCCCGCCGGGTCGCGGGGCGGCCGGAGCAGGCCGACGGTCTCCCAGTGCCGCAGCACGTTCGTCGGCAGGTCGAACCGCGCGGCGACCTCGCCGACGGACCACGGGTGCGGGTCGCTTGACTTCATGTTGACATGAAGTCACAGACTGGTGCCGAACGCAAGACGCGAGAAGGGAACCCCATGTACGACGCGATCGTGATCGGTGCCGGTCCGGCCGGACTCCAGGCGGCGCTGACCCTCGGACGGATGCACCGGCCGGTGCTCCTGCTGGACTCGGGCGAGTACCGCAACGGCACCGTGCGGCACATGCACAACATGATCGGCGCCGACGGGAAGGCCCCGGCGGACCTCCGCGCCGAGGCCCGCACGGAGCTCGCGGCCTATGCGGACGTCGAGACGCGGGACGTCGCGGCGCAGCGGATCTCGGGCGACGCGGAGACGGGCTTCTCGGTGAGCCTCGCCGACGGGTCGGTGGCCGACGCCCGACGGGTGATCCTGGCGACCGGCGTCGCGGACGACCTCCCGCCGGTGCCGGGTCTCGCCGAACTCTGGGGCATCCGGGTCTTCAGCTGCCCGTTCTGCGACGGACACGAGCACGCCGGGAAGCCGATCGCGATCCTCGGGGCGGCTCCCCGGGCGGCCCATCTGATCGGGTTGCTCGGCCGGATCGTCGGCGAGATCACGGTGGTCCCGGTGGGCGAGCTGTTCGCCGCGGAGGACCGTGTCGCGCTGGAGGAGTTCGGGGTGCGGGTGGCCTCCGCTCCGGTCGAGGCTGTCGCCGCGCACGGAGACGGGGTTCGGGTGCACAGCGCCGAGGGCGACCTCGACGTCGCGGGGGTGTTCGTGGCCTCCGGCACGATGCGGCACCGGGCGCCCTTCGCCGCGGACCTCGGGCTGCGGCTCCTGGAGTCGGGGTCGATCGAGATCGACGAGTTCGGGAGGACGTCGCTTCCGGGGGTCTTCGCCGCGGGCGACCTCGCCCATCGCGCGACCCTCCCCGGCCCGATGGCCTCGGTCCTGCTCGCCGCCGCCGCGGGACAGCTCGCCGCGGTGGGGGTGCTCCAGTCCCTCTGACTTCGAATCGCCCGATTGGTCCCATTTCCGGGCCGGATGGGACCATTCAGGCGATTCGAACGGGGGTCAGACGGCGCCGACGTCGACAGCACCGCCGGTCGCGGCGGGCTCGGCGTACGAGACCTCGCGCCAGACGTCGCCCACACGCGCGAACGAGGTCACACTCGACAGGGCGCAACGGCGGGTCCGCGGATCGTGCTGCAGCGGGAGGCCGGCCACGCGGAGGTGCGTGATCCAGATCGGCGCCTGATGCGACACCATCACGATGTCCCCCGCGGTCGGGATCTCGGCGGCGGCCGTCCACGCCTCGTCCATCACGCCGAGCATGCGCTCCGCGATCGAGGCGTACGGCTCCCCCCAGCTCGGCAGCGACGGCTGACGCAGGTGCCACCAGTTCATCGGGTTCATCAGCGACCGCCGCATCCGGGTGCCCTCGAACACGTTCGTCGGCTCGATCAGGCGGATGTCCGTCTCGGGCTCGAGGTCGAACACCTCCGCGAACGGGGCGGCCGACTCCTGCGCACGCTCCAGCGGCGACGCGAACAGGGCGGTCACGGGATCGCCGAGCCCCGCCACGTGCTCCGCCGCCGCCTGCGCCATCTCCTCCCCCGCGGTGCTGAGGTGATAGTCGGGCAGCCGTCCATAGAGCACGCGGGACGGGTTGTGCACCTCACCGTGGCGAACGAGGTGCAGAAGTGATGCCGCCACGTCAGACCTCGCGGTAGCGGGAGTCGCCGAACCCGAGGATCAGATAGCCGATGTAGGGGAACAGGAACAGCAGGAAGAACGAGAACACCCCGCCCTTGCCGAAGCGCGCGCCGAGCTTGAACGCGACGATGACCCCGAGGATGAAGTTCGCGATCGGCACGAGGTAGAGCAGGGCGAACCAGCCCGACATCCCGGCGATCTTCACGAGGAACACGACGTTCACGATCGGGATGATCGCGAGGATGCCGGGGTACCCCGCCTTCGTGAAGACCTTCCACAGTCCGACCACGACGAGGATGTAGAAGATGAGGGCGATGAGTCCCGTCGTGCCGGAGAAGATCGCGCCGAACAGGTCGGGAAGGCCGTTGCCGTCCGAGATGGAGAGGTGCATGGGGGTCCGCCTTTCGTCGTGGCGATCCTACTGAGGTGCCGCTGCTCCGCGCTGGCGACCCGGCCGGGAAGGGCCGGGACGCCCGCGTAGACTGGGCGGGTTCATCTTTCCCCGGATCAGGAGGAATCCTCCGTGCTGCGCACCCACTCCGCAGGCTCCCTGCGCGCCGAGAACATCGGTCAGACCGTCACCCTCACCGGGTGGGTCGATCGTCGTCGTGACCACGGAGGCGTCGCGTTCATCGATCTGCGGGACGCGTCCGGCATCGCCCAGGTCGTCATCCGCGACGAGGAGATCGCCCACCCGCTGCGCAACGAGTTCGTCCTCAAGGTCACCGGCGAGGTGTCGCGGCGCCCCGAGGGCAACGCGAACCCGAACCTCCCCTCCGGCGAGATCGAGGTCATCGCGGCCGACGTCGAGGTGCTGAACGAGTCGGCCCCGCTGCCGTTCCAGGTCTCGACCGCTCTGGCCGACACCGAGACCGTCGGCGAGGAGGCGCGCCTGAAGTATCGTTACCTCGACCTCCGCCGCCCGGCCGCCGCCTCCGCGCTGCGCCTGCGGTCCGACGTCTACAAGGCGATCCGGGACGTGCTGCACGCCGAGGACTTCACCGAGGTCGAGACCCCGACCCTCACCCGTTCCACGCCGGAGGGCGCCCGCGACTTCGTCGTCCCGGCCCGTCTGCACCCGGGCAGCTGGTACGCCCTGCCCCAGTCGCCGCAGCTCTTCAAGCAGCTGCTCATGGTCGGCGGTGTGGAGAAGTACTTCCAGATCGCCCGCTGCTACCGCGACGAGGACTTCCGCGCCGACCGTCAGCCCGAGTTCACGCAGCTCGACATCGAGATGAGCTTCGTCGACCAGGAGGACGTGATCGCCCTCATGGAGTCGCTCATCGTGGCGATGTGGAAGACGATCGGCGTGGAGGTGCAGACCCCGCTGCCGCGGATGACCTACGCCGACGCCATGGCGAAGTACGGCTCCGACAAGCCCGACCTCCGCTTCGGACTCGAGCTCGTCGAGGCGACGGAGTACTTCAAGGACACCCCGTTCCGCGTGTTCCAGGCCGAGTACGTCGGCGCGGTGCGCATGCCCGGCGGCGCGAGCCAGCCGCGCAAGCAGCTCGACGCCTGGCAGGACTGGGCCAAGCAGCGCGGCGCCCGTGGTCTCGCCTACGTGCTGTTCAACGAGGACGGCACCCTGGGCGGCCCCGCCGCGAAGAACCTGTCCGAGGCCGAGCAGGCCGGACTGGCCGAGTTCGTGGGCGCCGAGCCGGGCGACTGCGTGTTCTTCGCCGCCGGTGCCACCAAGGAGAGCCGGGCGCTGCTCGGCGCCGCACGGGTCGAGATCGGCCGTCGCCTCGGCTACCTGAACCCGGACGAGTTCGCCTTCACCTGGGTCGTCGACGCCCCCATGTTCGAGCCGGCCGCCGACGCGGTCGCCTCCGGTGACGTCGCGGTCGGCGCGGGTGCCTGGACGGCCGTGCACCACGCGTTCACGGGTCCGAAGCCCGAGTTCGAGGACACGTTCGACACCGACCCCGGATCGGCCCTCGCCTACGCGTACGACATCGTGTGCAACGGCTCGGAGCTCGGCGGCGGGTCCATCCGCATCCACCGCGAGGACATCCAGAAGCGGGTCTTCGAGGTCATGGGCATCAGCGACGAGGTCGCGCAGGAGCAGTTCGGCTTCCTCCTCGACGCGTTCAAGTTCGGCGCTCCCCCGCACGGCGGCATCGCACTCGGCATGGACCGCGTGCTCCAGCACCTGACGAAGACCGAGTCGATCCGCGACGTCATCGCCTTCCCGAAGTCCGGGAACGGCTTCGATCCCCTCACCTCCGCTCCCGCGCCGATCACCCCCGAGCAGCGCGCCGAGGCCGGTGTGGACTTCACTCCCGAGGACGAGGCCTGACCCGCCGAGACCCCGTCTTGCCGCCGAGACCCCGGGACACTGCCGCTGGCAGCCCGGGGTCTCGTCGCGTACCCGGGGTCTCGGCGAAGAGAAAAGGGGGAATCAGGCGAAGAGGGGGGCGAGGTTCTCGTTCCACACGTCGACGCCGAGCTTCGCGATGAGAGCCACCACGACGACGAGGAACACCACGCGGATGAACGTCGTCCCGCGGGAGATGGCCATCCGCGAGCCCAGGTAGCTGCCGCCGACGTTCGCGACCGCGAGGATGCCCCCGAGCAGCCACAGCACCGAGCCGTGCGGGATGAAGAGGAGCAGCGCCCCCGCGTTCGTCGCGAGATTCACGATCTTGGCCTTCGCGCTCGCCTGCAGGAAGTCGTAGCCCAGCAGCGCGACGAGGGTGATCACGAGGAAGGTGCCCGTGCCCGGACCGATCATCCCGTCGTAGAACCCGATGCCGAGCCCGGCCAGCCCGGCCATGATGTGGTGCTTGTGCCCGTGGAAGCGCAGCTGCGTCGCGGCCCCGAGCTGCGGCCGGAGCGCCGTGAACAGGGCCACCGCCAGCAGCGCGATCACGATGATGGGCTTGAAGGCGGCCGGGGGCAGCACCGTGGCGACCGCCGCGCCCCCGAACGAGCCGATCAACGCGATCACCGCCATCGGCAGAGCTGTGCGGAGGTCGGGCTTGGCGCGGCGGTAGTAGGTGATGCTGCTGGTCGCGGTCCCGAACACGGAGGCGAGCTTGTTCGTCGCGAGCGCCTGGACCGGGGCGATGCCGGGGATGAGGAGCAGCGCCGGGAGCTGCAGCAGCCCTCCGCCGCCGACGACCGCGTCGATCCACCCGGCACTGAACGCCGCCACGATGATGAGGATCAGCATCCCCCAGGTGAGCTGCTCGAGTCCGAGGAGGCTGCCGATATCCACTCCGCCATGATTCCAGACCCGCGGGCGCCGTCCCGCATCCACCGCTGGCAGACTGGGCTCATGCTCGCCGCTCTCCCACTTCCGCATGCGTTCGCGTCGAGGAGCGGGGACGCCGTGCTCCGGCGGGCGACCGAGGTCGACGCCGACGCCGTCATCGCGCTGCTCGCCGACGACCCGATCAGCGCCGCCCGCGGCGACGTGGCGTCCGACGAGGACCGTCCGGCGTACGAGCGCGGCCTCCGCGAGATCCTGGCCGACCCGTCGAACGACCTCCTCGTGATCGAGCTCGGCGGCGCGGTGGTCGGCACTCTCCAGCTCACCTCGATCCCCGGCATGGCGCGCCGCGGCGCGCGGCGGCTGCTCGTCGAGGCGGTCCGGGTGCGCAGCGACCTCCGTTCCTCGGGCATCGGCTCCGCGGTCATGCAGTGGGTCGGCGACGCCGCGGCGCCCGCCCTCGGTGCGGCCATGGTGCAGCTCACCTCCGACGCCGCCCGCACCGACGCGCACCGGTTCTATGAGCGCCTCGGCTACGTGGGCTCGCACCGCGGCTTCAAGTACACCGTCCCGCAGCGCTGAATCCGGAGCGCATCCCCGCGCCACCCGCCCGACACCGACCGTTCACCCGCACCGCTCCGCGTGGCTACCTCGGACTCGTAGTGTCCTCTCGCAACCCGACACCGGCTCACAGCGCCGGACACCGAGAGGACACTCATGGCACGCTCCATCCGCCGCGCACGCATCGGCGCCGGCATCGCCCTGGCCACCACGGCCGTCATCGCTCTGACCTCCTGCGCCTCCGCGACCGACACCCCGGCCGCCGGTGACGACGCCGTGGACGCGGCGAGCGCGACCTCCGTCGAGGACTTCGGCTCGTTCGCCGACCTGGAGGCGGCCGCGAAGGAGGAGGGTCAGCTCAATGTCATCGCCCTCCCCCGCGACTGGGCGAACTACGGCGATATCCTCGACCTGTTCGCGGAGAAGTACCCCGAGATCACCATCAACGAGGCCTCGCCCGACGTCTCCAGCGCCGAGGAGATCCAGGCGGCCGAGACGAACAAGGGCCTCGACACCGCTCCCGACGTCTTCGACCTCGGCCTGACCGTCGCCCTGCAGAACACCGACACCTTCGCCCCGTACAAGGTCCAGACCTGGGACGACATCCCCGACGAGCTGAAGGAGCCCACCGGCCTCTTCGTCGGCGACTACGGCGGCTACATGTCGATCGGCTACGACTCCTCGGCCTTCGAGGCGCCGGCCGAGCTGTCCGATCTCCTCTCCGCCGACTACAAGGGCGCCGTGGCCATCAACGGCGACCCGACGCAGGCCGGAGCGGCCTTCGCCGCCGTGGGCCTGGCGACCGTGCAGTCGGACGGCACGCTCGATGACTTCCAGCCGGGCATCGACTTCTTCTCCGAGCTGCAGAAGGCCGGGAACCTCCTCAAGGTCGACGTCACGACCGCGACCGTCGCCAGCGGCGAGACCCCCGTGGTCTTCGACTGGGACTACCTGAACGCGGCCCACACGGCCGACAACCCGGACTGGAAGGTCGTGGTCTTCGACGGCACCGGCTACGCGGGCTACTACAACCAGGCCATCAACGTCGACGCTCCGAACCCGGCCGCCGCGCGTCTGTGGCAGGAGTTCCTCTACAGCGACGAGGTGCAGAACCTGTGGCTGAAGGGCGGCGCCCGTCCGGTGCGCATGGAGGCGATGACCGAGGCCGGCACGATCGACGAGAAGCTCGCGGCCGCTCTCCCCGAGGCCCCGGAGGAGACGGTCGTGCCGACCGAGGAGCAGTCCGAGAACGCCGGCACGCTGCTCGGCGAGAAGTGGGCAGCGGCGGTCCAGTGACCACCGTCGTCGCACCGGGGGTGGATGCCGCGGCGTCCGCCCCCGCCACCGCCGCCGGACCCGCGTCGCACACGCGGGCCCGGCGGTCGGCGCCGTCCGTGGCGTGGCTGGGGCTCGTACCGTTCGCCGCCTACGTGCTGCTCTTCCTCGCCGTGCCGACCGTGCTCGCGGTCGGCTCCGGGTTCTTCGACGGCGACGGTGCTTTCACCTGGACGAACGTCGCCGCCCTCGGCGACCCGGTGGTGCTGACGACCTTCGCGAACTCGGCGGGGCTGTCGCTGCTCACCGCGGCGGTCGGTGCGGTCGTGGGCGCCCTCGTCTCCTACGCTCTGCTCGGCATGAACCCGGACGGCGTCGTGCGGCGCTCCGTGGACGCGGCTGCCGGGGTCCTCGCGCAGTTCGGCGGCGTCATGCTCGCCTTCGCCTTCATCGCCACGATCGGCATCCAGGGCGTGGTCACGGTCTTCCTCCGCGACACGTTCGGCATCGACATCTTCGCCGAGGGCACGTGGCTGTACGAGCTTCCCGGCCTCATCCTCCCGTACATCTACTTCCAGGTGCCGCTCATGGTCATCACCTTCCTGCCCGCCCTCGCCGCCCTGAAGCCGCAGTGGGTCGAGGCGAACCTCACCCTCGGGGGCAGCAGGGCGAGCTTCTGGCTGCGGATCGGCCTCCCGGTGCTGGCGCCGTCGTTCCTCGCCAGCCTGCTGCTGCTCTTCGCGAACGCGTTCTCCTCGTACGCCACGGCCGCGGCGCTCGCGAGTCAGGGCTCGCAGATCGTCCCGCTGCAGATCCGCACGGCGCTCACCAGCGAGACCCTGCTCGGTCGGGAGAACCTCGCCGGCGCTCTCGCCCTCGGCATGATCATCGTGGTCGGGGTCGTGATGGCGCTGTACTCCCTCGTCCAGCGACGGGCTTCGCGGTGGCAGGCATGAACGGCCTCGCCCCGTCCCGCGCGACCCGTGCGGTGATCGGCATCGTCGTCGGGGCGTTCTTCGCGGTGCCGCTCGTGTCGACGTTCCTCTTCACGCTGCGCGACACCGACGGCCTCTCGTTCGCGCACTGGACCGCCCTCTTCGACCCCGCGGCGTCGGCGGCCCTGAAGCCCCTCTGGACGGGGCTCGGGAACTCGCTGATCCTCGCGGTGGTGACCGTGGCGATCGTGCTGTTCCTCCTGGCCCCCACGATGATCCTCGTGAACCTCCGCTTCCCGCGGCTCAAGGCGGCCTTCGAGTTCGTCGCGCTCCTGCCGATCTCGATCCCCGCCATCGTGCTCGTCGTGGGGCTCGCGCCGATCTACCTGCAGATCGGTCGGACCGTGGGCACCGGCACCTGGACCCTCGCCTTCGCCTACGGTGTCACGGTCCTCCCCTTCGCCTTCCGCTCGATCCAGGCGTCGATCGATGCCGCGGACCTGCGCACGCTGTCCGAGGCCGCGCGCTCGCTCGGGGCGGGCTGGCCGACGGTCGTGCTCCGCGTGCTCGCGCCGAACCTCCGCCAGGGCCTGCTCGCCGCCTCGCTGATCTCCATCGCGGTGGTGCTCGGGGAGTTCACGATCGCGTCCCTCCTCAACCGGCAGGTCTTCCAGACGGCTATGGTCGTGGTGCAGAAGCAGGACCCGTATGCCCCCGCGATCTTCACGCTGCTCGCCCTGTCGTTCGTCTTCCTCCTGCTCCTGCTCATCGGCCGCGTCGCCCGCGGTCCGCGAAAGGCCCGCTCATGACCCTCGATCACGCACTCCCGCGCACCAAGGACAACCTGCTGCTCGCCCAGGCCGGCGACGGCACGCGGGTCGAGCTCCACGGCATCGTCAAGAGCTACGGCGGCACGAGGGTGCTGCACGGCGTGGACCTCGACATCGCCCCCGGGGAGTTCGTCTCGCTGCTCGGCCCCTCCGGCTGCGGCAAGACGACGCTGCTCCGCGTGCTCGCGGGACTCGAGAGCGCCGAGGAGGGGACGGTGCTCCTCGGCGGCGGAGACGTCTCGCGGGTGCCGACGAACCGGCGCGACATCGGGATGGTGTTCCAGTCGTACTCGCTCTTCCCGCACCTCCGCGTCCTCGACAACACGGCCTTCGGGCTCCGTCGTCGGGGTGTCGGCACGACCGAGGCGGCGCGGCGTGCCCTCGATGCGCTCGCCCTCGTGGGCCTCGCCGACCTCGCCGACCGGTTCCCGCATCAGCTCTCCGGCGGACAGCAGCAGCGGGTCGCCCTGGCTCGCGCCCTCGTCACGGAACCCCGGGTGCTGCTGCTCGACGAGCCCCTGTCGGCGCTCGACGCCAAGGTGCGCGTGCAGCTCCGCGACGAGATCCGGCGCATTCAGCTGCGGCTGGGCATCACGACCGTCTTCGTCACGCACGACCAGGAGGAGGCCCTCGCGGTGTCGGACCGGATCGCGGTCATGAACTCCGGTCGCATCGAGCAGATCGGGTCCCCGGAAGAGCTGTACACGACTCCCGCGACCGCCGAGGTCGCCTCGTTCGTCGGCCTCTCCAGCGTCGTGTCCGGCGTCGCGGACGGCGAGCACGTCGTCGTGTGGGGGCAGCGTCTCCCCTTGCAGACCCCCGCCGACGGCCCCGTCGACGTGTACCTCCGTCCGGAGAACGTCCGCTTCACCTCCGCGGAGGATGCCGCCACCGATGCCCTCGTGGAGGAGAGCACGTTCCTCGGCAGCATGCGGCGGACCCTCGTGCGCACCGAGTCGGGCGAGCTCGTCCGCGTGCAGCACGATCCCGCCGTGCACCCGTCGTTCGGCGACCGCGTCCGCATCGCGGTGACCGCCGCCCCGGTGGTCGCGCGTCCCCGCGGCTGACCCGAGACCCCGGGTTCACGTCGAGACCCCCGGCTGCAGACGTCTGCAGCCGGGGGTCTCGGCGAATGCCCGGGGTCTCGGCGACACCGGGGCGGGGAGAGTTACAGGACGCGGGAGAGGAAGTCCTTCGTGCGCTGATGCTGCGGATTGGCGAGCACCTCGCGGGGGTCGCCCTCCTCGACGATGTGTCCGCCGTCCATGAAGATCAGCCGCGAACCGACCTCGCGCGCGAAGCCCATCTCATGCGTGACGACGAGCATCGTCATGCCCTCGTCGGCCAGCGACCGCATGACCTGCAGCACCTCGCCGACGAGCTCCGGGTCGAGGGCCGACGTCGGCTCGTCGAACAGCATCATGTCGGGGTTCATGCACAGCGCCCGGGCGATGGCCACGCGCTGCTGCTGCCCACCCGAGAGGTGCCCGGGGTACGCGTCGGCCTTCTCCGCGAGACCGACGCGCTCGAGCATGGCGCGGGCGACCTTGTCGGCCTCGGCCTTCGAGCGCTTCTTCACCCGCTGCTGCGCGATCGTGAGGTTGCCGAGCACGCTGAGGTGCGGGAAGAGGTTGAAGCTCTGGAACACCATCCCGATGCGGGTGCGCACGCGGTCGATGTCGATGTCGGGATCGGTGATGTCGATGCCCTCGATGAGCACCTTGCCGCCCGTGGGCTCCTCCAGGAGGTTCACCGAGCGGAGCAGCGTCGACTTCCCGGAACCGGACGGGCCGATCACACAGACGACCTCGCCGGCGAGCACCGTCAGATCGATGCCCTTGAGCACCTCGTTGTCGCCGAAGCTCTTGTGCAGGTCCTGGATCGCGATCGCCGGGGCCTGGACGTCGATCAGGTCGGTGCTCATCGTGTCCTCGCCATCCGACGCTCCAGCCACGCGCTGAAACGCGTGAGCGGGATCGTCACGATCAGGTAGAGGATCGCCGCCATGATGAGCGGCGTTCCGTTGGCGTTCTGCGTACTGGCGTCACGGGCGAAGGTGGTGAGCTCCTTCGACCAGACGAACGTGCCGACGACGAACAGCAGCGACGTGTCCTTCAGCAGCAGCACGAACTCGTTCGTCAGCGGCGGGATGATGATCCGGAAGCCCTGCGGGACCACGATCCAGAAGGTCGTCTTCATGGGCGACATGCCGAGCGAACGCGCCGCCTCGGTCTGTCCCTTCGGCACGGCCTGGAGTCCCGCGCGGATGGTCTCGGCCATGTAGGCCGATGCCACGAGCACGAGCCCGATCAGGCCGAGCACCACGGGACCGCCGAGCTCCTGCGCCCGCACACCGAGCGCGATCGGCACGATGAACCCGATGGCGAAGATCGTGAGCAGGGCGGGGAGTCCGCGGAACAGCTCGATCCAGACGGTCGCGATCCACCGGAACGGACCGATCTCGGACAGCTTCATCAGCGCGAGGATCACGCCGAGGAGCAGGCCGCCCGTGAACGCCACCGCCGTGAACCACAGCGTGTTGACGAGCGCGGTCGTGATGATCCCCGGCAGCATCTTGGCTGCGACCTCGGGGTTGAAGAAGAGCTGCCCGAGCCGGGCCCAGTCGGTGCTGAACGCGATCCAGACGGCGATCGCGATCAGCACCGCATAGACGGTGTACCGGTAGAGCTTCTGCTTGGTGGTGCGCCTCAACGCCATTGTCAAGGTCCTCCCGACCTCCGTGTTCCCCGGCTCAGTTCGCCGTGAAGTACTGGTCGTAGATCTTCTGGTACTCGCCGTTGTCCCTCAGCTCCGCGAGCGCACCGTTCACGGCGTCCAGGAGCTCGTCCTTCTCGCCCTTCGCGAAGGCGAAGCCGTAGGACTCGTCGGTCTCGTAGGTCTCGACGATCTCGTAGGAGGAGTCGGCCTTCTCGTGCTCGAGGTTGACGGGCTGGTCCTGCAGGATCGCGTCGATCTGCCCCGCCTGGATGGCCGGCCACAGCTCGCCGTCGGAGGGGTACTGCACGAGCTGCGCGCCCTTCGCGTTCTCGGTCGCGTACGCCTCGCCCGTGGTGCCCTGCTGCACGCCGACGTTCTTGCCGTCGAGGTCGTCGATGGACTCGATGCCCGAGTCGGTGCGCACGAGCAGCGACTGCAGCGAGTCGTAGTACGGGTCGGAGAAGTCGATGTTGGCCTTGCGCTCGTCGGTGATCGTCATGGCCGAGGCGCCGACGTCGCAGGTGCCGGCGGCGAGGGTCGTCCCCGACTGCAGCGCATCGAAGCCGACGTCCTGCACGGAGAGCTTGAGGTCGAGCTGCTCGGCGATCGCGCCGAGGAGGTCGATGTCGAAGCCCGTGTACTCGCCGTCGTCGCCCTCGAACTCGAACGGCGGGTAGGGGATGTCGGAGCAGACGGTGAGCGTGCCCGCCTCGACGAGGCCGTACTCGTCGCCGACGGCGGGCTCGCCGCCGCTGCCCGCATCGGAGGAGCCGGTGGCGCATCCGGCGAGCGCGAGGGTGGCGGTGGCCGCGATCGCGAGGCCGGCGAAGAGGTTACGACGGGACATGTCGGCTCCTGGGAGTCGGGGGGCGGGTGAGCCCACGGACGGGTAGGAGTTCATCTAAACATGCGGCTCGTCGCGTGACCAATGACATCCCCTCGCGCCGCATTACGTTTGTGTTTCGGTGCCGCGGGGACGACGCTCGACGCTCAGAGCTCGGCGTCGACCGCCACACGGCTGGAGACGACCGAGCGGATGTACCCGGCGACCTCCTCGTGCGCAGGGTGCACCTGGTACTGCTCGAGGTCGGCGATGGAGTCGAAGTCCGCGACCAGGGTCACGTCCCAGTTCGCGTCGGGGTACACGTCGTTCGCACCGGCCCAGATGCTGCGCAGCTGCGGCACGACGCCGTCGAGGGCGTTGAGCCGACGGGCGACCTCGGCCGCCTGGGCCTGCCGCTCCCCCGCGTCCTCCGCGGCGAGCTTCCAGGTCACGACATGGCGGATGGTCATCGCAGCTCCTTCTGGTCGGCACGGGCCTCCGCGTCGACGGCTTCCTCCAGCGCCTCGCGCAGCCGGTCGGGGGACACGCGCCAGTGCGCATGCAGTCGTCCGTCGATGAGGACGACGGGGATCTTCTCCCACCACTGCTCGTACAGGGCGGGGTCGTCCTGGATCGACGCCTCGACGATCTGGATGCGCTCCGCGGCGGCGTCCGGCAGTTCGGCGACGACCGCGTCGACCACCTCGGAGGCCACGGCGCACAGATGGCAGTCGGGCTTGCCGACGAGGGTCAGCGTCGTCACGACGACGGGACCTCCACCTCGCGTCCCTGGGCGATCCACTCGCCGGTGCCACCCTCGACGTTGGTCGCGTCGTAGCCGCGGGCCTCGAGCGCCTCGACCACGCGGGCCGAGCGGCCGCCGGCCTGGCAGATCACGTCGAACGACTCGGCCGGGAGCTCGTCCAGGCGGTTGCCGATCTCCGACATCGGGATGTTCACGGCGCCGGGGACGTGGCCGGCCTGGAACTCGTGCACCTCCCGGACATCGATGAGGGGCGTGCCGGAGCGCTCGGCGAGTTCGGCGACGGTGATCGACTTCATGACATCCTCTCGGCGGTGCGGAACGGCGCGCAGAGACACAAAGCGCCCGTCCGAAGACAGGCGCTCGGTGTCTGGCCGCTTACTTCTTGTTGCGGCGCTGGTGGCGAGTCTTGCGAAGCAGCTTGCGGTGCTTCTTCTTCGCCATGCGCTTGCGGCGCTTCTTGATGACAGAACCCACGGAAACCTCACTAAGTCAGGGGCTGGGTGTCGCCGGTATCGGACACCCGGGTACGAGCACGAAAAATGCCTCGGATCATCCTAGCAAACTCAGGAGGGTGCCCCGCGCCCCTCCGTCAGCCGGCGTCGGCGATGGGCCGCTCTAGAGCCTCCGCGACGGCGGACTCCGGCACGCGGTAGCTCCGTCCGAATCGGATGGCGGGGAGGTCACCGGCGTGCACGAGCCGGTACACGGTCATCTTGGACACGCGCATGAGCTCGGCGACTTCGGCCACCGTCAGGAATCGGACGTCTGGAACCTCGGGCATCCCACGTACCCCTTTCTCGATGAGCACACTCTATGGGGTCGCTGGGACGCGTGTAAACCCGCGTGGCTGTTGTGATCAGTGGGATGTCGGCACGGTCGCGAACGCCCGGACCGGGAACGTCCCGAACCCGCGGATCGCGGGAGGGGCCGCGGTGAACCGCGCCCCGCGCGCGGGGAGGCGATCCAGAGCGGTGAGGTGCTCGACGACGTGCACGCCCGCCGCGAGGAGGATGCTGTGCGCCGGTCGCTCCCCGCCGCTCTCCGTGTCGTCGATGTTGAGCGCGTCGATGCCGACGAGGCGCACCCCGGCGTCCACGAGGAAGCGCGCCGCGTCCTCGGTGAGGAAGGGCGAGCCGGTGCCGTAGGCGGGCGTGCCGAACAACCGGCTCCAGCCGGTGTCCAGGAGCACCGCGGTGTCGCGGAGCTCACGATCCGCGATCGTCGCCGCCCTGATACCCCGCCGTTCGGGCGTCCACGCGTCGCGGAGGTGGAAGACCTCGGCAGGCAGGTCAACGAGGGTGTCGAGGTTTAGCGACGCCAGGTCGGCCCCGTCCGCATAGCGGTGGAACGGCGCGTCGAGGTAAGTACCCGTGTTGCCGATCATCGTGATCACGTCCATCGCGAACTCCGTCCCCGGCGCATAGCGCTCGCGCGACGCCGCGCGGGTGAGGTGCGGGGTGATGGTCGGCGCCGGCAGCCCGGGATAGGTGACCATGCCTTCCGCGATCGGGTGGCTCAGGTCCACGACCCGTTCGGTGCGGTCTCCACGAGCCGGAGCCGCGACGCCTCGGCTGCCCCGGTGCGGCTCGGCGACGATCCGCAGATCACTGAGCTCGACCTCGCCCACGAGCGCCAGACCGAGATGAGCGATGAGCAGGGCTGCGACCTCGTCCGCGGTCACGTCCTCCCGTGGCAGATCGAGTCGGAACCCCTGCCCCTGCAGCCCGCCGCCGTTGGCGAAGGTGATCGCGAAGTCGAAATGCGCGCGGTACTCGTCCGTCATGCGCCCATCCTGCCGGACCGGAGGACTCAGGCGGATCTCTTCGCCTTGGCGATCCGCTCGCGCGCATCCCGTAGGGCCTGCCGCTCGACCTTGCGCGCGGCGCGAAGGGCCTTCTCCGCCTCACGGCTGGCCTTCTGCGCCTCTTTGAGCCGCTTGTCTCCAGCGAGCTCGGCGACGTCGAGATCGACCCACTCCTCCGCGACGATGTGCCGCTCCCCGCGTTCGAGGCCCGTCATGTACGCGGCGACGCCGTCGAGGGTGCGTTCCACCGCGAAGCGGAACGGGTCGGCCGACGACAGGAAGACGCCGTCTTCGATAGCCCGCCGCAGGGCGGGGAACTCGTCAGCGGTGATGACCCGGTCGAACAGCGAGGCCTCACGGGCCGCGACCTCGTCCGGACTCAGACCGGACGACCGCGACTGCTCGGTGTATCCGGCCTGCACGATCCCGCACCAGCGGGCATGGCCGGTGACGGCGAGTGCGACGGCGATCCGCTCCTCTGCCGTGAGCGGGGTGCCATCGAGGGCGGCGAGGCCGGCATCCAGCCAGGCGGAGCTGTTCGGTGTGATCGGCGAGCCCGAGATCGGCAGCGAGAGCATCCAGGGATGCCGCAGATACACGAGGATCTGCGCCTCGTACAAGGCGAGCAGCCGCTCGCGCCACCCCTCGACCTCGAGGTGGCTCTCCGGCGGCAGGCCCGTCGCCTCCTCCTGCATGAGGAGCAGGAGGTCGTCCTTGGCGGAGACGTACCGGTAGAGCGACATGGGCGTGAATCCCAGACGCGCGGCGACCGCAGCCATCGAGACGGCACCGAGCCCGTCGGCGTCGGCGAGGGCGACCGCCGCCTCCACGATCTTCTCGACGCTCATCTCCCGCTTCGGGCCGCGCTGCGGATCGGCCGCGACACCCCAGGCAAGCGCGATCCCGCGCGGCAGCTCGGGCGGCTCCTTCTCGGTCATGGCTTTCATCCTACTTCTGTTTATTCCTTAAACAGTGTGTTACGGTCATACACGATTGCGTTGCACATACACAGTTTTGGAGATACACAGAAGGGAACCCTGATGGACAGAGCCATCGACGTCCACGACCTGCACAAGGCTTTCGGCGGGAAGACCGTCATTCGTGATCTCGACCTCACCGTCGCCCGTGGCGAGGTGTTCGCTCTGCTCGGGCCCAACGGCGCCGGCAAGACGACGACGATTAACATCCTCACCACCCTCACTGCGGCGGATCGAGGCACGGCGCGCGTCGCCGGCTGGGATGTGCGGACTCACCCGCGGGAGGTGCAGCGACGGATCAGCCTCACCGGTCAGTCGGCCGCCGTGGACGACGCCCTCAGCGCGACCGAGAACGTGGTGATGTTCGCCCGTCTGTCCGGGCTCGGTCGTGCCGGCGCGCGGCGTCGCGCCGCGGATCTCATCGATCGCTTCCATCTCGGCGAGGCCGCCGGCCGCGCCGTCCGCACTTACTCCGGCGGCATGCGTCGGCGTCTCGATCTCGCCCTCAGCTTCGTCGTGGCCCCGGAGGTCCTCTTCCTCGACGAGCCGACGACAGGGCTCGACACCCGCAGTCGGCGCGACCTCTGGGACATCATCCGGGTCCTCGCGGACGGCGGCACGACGGTGTTCCTCACGACGCAGTACCTCGAGGAGGCGGATCAGCTCGCCGACCGCATCGCCGTGCTCCACGACGGTCGCATCGCGGCGCTCGGAACGGCCGCGGCGCTGAAGGCCCGGGTCGGCGGCGACACGGTGGAGCTCCGCGACGACCGCGGGGAGCTTCAGCGGGAGATCCCGACCGACGGCTCAGTGAGCGGTCTCCGCCGAGCGCTCGACCTCCTGGACGAGGACGGCGGCGCCGGCACCGTCACGCTCCGTCGCCCCACCCTGGACGACGTCTTCCTCGCCATCACCGCCCCCGACGCCGCGACCGCAGGCGCCGCGCCCCGGAAGGAGCTCGCATGAACATCGCCCACGCCACTGTGCCCGGAACCTCCGGGCCCGCGGCTGCCCCCGCCCCGCGGCCACCCCTCCGCGGCCTCACCGCCGAGACCGTCCTCGTCGGGCGCAGCCTCCGCCACTCCCTCCGGGACGGCGAGTCCCTCCTCATGGCGATCCTGCTCCCCGTCATGCTGATGCTGATGTTCACGTGGGTGTTCGGCGGGGCCATCGATCCCTCCGGCGCCTACGTCGACTACGTGGTCCCCGGCATCATCCTGACGTGCGCCGGTTTCGGCGCCTCCTCCACCGCCGTGTACGTCGCGAACGACATGCGCACGGGGATCATCGACCGGTTCCGTACCATGCCCCTGCGCGCCGGCGCCGTGCTCACCGGGCATGTCGTCGCCAGTGTCCTCCGCAACCTCGTGGCGACCGCCGTCGTGATCGGCGTCGGGGTACTGGTCGGATTCCGCCCATCGGCCACTCCGCTCGAGTGGGTCGCCCTGGCCGGCATGATCGCGCTCTACATCCTCGCGATCACCTACCTGTTCGCCGCGATCGGGCTCGCCGCCGGCAGCCCCGAAGCAGCGAACGGCTATGGCTTCGTCCTGCTGTTCCTGCCGTACCTCTCCAGTGCCTTCGTCCCCGTCGCGAGCATGCCCGACTGGCTCCAGCCGATCGCCGCCCACCAGCCGATCACGCCCATCGTGGAGACCATCCGCGCTCTCCTGATGGACACCCCGATGCAGGCGGAGGCATGGTGGGCGATCGGCTGGTGCGTGGCGATCCTCCTCGTGGCGGCGCTGTGGGGCGCGTGGCTGTTTCGACGAAAGGCCGGACGACGATGAGCCGACGCCCAGCCCGCGCATAGCCCGCATTGCCCGATCGCTCAGACAGCCCTGCCAGGGTCGGCTGCAGGACCCGTGCCGGCACCTGCCGAGTCCGCGCGGATCTGGGGTCCGCACACCGCCCCCGACGGCATCCCCCCTGCCGTCGGGGGCGGTTCTCCGTCTGTGCGGGGCGCGGGATCAGGCGCCGAGACGCTTCAGCGCGTTCGTGACCACGTGCTTGGCGGAGGCGGCCGCACGCCCGACGACCTCGGCCGCGTGCGCGGCGCCGTCGGGGATCGGGGCGCCCGGATAGGCGATGTCCGGTGCCGCATCGCCGAACGCATCGACGAGGAATGGGACCAGCCAGTCGTCGACGGCCTCCAGCGGCGCGACGGACAGGCTGTAGAAGCGGCGCTGCCCGTCTTCGCGGACGGTGACGAGCTCGGCGTCGCGGAGCACCTTGAGGTGCTTCGAGACGGTGGGCTGACTGATGCCGAGGTCGGCCACGATCTGGCTCACGCTCGTGCCGGACTCGCCTTCGGACGTGCGTCGGAGCAGGAGCTGGAGGATGTCGCGCCTCGTACCGTCTGCGATCACGTCGAAGATGTCCGTCATGTGATCAGGGTAGTGCGCCCCGGCACGGAGTACCATGACGAAGGCTCGGCGAGAGGCGCCGTGCTGCGGCCGTGGAACGGACGGCGCGGAAGAAGGGGGCAGCGATGTCGGGCATCGTTTCGGCGTCGTCTCCTCGCACCGGTCTTCCCGGAGCCGCCGGCCGGGTGAAGCACCTCATCACCTCGTCGCCGTCCCGGTTCGCCATCGCCGTCTTCGCGCTGCTGATCCTCGTGTTCACGGTGCTGTTCTCGCTGCCGATCGCGTCCGCCAGCGGCACGGTGACACCGCTCAGCGACGCGCTCTTCACCGCCGTCTCCACGATCTGCGTGACGGGCCTCGCGACCGTCGACATGGCCAACCACTGGTCGCCGTTCGGGCACGTCGTCGTGTTCATCGGCGTCAACATCGGCGCCCTCGGCGTGCTGACCCTCGCCTCCCTCATGGGGATGCTCATCTCGAAGCGCCTCGGGCTGCGGGCCAAGCTCATGGCGGCCGGCGACACGAACCCGCTCCGCGCGCACGGCGGCGTGGTCAACGAGAGCCAGACCGTGCGCCTCGGCGAGGTGGGCCAGCTGCTCACCACGGTCGCCCTCTCCGCCCTCTTCATCGAAGCGGCCCTCGCGGCGCTCCTATATCCGGCGCTGGTGATGGCGGGGGTCGACCCGATCGCCGCGCTCTGGGAGGCCCCGTACTTCTCGGCGATGGCGTTCACCAACACCGGCTTCGCCCCGAACGACGGCGGAGTGGCCGTCTTCGCCGACGACTACCTCGTGCTGTCGCTGCTCATGGTCGGCGTGTTCCTCGGGAGCATCGGCTTCCCGGTGATCTACACGCTCGCGAAGCACGTCTGGCACGTCAAGCGGTGGTCGCTGCACTCGAAGCTGACCATCGTCACCACGGTGCTGCTCTTCATCCTCGGCGCGGCCGCCTTCCTCATCCTCGAGTACGACAACCCCAAGACCTTCGGGTCGATGGACGCCGCGGACACGACCTTCCAGGCGTTCTTCCTCTCCGCGATGACCCGCTCCGGCGGCTTCAACGTCATCGAGATGGACGACCTCAACGGCTCGTCGCTGCTCGCCGCCAGCATGCTCATGTTCGTCGGCGGCGGGTCGGCGTCGACGGCGGGCGGCATCAAGGTGACCACGCTCGCGGTCCTCGCGATCGCCGTCTGGTCCGAGGCGAAGGGCCGCCAGTCCGTCGAGGCGTTCGGCCGCCGCATCCCCAGCGACGTGCAGCGGGTCGCCCTCAGTGTCGTCGCCTGGGGCGCCACCATCGTCGCTCTGTCGACCATCGTGATCGCGCAGATCACCAAGGCCGACATCAGCCATGTGCTCTTCGACGTCATCTCCGCGTTCGGCACGGTCGGGCTCTCGACGGGTCTCACCGGGGAGCTTCCGGATTCCGCCTCGTACGTCATGGCCGCGACGATCTTCATGGGCCGCGTTGGTACAGTGACTCTCGCTGCGGCAGTCGCCGCGACATCGCGCACGCAGTACTACTCACTGCCCGTGGAAAGGCCGATCGTTGGTTGAAGTGCTTCGGGGGGACGCTCCCGTCCTCGTCATCGGTCTCGGCCGGTTCGGTGCCGCCTGCGCCGGCGAGCTCGACCGCCTCGACCGCGAGGTGCTCGCGATCGACGACAACCTCGAGCTCGTGCAGAAGTGGTCGGACCGCGTCACGCACACGGTGCAGGCCGACGCCCGGAACATCGACGCCCTCCGCCAGATCGGCGCCCAGGACTTCCAGGTCGCGGTCGTCGCCGTCGGCTCCTCGATCGAGGCGTCCGTGCTCATCACGGCGAACCTCGTCGACCTCAAGGTGCCGCAGATCTGGGCGAAGGCGGTCTCCCAGTCGCACGGCAAGATCCTGGCCCGCGTGGGCGCCAACCACGTCATCTACCCCGAGCGCGAGGCCGGCGAGCGCGTGGCCCACCTCGTGAGCGGGCGCATGCTCGACTTCATCCGCTTCGACGACGACTTCGTCCTGGCCAAGATGTACCCGCCGAAGTTCATCCGCGGCGTCGGTCTGAACGAGTCCGGTGTGCGCTCGAAGTACAAGGTCACCGTCGTCGGCGTGAAGAGCCCGGGCAAGCCGTTCCGCTACGCGGAGGCCAACACGATCGTGACCAACCATGACCTCATCATCGTCTCCGGGACGAACAGCGACATCGAGCGCTTCGCCGCCCTCGACCGCTGAACCGAGTCCTCCCCGCGGCGGATGCGCCGGTCGCGGCAGGCGTGGTGGGATGGGGGCATGAGCGATCACGCCCCCGCACCGCCCGTCCTCGCCCTCCGCGGGCTCCGCAAGCAGTTCGGCCAGAAGGTCGCCGTCGACGCGCTGTCGCTGGACGTCCCCGCGGGCTCGATGCTGGGGCTGCTCGGCCCGAACGGTGCCGGCAAGACGACGACGCTCGCGATGACCACCGGGCTCCTGCGCCCGGACGCCGGGACGGCCTGGGTGCTCGGCGCCGACGTCTGGCAGGACCCTGCCGCCGCGAAGGCGCGGATGGGCGTGCTCCCCGACGGCATCCGGATGCTCGACCGGCTCAGCGGCGCCGAGCTGCTGCGCTACACCGGCCTGCTGCGCGGCATGCCGGAGACAGAGGTCGTCTCCCGCTCCGGTGAGCTCCTCGACGCGCTCGGCCTGACGGAGGCGGGCGACACCCTCGTCGTCGACTACTCGGCGGGCATGAAGAAGAAGATCGGCCTGGCCTGCGCGCTCATCCACGCGCCCCGGCTGTTGATCCTCGACGAACCCCTCGAAGCCGTCGACCCGGTCTCCGGACAGACGATCCGGCAGATCCTGCGCTCCTTCGTGGACGGTGGCGGCACGGTCGTCCTCTCCAGCCACGTCATGGAGCTCGTCGAGTCGCTGTGCGACCGCGTCGCCATCGTCGCCGAGGGGCGTCTGCTCGCCCACGGCGCCCTCGACGAGGTGCGGGCCGGGCTCACACTGCAGGAGCGCTTCCTCACCCTCGTGGGCGCGCACGACCTCGGAACGGAGACGCTCGCGTGGTTGCGCTCCTCGTAGGCCTGCGGCTGCGACAGCTCGGACATCAGCTCAGGCGCAACCCCTGGATGATCGTGACCCTCGTGATCGTGGGTCTCATCGCGCTGAGCATGCTGGGGCTTCTGACCGTGGGGCTGATCGCCCTGCGGGTGGGCGCCCCGGACGCCGCCGTGACCGCGATGGTGCTCACCGGCGCCATCATCGTGCTCGGATGGTGGATCGGGTCGATCCTCGTCAGCGCGGACGACTCGCTGGCCCCCGAGCGCTTCGCCCTGCTCCCGGTGACCGCCCGCTCTCTCCTCCCCGGACTGGTCGTGGCGGGGATGACGACGATCGGCGGCATCGGCACCGCCCTGGCCCTGCTGCTGATGCTCGTGGGATGGTCGGTCAGCGTGCCGGCCCTCCTCGTCGCGGTGCTCATGGTCCCCGTGGCCCTCGCGACCTGCGTCCTCGGCGCCCGCGTCGTCAGCGGGCTGCTCGCGGGATGGCTCGCCCGTCGGCGGACGCGTGACCTCGTCCTCACCCTCGGCGTGGTGCTGCTGGCCTCCTCCGGCCTCCTCCTGAACATCGGGCTGCAGGCGCTGTCGACCGTGCGCGACGTCGGGGGCGCCTTCACCGCGGTCGCCGAGATCGCCGCGTGGACGCCGGTCGCCGCCGTGTTCGGAGTCCCCGCCGCGGTGGCACAGGGCGACGTCGTCACCGCCGCCCTGCGGCTGCTCATCGCCGCCGCCACCCTTGTCGTCTTCTGGGTCGCCGCGCGCCGGATGCTCGCTGCGCGCCTCGTCGCCCCCCTGCAGTCGAGCGGGGGCGGACGCGTGCGCTCGGGGGGCGTGCTCGACCGTCTTCTTCCCGCGGGGCCCGTCGGCGCCATCGCGGGACGGACGCTCCGCTACTTCCGTCGCGACCCGCGTCAGGTCGTCAACATCGTGATGCTCCTGCTGCTCCCCGCGATCTTCCTCGGGCTCGCGCTCATGAACGGACTGCAGCAGGACAGTACCGGCTTCGCGCCCGCGATCACCCTCATCCCCGCGATCAACGCCCTCCTCGCCGGCAGCATCGTGCAGATGGCGATCGCCTACGACAACGACGCCGTCGCGCTGCACATCCTCACCGGGGTGAGCGGGACGGCCGACCGCGTCGGACGCCTGCTCGGGTTCGCGCTGGTGGCGGTGCCGATCACGATCCTCCTGTGCGTCGTGACCTGTCTGCTGGCCGGGCGTCCGGATCTGCTTCCGGGCAGCCTGGGCGCTGCTCTCGGACTCATGGCGGTGTCGGCGGGCGCGGGCTCCTGGGTGGGCGCGTTCCTGCCGGGGCGAGCTCCGGCACCGGAGGCCAACCCGTTCGGACGCGGCTCCTCCGGGGGCGCGCAGTCCTTCCTCGCGATGCTCATCATGTCGCCGATCACCCTGCTGCTCGGCGGCCCCGCCCTCGGCTTCGCGATCGCATCGATCTGGATCCCGCCCCTGGGCTGGGCGAGCCTCGCGGCCGCCGTCGTCCTCGGTGGGGTCGCGCTGTGGGGCGGCACGGTCCTCGGCGGTCGCACCCTGCAGCGGCGCTGGCCCGAGGTGCTCGCCGAGGTCGCCAGCGAGGCCTAGCCGCACCTCGCCGCAACAGGCACTCGCGCGCGTTCAGGCTCCAGGAGCACTGGCTGCCTGAACCCGCGTGATCGCCTGCTCCCGCGAGGTCGCCTGCTCCCGCGACACCTCGCCGCAACAGGCACTCGCGGGAGTTCAGGCTCCAGGGGTACTGGCTGCCTGAACTCGCGTGATCGCCTGTTCCCGCGAGGGTGGGATCAGGCGCCGGCGGCGAGCTCTTTCGCGCGAGCGAGCGCGGCGGCGGCAGCAGCGGCGAAGGTGTCGGACAGATGCGCGTCCTGGAGCACGGCGACGGCGCGCTCCGTCGTCCCCTTCGGGCTCGTCACCCGGCGGCGCAGCTCGGCGGGGTCCTCCCCCGTCGAATCCAGCAGAGCGGTCGCGCCGATGAAGGTCTGCTCGGCCAGCAGACGGGCGTCCGCGTCGGCGAAGCCCATTGCCCGCGCGGCCGCGGTGAACTCCTCGATGAGGAGGAAGACGTAGGCGGGACCGGAGCCCGAGATCGTCGAGAGCGCATCGATCTGCGACTCGGGGACCTCCACCACCGCCCCCACCGTCTCGAACAGACGGCGCACGAGCGCGAGGTCGTCGGGAGTCGCCGCGGGGCCGGCCGCGAGCCCGGTGACCCCCTTGCGGATCGTCGACGGGGTGTTCGGCATCGAGCGGATGACGCGGGCCTCCGGGCCGAGGACATCCGCGAAGGTCTGCAGCGTGACCCCCGCGGCGAGGCTCACCACGACGGTCTCCGGGCTGAGGTGCGGCGCGATCTCGCGGAGCAGGTCGGGGACCATCGCCGGCTTCACCCCGACCAGGACCACCCGTGCGCCGGCCACGGCGTCGGCATTGCCCTCCGGCCGCTCGGACAGCGCGATGCTGGTGACGCCGTCGAGGCCCGCGAACGCCTCCGCCTTCTCCGGCGTGCGGTTCGTCGCGGTGATCCCTCCGTCCACCGGGACGCCAGAGGCGAGCGCGCCGCGGAGGATCGCTCCCCCCATGGATCCGGCACCGAGGAACGCGAGGGACGGGAGCGCATCAGCCATGTCGTCATCCTACGGCGGGCGCTCCTGTGCCGCTCGGACTCCCGTCCTAGACTCGTCGCATGAGTGCATCCGGAGGCAGCAAGGCCATCGTCGCGGCGTTCCTGGCGAACCTGGGCATCGCTCTCGCGAAGTTCCTCGCGTGGGCCCTCTCCGGCTCGGCCTCGATGCTCGCCGAGGCGATCCACTCCGTCGCCGACTCGGGGAACCAGCTCCTGCTGATGCTCGGCGGCCGCAAGGCGAAGCGCCACGCGGACCGCGCGCACCCGTTCGGCTACGGCCGCGAGCGCTACGTCTACGCGTTCGTCGTGTCGATCATCCTCTTCTCCGTCGGCGGGCTCTTCGCGGTCTACGAGGGCGTGGAGAAGCTCACCCACCCGCATGAGATCGACCAGACCTGGTGGTGGCTCCCGCTCGTCGTGCTGTTCATCGCGATCGGACTGGAGTCGTTCTCGCTGCGCACCGCCGTGCGCGAGAGCAACGTCGTCCGCGAGAAGGGCCAGTCCTGGTTCTCCTTCGTCCGGCGGTCCAAGGCGCCGGAGCTCCCCGTGGTCCTCCTCGAAGACGTCGGGGCCCTCACCGGCCTCACCTTCGCCCTGCTCGGCGTCGGCCTCACGCTCCTCACCGGCAACCCCGTCTTCGACGCCCTGGGCACGGTGATGATCGGCGTCCTGCTCGTGCTCATCGCGATCGTGCTGGGTGTGGAGACCAAGAGCCTGCTCGTCGGCGAGGGCGCGACCCCCGCCGATTACGACCGCATCGTGGACGCGATCAACGACGGTCCGGAGATCGAGAAGATCATCCACATGAAGACCCTCTACCTCGGGCCGGACGAGCTGATGGTCGCCGCGAAGATCGCCCTCAACGCCGACAAGCCGCTGCGCGAGGTCGCGGACGACATCGACGAGATCGAGGCCCGCATCCGCGCCGCCGTGCCGGTCGCCCGGGTCGTCTACATCGAGCCGGACGTCTACCGTCCCGCGATCGATCCGGAGCCCTCGACGGACGTGTTCGTCCTCAAGTCCTCGGACTGAGCGTTCAGCGACGGTCCTCGAAGAAGGCGCGGAGCAGAGCGATGGACGCGTGCTCGTCCACGCCGCCGATCACCTCCGCGCGATAAGGCAGGCGGCGGTCGCGCAGAACGTCGTACATCGAGCCGGCCGCTCCCGCCTTGTCGTCCCACGCGCCGAAGACCACGCGGCCGATGCGTGCCTGGAGGATCGCGCCGGCGCACATCACGCAGGGCTCGAGGGTGACGACCAGTGTGCAGCCGTCGAGGTTCCACGACCCGCGGACCGATGCCGCGGCGCGGATCGCCTCGATCTCGGCGTGGCCGGTCGGGTCGTGCGTGGCCTCCCGGGTGTTCCGCCCTTCGGCCAGAACACGGCCATCCGCGTCGAGCACGACGGCGCCGACGGGGATCTCCGCGGCGTCCGCGGCCTCGGCGGCGAGCTCGAGCGCTCGCTGCATCGCGAGGCGGTCGGCGGCGGTCATCCCCCGAGCCTACGGCAGCGTGGGGCGGCCGCCACGGCGCCCGATGTCGTGCGCGGCCGCGGCGCGCATTAGCCTGTATCCATGCGTGTCCACGTCGCCGACCACCCTCTCATCACCCACAAGCTCTCGGTGCTGCGCGACGCGCGCACCCCGTCGCCGGTCTTCCGCCAGCTGACCGAAGAGCTCGTGACGCTCCTCGCGTACGAGGCGACGCGGAATGTGAAGGTCACGCCGATCGAGATCACGACGCCGGTCACCACGACCACGGGCGTGAAGATCTCCGAGCCGCGGCCCATCGTCGTGCCGATCCTGCGCGCCGGTCTCGGCATGCTCGAAGGCCTCGTCAAGCTCCTCCCCACCGCGGAGGTCGGTTTCCTCGGCATGGTCCGCGACGAGGAGACCTTCGAGCCCACCACCTACGCCGAGCGGCTTCCGGACGACCTCTCCGACCGTCAGTGCTTCGCGATCGACCCGATGCTGGCGACCGGCGGCTCGCTGGCCGCGGCCATCCAGTTCCTGTTCGACCGCGGCGCGAAGGACGTCACCGCGATCTGCCTGCTGGGCACCCCGGAGGGCGTGGCAGCGATCGAGGCGATGGCCGGCGACCGCGATGTGACCCTCGTCCTCGGAGCTCTCGACGAGCGCCTCGACGAGAAGGGCTACATCGTGCCCGGCCTCGGCGATGCGGGCGACCGCCTCTACGGCACCGTCTGACCTCGCTCGCGCTCTCGACTCGCGTCAGAGGGTCAGGCGGTAGCCGCGCTCCTCGCCGTAACGCGCGAAGCCGGCCCTGGCGAGGATCGGTGCCGAGGTCGAGACGCGGCCCTTGACGAGCGCTGTTGCGGCCCCGCGCGCGGCGCTCTGTCGCAGGCGCTCCGCGAGGACCGCCCGATAGACACCGCGCCCGCGGTCGGCCGCGAGTGTCGCCGCTCCCCACAGGCGGGTGAACCCGTCGACGATCGTGCAGCCGCCGGTGCTCACCGCGCGGCCGTCGATGCGACCGAGCACCCGGAAGCCCTCCCCCGTGGACAGGGCTGCGGTGAGTTCAGCGAACTCGGCGTCCAGACCGTCCTCGTCCAGCGGCTGCTGCTCCCAGACGGGGACGTCGATCGCGTCGACCTCGCGGAGCTGATCCTTCGTGCGCACGACCTCGGCGGTGACCCCGGGCGGCACGTCGACCGCGGCTCCGATGGTCGGACGCGCGAACACTGTGACGGTGTCGAAGTGCACCGCACCGCGGCGCTGGAGCTCGTCCTCGAGGTCCGGGTCGTCCGCGGGGTTGGTCCAGAACGTGAAGACGTCCTCACCCCAGGCTCTGGTGCGTTCCAGCGCTCCGTCCAGCACCTCGGCGGCGGACCGCGTCGACGTCACCTGGGAGCCGCGGACGCCGCCTCCGAACCGCTCCGGGTAGCGCACGAGCAGCAGATCGTCGCGGACGTCCTCGCTGCCGCGAGGAAACCACGCCCATGCGGCGGCGGCGCGCAGGATCTCATCAGCCGTCGGCGTCTCGACGGAAGCAGACCCGGGGACGGACGACATCATGATCCCTCCTCTTCAGCCGCGCCCACCAGGCGGGCGAAGGCGCTGAGCCTCGCGACGCCCTCGGGCGTGTACGGCAGATCGTCGAGCAGCGCCGGCGAGTGGATGAGGTAGGCCACGACCTGCGCGCGGGAGATCGCCACGTTGAGCCGGTTCTGCAGCAGCAGGAACTCCGGGCCCCGCGGGGCATCCCGACCGCTCGACGCGGCGAGCGTCGTGATAGAGACGACCGCCTCCTTGCCCTGGAAGTTGTCGACGGTCCCCACCGGGACCCCGCCGAAACCGGCCGCCGCGAGCGCATCGTGCACGAGCTGCCGCTGCGCGTTGTAAGGCGCCACCACGATGATGTCCTCCGGCGTCAGCGGGCGGACGCTGCCCTCCGCGTCGTTGTCGTGGAAGGTGCGGCCGACGAGGTCGCGGACGATACGCACCACCTCTGCGGCTTCCTCCGGGGACTGGGTCGCGTTGCCGCGGTGCCGCAGCGGCACCACGTGCAGGCCCGGGTCGATGCCGTCGACCGCGCGCCGCTCGGTACCGGGAGCGGACGCGAGCTTCCCGGCGTAGGCGAGCTTCGACACCGGAGCCGCGACATACGGGTGCATGCGCCAGGAGCGGGCGAGGAAGTAGCCGTACTCCGGACGCACGACGGGATCGCCGTCCATCACCCAGCCGAGCGCAGAGGTGTCCACCGGCTCCGGGTGGGCGCCCTGGCTGACCTGGGGCAGCTGCTGAGGGTCGCCGAGGAGCAGGAGCCGCTGCGCACCGGCGGCCACCGCGATGGTGGAGGCGAGCGAGAACTGTCCGGCCTCGTCGATCACGAGCAGGTCGAGCTCTCCCCTGGCGACCCGCTGCGTGTTGCTGAAGTCCCACGCGGTGCCGCCCACGACGGCACCCTCGTTCTCGTGCTCGGCGAGGAAGGCGGCCATCCCGGTCTTCGGGATCACCGTGTAGCCGGGATCGGCGTCGGCATCCTTGGGGCACTTCGCCACCTGACCCGGGGCGACACCGTCGGCGACGACGCGCTCCAGGAGCGTCTCGATGATCGCGTGGGACTGCGCGACGACGCCGATGCGGAAGCCGTGCTCGTTGACGAGCCGGGCGATCACCTGCGAGCCGGTGTAGGTCTTCCCCGTGCCCGGAGGCCCCTGCACCGCGAGGTAGCTGCGGTCGAGGTCGAGGACTCCGCGGACGATCGCGTCGATCGGATCGTCGCCGGCGGCCGGAAGCGCGTTCCCCGACACCGTGCGCGGAGGCAGGCGGCGCAGGATGTCGGTGGCCGCGTCCTCCGGGAAGTCGGGGGCGGCCGCGTGCACCGCGTCCGCCCACTCGTCGATCGCCTGCTGCAGCGACACCACGCGAGGCGGCGCGGCAGGGGTCAGCGCGACGGGGAGGTCGTCCCAGGTCTGTCCCTGCACGGCGGACTCGACCACGAGGTACCCGTCGTCCAGCACCTCGACGACTGTGACCCCGTGCGGCACGTGCACGGCCCGCGACGGGACGTCGGTGTCGAACGGGGCCGGGACGTCGTAGAGCGCGAACGGCTGCGCGCCGGGGCCGAGCGTCGTGCCCGGGGACACCTCGCCGCGGATCTCGAGCTCCCGCGACAGCACTCGGCGGCCTTCGCCGATGCTCCAGTCGCGGCGCACCCGCGAGCGGGTCGCATCGACCTTCACCACGTCGCGCGTGCCGTCCCACATGGTGACCGGCTCCCGAAGCCGCTGGAAGTGCGCGACCCAGAAGCTCTTCGCCTCGCGCGGGAAGTAGTCGATGGCGGCCGCCGCGATCCGGTGCACGAGCCCGTCGTCACCGGCCTCCACCGCACGCTCCGCGTCGCCGAGCAGAGCGAGCGAACGCGGCGACGGCTCGTAGATGACTTCGTCCGCATCGTCCGGCGGGGCCGGCGTCACGCCCTCTGCGCGGGCGATCTCGATGAGCCAGTTGCGCAGCCGGCGGGTCGAGACGCAGTCGTAGCGGTTGTAGTCGGCGAGGTCGGCGAGCACGGCGTCGGCCTCGGCCTGCGCGCCCGCTGCCGCGAGCTCCCGCGCGGCGACGTACTGCACGATGGAGTCGTCGCCCTTCTGGACGTCGCTCGTGCGCACGTCCTCCCCCATGTAGAGCGGCTCGAGCTTCTTGATGGAGTAGGACCGCGACCCGACCCGCACGGTGCGCAGCACCAGCGGGTACAGGTCGACGAACACGCCTTCGCGGAGGAGGCGGTCCACCTCGCCCTCGCGCGCGCCGTGGCGGGCGGCCATCGCGACCAGATGCGAGGTCTCGTAGGGGGCGTAGTGGTAGATGTGCATGCCGGGGTGGGCGGCTCGACGCACCTTCACGAAGTCGAGGAAGGTCTCCAGCGCCCGGCGTTCCTCCGCGAAGGAGTGCGCCCAGAGAGCGGTGTACTGGTCGGCGTTGTCGACCCAGCCGAACAGGTAGTCGATGCCCCACTCCGCCTCGCCGTCGGGGGCGGGCTCGGTGTACAGCGGATCGCCCTCGAAGTCGAAGAAGATGTCGCCGTGGCTGGGCACCGGGAGGGTGTGGATCGCCGCGGCGTAGTGCACGTCGTACGTCGCCGCGCCCTCGGCGTCCGCCCGCAGCTGCACGCGGGCCTGGGCGCGGAGGTTCTCGAAGGTGTCGACGTTCATGCCCTCGGGGGCCTGCGTCGCCGCAGCCAGGTCGTCGATCGTGAGGATCCCGGCGGCGCGGAGACGGGCCCGCTGCACCGGACGCATGCGGGCGACCATGAGGAGGTCCCGGTGGGCCAGCACCTGCTCCTCGCAGGTGGCACAGCGCCCGCAGGCGACCACGCGCAGGTCGCCGCGGTCGTCACCCCACGCGAGGGGCGCCCCGGCGACGCCGTCGGCCACGGCGCGGTCCGCGATGAGAGCGCGCAGCCGCGACCGGCGCACCCGGAACAGCGGAAGGAGGTCGTCGACCGCGTGCGTGCTGACGCTGTTGTCGCCGTGGATGAGGTCGACCTCGTCCGCACGGGGGATGCCGAGCCGGTCGAGCTGATCGACATATGCCGCGAGCTGCATGAGCGCGGTCACCCGGGCCTTTCGCGCGAGCTTCGAGTCCTGCACCCGCCAGCGCCCGTCCGCATCCCGGCGGAGGAAGTCGGCGAACCCGACGAACTCGTCGGTGGCGAAAGCCGCCTGGAAGACGACCAGCGCGTCGGACCGCAGAGCGCTCAGCGTCTCGTCGACGGCGGCCGCGAGCGCCTCAGGATCGCTCGAGGAGACCTTGGCGATCCGATGCACCCGTTCGTCGCCGAGCTCCCGGATGTAGCGGTCGAGCACGTTCTGCTCGTGCACGTCTCCCAGCTGAGCGGCGCGGAGGAGCGTCGCGTCCTCCGGCTCCTCGACCGCGGGGACCCGACCCAGCTTCGCGTCGATCGCCCGGGACCACGCGAACTCGCACTCGGCGGCCGCCTTGAGGTCGCTCGCGCTCCAGATGACCCGCTGCGCCTCTGTGTCGATCCGCACGATTCTCCCGTTCTGTCGGCTGCTTCGACACTATCCGCGGCATCCGACACGGCGAAAAGCGGGCGGTCCCGCACGACGGGTCGCGGTCAGCGCCACCAGGTGTCGTCGGGGGTCACCGGGAGATGACGCTTGTGCTGGGTCGCGAGGTACCGCGCCTCGATGCGGCCGGCGACCTCGGGGTCGACCTCCCGGCCCTCGAGGAAGTCGTCGATCTGCTCGTACGTCAGCCCCAGCTCGTCCTCGTCCGTCCGCCCCGGCTGGTCGTCGAGGAGGTCGGCGGTGGGGACCTTGAAGGCCAGGCGCTCCGGAGCGTCGAGGAACTGGAGCAGGGCGCGCCCCTGTCGCTTCGTGAGACCGGCCAGCGGGAGGACGTCAGCCGCTCCGTCGCCGAACTTCGTGTAGAACCCCGTGACCGCCTCGGCGGCGTGGTCGGTGCCGATGACGATCAGCCCCTCGTGACCGGCGAGCGCATACTGCGTGACCATGCGCAGGCGGGCCTTGATGTTGCCGCGGTTGAAGTCGGAGATGTCGCTGGACACGGCGGACTCGATGTCCTTCTCGACGCCTTCGACGCCGTTCTGGATGTTGACCTCGATCGACGAGTCCGGCGCGATGAAGTCCAGGGCCGCCTGCGCGTCGTCGGCGTCGTGCTGGACGCGATAGGGCAGGCGCACCGCGAGGAAGGTGGCCTCCCCGCCCTCCGCACGCACGCGCTCCACCGCGAGCTGGGCGAGGCGCCCCGCGAGCGTCGAGTCCTGTCCGCCGGAGATGCCGAGGACGAAGCCCTTCGCGCCGGTCGTGCGCAGGTAGTCCGCGAGGAAGCCGACGCGACGCTCCACCTCCGCTTCGGGATCGATGTCGGGCCGGGCGCCCAGGTCTTCCGCGATCTGCTTCTGCAACGACACGTGGTCCTCCGCTCATCGGTTCGGCTCCAGTATCCCCCTTCCGTGTTTCGTGCGGGTCACGCCACCGCGCGGACGAGGTATCCAGCGGCGACCTGACAGACTGAGACGGTGAAGCTCCTCGTCGCCGCCCTCGAGTCCGAACTGTCCGCCTTCCCCGAGGAGCTCGACGGCTTCGACCGGCTCGTCACGGGCCCGGGGAAGCTGCCGGCGACGTACGCGCTGACCCGCGCCCTGGATGCCAAGGACTACGACGAGGTCGTCGTCGTCGGCACCGCGGGTTCCATCGAGAAGGGACGTGCGTACGCGGTGCACGAGATCGCGACCGCGGTGCAGCACGACGTGATCGACCTGGACGGCGTCGTCGGACGGCACGTCTCGCTTCCGCCGCAGGTGACCACAGGCCGCGAGGGCGTCGTGATCGCCACGGGTGACCACTTCGTGAACGACGCCGAGGTCACCGCCGTGATCCGGCCGATGGGTGCCGCCCTGGTGGACATGGAGACCTACGCCTACATCTGGGTGGCGGGGCAGTTCGGCGTGCCGATCCGCGCCTTCCGCGCCGTTTCCGACCAGGCGGAGGACGGCGCCCTGGCCGACTTCCGCGAGGCCATCGCCCGGTGCAGCATCGAGCTGCGCGAGGTGATCCGCGCCGAGTACGGGGTCTGACCTCAGCGCGTCTCGATGACGCTCGGTCCGTTCGGCAGCGCACGGACCGTGAGCTGCGCGGGGATCTGCTCCTGCATCGCCTCGACGTGGCTGATGACGCCGACCGTGCGACCGCCCTGCCGCAGCTCGTCGAGCGTGCGCATCGCGACGTCGAGCGTGTCGCCGTCGAGCGACCCGAACCCCTCGTCGATGAACAGCGTGTCCAGGCGGATCCCTCCGGCGCGGGCCGTCACGACCTCGGCCAGTCCGAGGGCGAGCGCGAGGGAGGTGAGGAAGGTCTCGCCGCCCGAGAGCGACTGCGGCGGACGGGTCTGCCCGGTGAAGGCGTCGGCGACCACGATGCCCAGCCCGGACGCGGCACCGCGCGCAGCCAGGGCGTCGGAGTGCTGCAGGCGGTAGCGCCCCTCCGACATGTCGTGGAGCCGGCGGTTCGCGGCGTCGACGATCTCCTCGAGCTCCGCCGCCAGCACGAAGGTCTCCAGCGTCATCTTGCGGGTGTTCGCCCCTCGTCCGGCGATCGTGTCGGCGAGGGCCTGGAGCACCTCGAACGCCGCGGCATCCTCCGCCGTGCGGGCATGTTCGTCCTTCGCAGCGTCGATGAGGCCGGCCAGCCGCACCGCGTCGCCTGCCGCCCTGGTGGCCTCGTCGACGGCGGCGGACCACGCCGCTCTGGCGTCGAGCGCCGCCTGCTCATGGGGCGCGAGGTCGATCGGCTCTTCCGGCAGCGTGCGCAGCTCGAGGTCGAAGAGCAGGGCGCGCTCCTTCTCCCGTTGCACGACATGCGTCGTCACCCGCTCGTCCAGCTCTGTCTGCACCGCCGGCGGACGCAGCGCCGCGGTGGCGGCCTCGACGTCGGAGAACTCGGAGGCGTCGAGGGCGGCATCCCTCTCGGCAGCCGCCTCCGCCGCCGCCTGCTGCCTCCGCGCCCGTTCGGCTTCGGCGTCGAGGAGGCGGCGTGCGACGGCGAGGTGGGCGGTGGCCTCCGCCATGCGCTCAGCCACCGACGCGTAGCTCCCTCGCGCCTCGTCGATCGCCGTACGGGCGGCCTCGTCGCGCTGGACGACCAGGGCGAGCTGCTCGCGGGCTTCGGCGAGGGCCGCCTCGTCCTGGACGCGCCGCTCCTCGAGCGCGCTCTGCTGGGCGCTGAGTTCGACGAGCTGGCCGTCGCGCAGCCCCGCGGCCTCGGCCGCGGCGAGCGCCTCCTTCTCGGCGGCCACGGCGGCATCGAGCTCGGCCTTCGCCGTCTCGACGTCTCGTCCGTCCGCGCGCGCCAGAGCCGCAGCGAGCTCGACCTGCAGCGACGTGCAGGTCGAGCTCGCCTGCTGCTCGCGGCGCGCCGCCTCGTCCCTCCGGGTCTCCGCAGCCGCGATGTCCTCCGCGGAGACCGCGGCGCTGTGGTCTGCCGGGGCCGGGTGCTCCCGCGCACCGCACACCGGGCACGGGTGATCCTCGATCAGAGCGGACGCCAGCTCCCCGGCCATGCCGTCGATCCGGCGCTGGCGCAGCTCGGCCAGAGCCGACTGCGCGGCGGCCTGCGCGGACGTCGCTTCGGCGAGGACCCGGTCGGCCGCGGCGCACTCCTGCTGCAGACGTGCCGCCTCTTCCGCCGACTCCCGGCGGAGCTCGGCAGCGACGCGCGCGCTCTCCATGGCCGGGAGCCGGTCGCCGAGCCGACGGGCGTCATCCCGCTCCGCGGTGACGGCGGCGATCCGTCCGGGCAGCGCCGCGCGCTCCGCCTCGCCGTCGGCGCACCGGCGCTCGGCGGTGGCGACGGCCTCCTCTGCGGTGACGCGCTCGGCGGCGCGGCGCGGTGCCTCGGCCTCCAGCGCGACGGCGCGCTCCCAGACCCCGGAGGCCCGTGTCCGGTCGGCGATCCACGCATCGAGGTCGTCGGTCTCGACACCGAGCTGATCCCAGTCCGCGCGTGCGCGCTTCTCCGCAGCCACCGCGTCATCAGCCGCCGTCACGGCACGGTCGGCCGCGGTGATCGAGGACCGCAGCGCCTCGGCCGCCCGCGCCCTGGCGAGCTCCGCCTTCGCCTCGGCGATGGCTCCCTCCTCGGCGTCCAGACGCGCCATCGCCGCACGGGCACGGTCGCGCTCGCTCTGGGCACGTTGATCCTCCCGTGCGGCGGCCAGAACAGCATCGGCGGCCTCGAACCGCCTCTCCGCCTCCTGACGCTCGGCAGCGCGCCGTTCCGCCCGGTACGCAGCGCGAGCCTGCGCCCGTTCCAGCTCCGCCAGGCGATCGGCCGTCGTAAGGCCCTCCCTCTGCACCTCCGGTCCGACCTCGCCGTCGGCGTCGCCGGCGTCGCGCCCGAGGTCGGCATCCGCCACGAGGCGCTCGGCCTCGTCCAGCCGGGCGGACACCGTGGCGAGACGTGCCCCGAGGCTCTGCTCGGCATGGCGTCGCCGCTCGTCGAACCGCGCCTGCACGTCTTCGAAACGCTCGGTGCCGAAGAGCCGGCGCAGCAGCGCCTGCCGGTCTCTGCTGCCTGCGAGCAGGAACTCCGAGAACCGGTTCTGGGCCAGCAGGATCACCTGCAGGAACTGCTCGCGGCTGAGCTGAAGGATGTCGTCGAGCTCGTGCGCCACGTCGACGGCCCGCGCCGCGCGACCGACCCAGCCGTCGTCCGTGAGCTCCTCCAGGGAGACCGCCGCCGCCTGCTTCGTCAGGCCTCCTCCCCGCCGGGCCGGCCGGAGGTACTCGGGCGAACGCGTGACCCGGTAGCGGCCGGACGGCGTGCTGAACTCGACGACGACCTCGGAGGGTTCGTCCGGTTCGCTGTGGTCGCTGCGGAGCCTCTTCTCCCCGCCGTCGTACCGCGGCACCCCGCCGTACAGCCCGAAGCAGACCGCATCGAGGATGCTCGACTTCCCCGCTCCGGTGCGGCCGGCGATGAGGAAGATCCCGTCGTCGGCGAAGGCGTCGAAGTCCACGGTCTGCCGCGCACGGAAGGGCCCGAACCCCTCGACCTCCAGACGATGCAGCCGCACTAGACGAGGGCTTCCGCGCGGACGCGGTCGTCGAGCACCTCGCGGATCAGCTCGCGTTCGACCTCGGTGGCTCCCTGGCCGGCGCGCACGTGCTCGAGGAACGCCTCGATCCGGTCGGCATCGGTCACCGCGGACCGCAGCCGCTCACCGTACGAGCGCTCGCGCTCCTCTCCCGTCGCAGCGGGCTGATGCTGCACCATGGCACAGTGCGGGTACGCCTCGCGGAGCCGTCGCATGGGCTCGGTCTGCGGCAGGTCGTCGGTATAGACGGCGCACACCCAGGCGTCGGCGTGCGCGGCCACGCTCTCTGCGCAGAGGATCTCCTCGAAGGTGCCGGTCAGCGTGACCAGTCGCCGCGGAACCGGAAGCTCCAGCCACTCGACGCCCGCAAGGCCGTCGGCATCCAGGTCGACCAGCCAGGAGCCGCGCGGCTTGTGCTGTTCGCCGAAGCTGTAGTGCAGCGGAGCGCCGGCGTACCGCACCCGCTCGCTCACCTGCTGGCGACCGTGGATGTGGCCCAGTGCGACGTAGTCGGGGCCGTCGAACGCGCGGAGGGGGACGACGTCGAGGCCGCCCTGCCGCACCTCGCGCTCGAGACCCTCCGTCGGCTCCACGCCCGCGGCGAAGCAGTGGGCGATGGCGACCGACCGGCCCTCGTGCTCCTGCATGCCCGCGCGGACGAGCGTCATCGCGTGCGTCATGGTCTGCGCCTGCGTGCGCAGCTGCCGCCCCTCGGCGTCGCCCTCCGGCCAGTGCTGGCGGACGATCGCGGGCTCCAGGTACGGGATACCGAAGAAGTGCACGGGACCGTGGGCATCGTCGATCGTGACGGGCGTGCCGACCGCGAGGGGATCGGTGAGCACGTGGATGCCGTCGCGCAGCAGTCGGGCCTGGAACCCCAGCCGCGCGGCGGAGTCGTGGTTGCCACTGGTGACGACCACCCGCGCTCCCGTCTCGTGCAGACCGACGAGAGCGTCTCCGAGCAGGGTGTAGGCGGCGGCCGAGGGCGTGGCGGAGTCGAACACGTCGCCCGCGACGATGACGACGTCCACCTCGTGCTCCCTGACCTGCGTGGTCAGGGCGGCGAGCACCTCGGCGAGCGCATCCATGGTGGAGTTGCCATGGAACGTCCGGCCGATGTGCCAGTCCGAGGTGTGCAGGATCCGCATACCCCCACGGTACGAAGACCCTCGGACATTCCCTCCGAGGCGTGCCGGGAGCGCCATCTCCCGAGTCACGAGGAGGAAGCGGAAGGTCCCCTGACCCACCCTCGTCGCGGCGGCCGGCACGCGGTGATGCGAAATGCGCTGTGCACCTTCACCTGTGCGGCGTGCGGGGCTGCGCGATGCGAGATCAGGGCTGCCCTCCGCCCACAGGAGCCGGGCTTGCCCCGCCGGCTGAGGGTTGTGCCCGCTCCGTCGCGACTACCGACTTCCGCTCTCCTCCTCGAGGTCGTGCGACCAGTTCGCCTGCTGGATCCGGTTGTCGAGCTCTCGGAGCTCCTGGGCGACCGCATCCGCCCGCGCACGCAGCGCGGCGACGGGCAGCGCGGACACCTGCCGCAGCTCCGAGCGCATCTGCCGCAGGTACTGCTCGTTCGCCCCCGAGGCCGCGGCCGCCGCATCCGTGAGCACGGCGTGACGCAGGCGCAGCACGTCCCGCGCGGCCAGCGCATCGGTCATCGTCCCGTCCGGGCCGAGGTCGAGCCGGGCGTTCGTGACGTTGATGCGGCGGATGAGGCTCTGCAGCCGGGTCAGCGCAGCATCCGCCTCCTCGATCAACGCCGTCGCGTCCTCGGCGGGCTCCTCGCCCTCCTGGTACCGGGCGTTCGCGACGATGCGCGCCCGCAGCTGCTCGATGCGGCGCTGCAGGTCGGCGCGGGCGGCGAGGGCTTCGGCGAGTCTCATGCCCTCATCCTCGCAGGCGGCGGCCGTAACAGTTCGTCATACAGCCGGAAGATCAGCGCGTGCGGAGAAGACCCGACTGCTCGGGGTGCGCGGCGAACCACTCCGCCACGTACCAGCAGACGGCGTCCACCTTGCGGTCGCCGCGCTCCGCGATGTCGGCCACGGCCCCCTCGACCACCTTCCCGGCGTACCCGTTCCCGCGGAATGCCGGGACCGTGTAGGCCCGGGTGAGGGCGACCGTGTGGCCGTCGTCCCGGTAGTCGAGCACGCTGACGAGCTTCCCGTCGCGCGTGAGGGTGTACCGCGATGCGTCCTTCTCGTCGGTCAGGATGAAGCCGCCGACGGTGTGCGAGATCGTCATCCGTGTCACGTTACGCCTCTTGCGACGCGCCCGGGCGTTTTGACATGTCCCGTCACGATCGGACATAATCCCCCCATGACCATCAACGCACGCCCTTTGTCCGCCCAGGAGGCGAACGGGACTGCCGGGATGATGATGCCCGGTCGCGTTGACATGTGTTGCCGAATGTGTCGCTGAACGAACAGCCACCTCGCCTGACCTGACTCCTCGCCATCTGCGAGAGCAGCGTCCCGAGCACACACCCGTGCTCGCTTCCCCGGCTCCGCCGGTCATTCGTGCAACGCATCCGAGCCCCCTCCCGTCGGGCTCACGTCCTGAGGACCCATCATCATGTCGAACTCCGCCCTTCTCGAGCGTCCCGCCGTCACCGCCCCGAACCGCACCGTCCGACCCGCCGAGCCGTCGGCCCCGTTGGCCCCGGCCGGCGCCGACCTCCCCGCCGTCCGCTCGCCCCGCGGCTTCGCCCTCTACGTCGGCCTGGACGAGATCAAGGCCGCCGAAGCCGGTGTGAGCCTTCCGCTGCTCGTCGACGCCCTCCGCCGCACGCTGGCCGAGCTCGCGCCCGGCGCCGAGACCCACGCCACCGTCGCCCTCGCCCCGCACGGCTCCGGCGGCCGAGACCTCGACGTCGTGCGTCTCGCCCTGCAGGAGCCCGGCGCGATTGCCCGCACCAAGGCCGCCGCCGAGGAGGAGACCACGCCCGAGGAGTCCGGCGTCACCGTCGACATCTCCCGCAAGCGCGTGCTCATCGACGGCGAATCCGCCGCCTTCACCTACAAGGAGTTCGAGCTGCTGCAGTACCTCGTCCTCCGCGAGGGCCGCACGATCGAGCGCAGCGAGCTCGTCGCCGCCCTCTGGCAGGCCCAGGACGACGAGACGCCGGGCGAGCGCACGATCGACGTGCACGTGCGCCGGCTGCGGGCGAAGCTCGGCCGCTACGAGGACATCGTCCGTACCGTGCGCGGCATCGGCTACCGGTTCGACCGTCACGCCGATGTCGTCATCCGCTACGGCCACGGAACCCCGTCGCCCGACCGCTTCTGACGCGCTTCCCTCTCCGGGAGGCCGGTGTCAGGAGCCGCGCGTAGGGTGGGCGCATGACCCTCGCCGCCGCCCCCGCGACGGCGGGCGCCGTCCGCGCGGACCCTCCGCGGGAGACGACGTACCGCCCGCCGCAGCCGCTCGATCTCCGGCGCACCGTCGGCATGCTGCGCCGCGGCGGCACCGATCCGACGATGGTCTTCGACGGCCCGGTCATCTGGCGCGCGGTCCGCACGCCGCAGGGTCCGTCGACGCTCGCACTGCGGATGTCGGGGAACGAGGTCAAGGCGACCGCCTGGGGTCCGGGTGCCGAGCACGCCCTCGCCCTCGTGCCGACGCTGTGCGGTGCCGGCGACGACCCGACCGGCTTCGATCCCTCCCTGCACCCCCTCATCGCCGAGGCGGCCCGGCGGCACCCCGGCATCCGGCTCGCGCGGACGGATGAGGTCTTCGATGCCCTCGCCTGCGGCATCCTCGAGCAGAAGGTCACCTCCATGCAGGCCTTCGGCGCCTGGAGGTACCTCGTGTCGCGCTACGGCGACCCGGCACCGGGGCCGACGCCGCGACCGATGGCCGTCGCTCCCACGGCGGCGCAGTGGCGACGCATCCCGTCCTGGGCGTGGCATCGCGCCGGAGTGGAGCCGCCCCAGTCGAAGACCATCGTGCGGGCGGCGGAGCGCGGCGACCGCATCGCCGCTGCCGTCCGAGCGGCCACGACCGGCGCTGACCGTGACCGCGTGCTCACGAGCCTGCCCGGAGTCGGCGTCTGGACCGCTGCGGAGACCCGGATCCGCGCGCTGGGCGACCCCGATGCCGTCAGTGTCGGCGACTACCATCTGGCGCACGAGGTCGGGCATGCCCTGACCGGGCACCGCACGGACGATGCCGGCATGATCGAACTGCTCGCTCCCTGGGCCGGCCACCGGCAGCGCGTCATCCGGCTCATCTTCGCGAGCGGCGTCGCCGAGGCACGGCGCGGGCCCCGGCTCGCCCCGGAGGACCACCGCCGACGCTGATCGGTCTGTGATCGCAGCGACCGACGTATGCTGAGCGCATGTCCCGTACCGCCCTGCGCATCTTCGTCACGGTCGGCCTGCTGATCGCCGGTGTCGTCCTCGGCCTCATCTTCCAGAACGTCTGGCTGGGCGTGCTGCTCGCCGCGATCGTGTGGTTCGGCTGGTTCCTCGGCTACGAGTCCCGCCGCGGTCACAACGCGGGCGTGAACGACGAGGACCATGGCGTCGAGCTCTGACGCCCGTCAGTAGTAGACGGCGAGGGGGCCGGACGGGCCCTCCACGACCTGCACCGGGGTGTCGAACACCCGGCTCAGCACGTCGTCCGTCATGATCTCCGCCGGCGGGCCGAACTCCACCACCCGGCCGTCCTTCATGGCGCAGATGTGGTCGGCGTAGTGCCCGGCGAAGTTGATGTCGTGCAGCACGATGACGATCGTGCGCCCGAGCTCCTCCGCCGCCCGCCGCAGGTGCTTCATCATCTGCACGGCGTGCCGCATGTCGAGGTTGTTGAGGGGCTCGTCCAGCAGCACGAACTCCGTGTCCTGCGCGAGGACCATGGCCACGTAGGCCCGCTGCCGCTGCCCGCCCGAGAGCTCGTCGAGGTAGCGCCCCTCGAGCGCCCCTAGATCGAGGAAGTCGATCGCCTGGCTGATGACCTCCTCGTCGGCCCTCGTCAACCGGCCCTGGGAGTGCGGGAAGCGGCCGAAACCCACGAGCTGCCGCACGGTGAGCCTGGTCACGAAGTGGTTCTCCTGGCGGAGGATCGAGACCACCTTGGCCAGATCCTTCGACTTCGTGGAGGCGACGTCGAGCCCGGCGATCTCGATGGCTCCGGCGTCCATCCCGTTCAGCCGGCCGATCATGGTCAGGAGCGTCGATTTGCCGGCACCGTTCGGCCCGATGAGGGCCGTGATCCCGCCGGTCGGGATCCGGAGGTCGACGGGGCCGATCGCCACCTCGCTGCTGTAGTCACGGCGGACGCCGTCGAGTGCGATCACAGTCTGCCCTTTCGGAGGATGACGATGAGGAACACGGTGCCGCCCACGATCTCGATGAGGATCGACACCATGCCCTGCGCGTAGAAGACGTTCTTCATGACGAAGTACGCCCCCGCCAGGATCGAGAACGCGGTGAGGACGGCGACCGGGAAGATCAGCCGATGGTCGTGCGTGTCGGCGAACTGGTAGGCGAGCGTCGCCACGAGGAAGCCCAGGAAGGTCATCGGTCCGACCAGGGCGGTGGAGGTGGCCATCAGCACCGCGACGAGCGTCAGGACGAGGAACTGCTCCCTGCGGTGGTCGAGCCCCAGCGATCGCGCGGCATCGGGACCGAGCGCGAGCACGTTCAACCGCCGGGACCGCAGCCACAGCAGGGCGGACGCCGCGATCACGAGCGGGACCGCGAGCGGGAGGTACGAAGGGTCGGCGTTGGAGACGTTGCCGAACAGCCGGGCGGCGAGCACATCGAACTCGCTGGGGGTGAGCAGCCGCTGCATGAAGGTGGCGATCGCCCCGAGGCCTCCCCCGATCACGATGCCCACGAGCAGCATGATCTGGAGGTTGCCGTATCGGCCCGACAGCAGCCACCCGTAGAGCACGACGGCGAGCCCGACCATGACGAGCACCTGGAGGGCGAACTGTCCGACGCCCTGGATCGCCACCAGACCCGCCACCCCGAAGAGGTACACGGTCGTGGTCTGCACGACGCGGTACAACGACTCGAAGCCCATGATCGAGGGAGTGATGATCCGGTTGTTCGTGACCGTCTGGAAGCTCACCGTGGCGACGGCCTGGGCGACCGCGACGAGCGCCATCACGACCACGGCGGTCGCGCGGTGCTGCGCGATGCGCCAGAAGCCGGGGGTGCCGACGGGGAGCGGGTTGTCCCAGGCGAGGAGACCGAAGGCGGAACCGAGGGCGATCACGCCGAGCACCACCAGCACGACGATGTAGCGGCGGCGCGCCCGTGCGGTCGTGAACGCCCCGGCCGACCGCGTCGTCCGCGGGGCCGTGGTCGCCGTCATCGTCGCCTCAGCCACGACGACGCTGCCGAAGGAGGAGGAGCACGAACACGACCGCGCCGACGACACCGAGGATCAGCGACACCGGCACCTCGAACGGCATGATGATCGTCCGCCCGATGATGTCGCAGACGGTGACGATCGCGATGCCGAGAAGACACACCCACGGCAGATTGCTGCGCAGGTCGTCACCACGGACCATCGAGACGATGTTCGGGACGATGAGCCCCAGGAAGGGGAGGTTGCCGACGACGACGGTCACCACGCCGGTCGTCACCGCGATCAGCGCGGTGCCGAGCAGGATCATCCGGTTGTAGTTCACCCCGACGTTGGTGGCGATCTCCTCCCCCAGCCCGGCGATGGTCAGCCGGTCGGCCACGAGGAAGACGATGACGCCGATGATGGCGACGATCCACAGCATCTCGTACTGGCCGCGCATGACCGACGTGAAGCTGCCCGCGAACCAGACGCCGATGATCTGCAGCGAGTTCGTGGCGAGGGCGAAGTAGGTCGTGATGGCGCCGACCACCGCGCCCAGCATGATGCCGACGATGGGCACGATGAGCGACGACTTCAACGCGACGCGGCGGAGGAACGCGAAGAACACCATCGTGCCGACGAACGCGGCGAGCACGGCTCCGGCCATGCGCAGCGGAAGCGAGGGCTGCGGCACGAGCACCATCACGGCGAGGAGCCCGAGTCCCGCCCACTCCGTGGTCCCGGTGGTGGTCGGCTCGACGAAGCGGTTCTGCGTGAGCAGCTGCATGACGAGGCCGGCCATCGCCATCGCCGCGCCGGCGAGCACCAGCGCGATCGTGCGGGGAACGCGGGTGATCTGGAACATCTGCGCGCCGTCGTCCGCGCCCGCGATGTCGTACACGCCGGTGAAGAGCGAGATCACCAGGAGTGCCGCCACGACGAGGACGCCGATGAGCAGCTTCGGATCGAACAGCCGTGCGGACGATCGCGGTGTCGATGTGAGGAGAGGAGAGGTCATGGGGGATGCCGGCGGCGGCGCCCCGGTGGGACGCCGCCGCACAGCCCTTACTTGTCGGCGCTCGTCTCGAGCGCGTCGGCGAGGTCGTTGAGGAACGTCGTGTACGTCTGGATGCTCTCGTTCAGGTAGGTGTCCGTGGGCATGTAGACGATCTGGTCGTCCTTCACGGCGGTCACGCCGGCGAGCGCCTCGGAGCTCTCGATGATCTCCGCCGCCTGCACGTAGTCCGGCGTCTCCGCCGCGAACACGGCATCCCGGTCGAGCACCAGGATCCAGTCGGGGTTCGAGGCGGCGATCGCCTCGACCGAGATCTCGTCGCCCTGGTGGTCGTCGGTCGCGTCGTCGACCTGCAGTGCCGGCGTGAGGCCGAGCATGTCGTAGATCGGTCCCAGCGAGCGGCCGACGGTCGGAGCAAGGTAGCCGATCTGCCCGCCCGAAGTGTTCACCGCCATGACGGTGTCGGCGTCGTCGTAGGCCGCCTTCGCGCGGTCCACAGCGGCGTCGAACTCCTCGACGAGCTTCTGTGCCTCGTCCTGCTTGCCGAAGATCTCGCCCAGGGCGGTGGTCTGCCGCTTGAGCTCCTCGTCGAAGGGCTCGCCGTCCCGCGGCTCCAGGTCGATGATCGTGGCGTCAGGGACGAGCTCGGCGATGGCCTCGTTGTGCTGTGTGAACCGCTGGCCGCTGATGATGAGGTCGGGGTCGGCGGCGACGATGGCCTCGAGGTCGGGCTCGGAGTGCAGGCCGATGTCGACGATGTCCTCGTCCTTCACGTAGGAGACGGTCTCCGGCATGAGGGAGACCGCGCCGGCGGAGAGCTCGATGCCCCAGTCGGAGAGGGTCTGGAAGGTCCGGTTGTCCAGAGCGACGACCGAGGTCGGCGGCGTGGTGATCTCGTGCGTGCCGGTGTTGTCCTCGATGGTCACGGTCCCCGATTCCGCCGTCGTCTCTTCGGGTTCGGCTTCGCCGCCGGACGCGCAGCCGGAGAGGGCGAGCAGGCCGACGAGAGCGACGCTCGTGGCGGTGAGGGTTCTGGGCACGGACATGGAGAGACTCCTGTTCTGCGGGGATGTGTGCGCCCTCGTGGGGCGCCGGTCCGACGGGCGGGCGAGCCGACCGCGTCGGTTTTTAGGTTAGCCTTACTTTATGAGCGATACGAAATCCGGTTTCTCGATCGAGCGTCGCGGCCTCGAGCTGCGCTTCCGCAACGTCACGCTGAGCGCCCGCGAATGGCTCGCTCCGGATTTCGTGCGCGTCCGCCTGTCCGGGCCCGACCTCGCCGGCTTCGACTCCCCGGGTTCCGACGACCACATGCGGCTCTTCTTCCCGAGCGGCCCCGTGGACTCGGTGGAGGAGCTGCGGGCCTCCCCGAGCCGCGAGTACACGCCCCTCGCCTGGGGTGACGACTGGCTCGACGTGGAGTTCGCCGTGCACGGCGATCAGGGCGTGGCCGCCCCGTGGGCCGCGAACGCCCCGCTCGGGTCGACCATCGGCGTCGGCGGGCCGCGCGGCGCCGCCGTCCTCGCCGGAGAGCCGGGGTCATGGCTCCTCGTCGGCGACGAGACCGCCATCCCCGCGATCCGTCGCTTCGCCGCCCTCATCCCCGCCGACACCCCCGCACGCATCGTCATCGAGACGGTGTCGGCCGGCCGGGAGGTCGAGATCGACGCTCCGGTGCCTGTCGAGTGGCTGCACCGCGGGGAGGCGCCCGCCGGCTCCGCGCTGATCGCCTTCCTCGACGCGCTGACCGCGGACGACGTCGTGGGAGACGACCCGTTCGTCTTCATCGCCGCCGAGCAGTCCATCGTGAAACCCGGCCGTGCCCTGCTCGCACGCTGGGGCGTGGACAGCGCGAACGCCGTCGTGAAGGGCTACTGGAAGCGCGGCGAAGCCGAATACCACGCTCCGCACTGACAGGCGACCGCTGCGCTGACAGACTGGGCGCATGGCTCTCCTCGATCACCTGGGCATCACCGTCGCCGACCTGGAGCGCGGACGCGCGCAGTTCCATCCCGTGCTCACCGCGCTCGGCTACGAGCTCGGTGGGGAGGACGATCACTCGATCTCCTGGCACACCGGCGACGAGACCGAGATCATCCTCTACACGTGGGACGACGATTCCACGCCTCACCGCCACGGCCGCGTCGGCTGGCAGCACATGGCCTTCGCGGTGCCGTCGCGCGCCGAGGTCGACCGACTCCACGACCTCGCCCTCGACGCCGGCTGGACCGCGGTGCGCGAGCCGAAGGAGTATCCGCGGTACAGCGAGCGGTACTACGCCTCTTTCGTCGAGGACGCCGACGGCATCCGGCTCGAGTTCATGTACAACCCGCCGAAGGACGCTTGACGCCCGGGCGTGTCGCCGCCTAGGGTGGCAAGGCTGTGCCGACCGGCGCCGCACACCAGCCGAGGAGACAACGGATGACCGCCCCGCGGAATCTTCCCCAGAACGTGGCATTGCCGCTTCCGCAGAAGCGCAATGACCGCGACGAGTCGTACCCTCCGGCGCGCGCCGTGTGACAGCATCCGCTCTCGCAACGCCCCGCACCGTCAGGTCCGGGGCGTTTTCCGTCGGAAGACTCCCTGACCTGTGGCCGGACACCACCACAAGGAAAGGAATCATGGAGAGGCTCTCCGCGCGGCTGCTGTCGTGGGCGTCCCTGATCGATGAGAAGACCCTCGATCAGGCCCGCACCACCTCACGCATGCCGTTCATCCACCCGCACCTGGCGCTGATGCCGGATGCGCACCTCGGCAAGGGCGCGACCGTCGGGTCTGTCATCCCGACGCTCGGCGCGATCATCCCCGCGGCCGTCGGCGTCGACATCGGCTGCGGCATGATCGCCGTCCGCACGCCGTTCACGAAGGACGACGTCGACGGGCGCGACCTCGCCGCGCTCCGGGAGCAGATCGAGCGCGCGATCCCGCTGTCCGCCGGGCGCTACAACAACAAGGTCGTGGCGACGGCCGCACCGCGCATCGCCGAGCTGGAGGAGCGAGCACGTGCGGCCGAGTTCGACCCCGAGGGCTACGCGAAGAACTGGCGGCTCCAGCTCGGCACGCTCGGCTCGGGGAACCACTTCATCGAGGTGTCGGTGGACGAGCTCGACCGGGTCTGGCTGTTCCTGCATTCCGGGTCCCGCGGCGTGGGCAACAAGATCGCCGGGCACCACATCGCGGTCGCGCAGCGGCTGGCGAAGCAGTGGTGGATCGACCTGCCCGACCCCGACCTGGCCTACCTCGTCGAGGGCACGCCGGAGTTCACGCGCTACATCCGCGAGCTCCGGTGGGCACAGCACTTCGCGTTGCTGAACCGCGAGGAGATGATGGACCGCGTCATCCGGCAGCTCTCCGACTTCCTCGGCGCTCCGGTCGAGGAGGAGGAGCGGATCAACTGCCACCACAACTTCACGGAGTCGGAGATGCACTTCGGAAAGCGCGTCTGGGTGTCCCGCAAGGGCGCGATCCAGGCGGACGCGGGTCGGCCCGGACTCATCCCCGGGTCGATGGGCACGGCATCGTACGTGGTGGAGGGGCTCGGCGACCCGCTGTCGCTGAACTCCTCCCCGCACGGTGCCGGGCGGGAGTACTCGCGGTCCGCGGCGCGGAAGACGTTCACCCACGCGCAGCTGCGGGAGGCGATGGCCGGCATCGAGTTCCGGGACACCGACGCCTTCATCGATGAGATCCCCCAGGCCTACAAGCCCATCGATCGGGTGATGGAGGATGCGGCGAGCCTGGTGCGGATCCGGCACATGCTGCGACAGCTCGTGAACGTGAAGGGCGACTGACCGAGGGCCGGGTGAGGAGGGATCCTCACCCGGCCCTTCCTCCCGAATCCCCGCGATCTCCGGTGTCTCCACAGAGCGCGAGCGGCCGGGCGTGGCGTCCGCCAGGATGCTGGCAGGCTGAAGGATCCGGTGCCACGATGAGGGGATGGAAACCATGGACGGTGCGCAGGTCTGGACCATGATCGGCGCGTTCACGGCGCTGATGATGGGCATGCTCACGGTCGTCTCGACGCTGTTCATCCGCGTCCTCCGCAGCGAGATCGGGGGCCTGCGGAACGAGATGACCGCGCGCTTCGATGCGGTCAACACCCGCTTCGACGCGGTCGGCACGCGCATCGACGGCGTCAACGCCCGCATCGACGGGCTCGACCGTGATGTGCAGGCGCTCGTGAAGCGCACTTTCGGGCTGGATCGGGAGTGAGGATCGACGCATGAGGATCGTCGTCGCAGGAGGGACCGGCGTCGTCGGCACGCCCACGGTGGAGGCCGTCCGGGGCGCCGGTCATGAGGCCGTCGTGCTCAGTCGTTCGCACGGCGTCGATCTGGTCAGCGGGCGCGGGCTGGAGGCGGCGCTGACCGGAGCCGATGCCGTGATCGATGTCGTGAGCGTCGAGACCCTGAAGGCGAGCACGGCGATCGAGTTCTTCACCGCCGCCACCGGGAACCTCCTCGCCGCCGCCGCGGACACCGGCGTGGGGCACGTCGTCCTGCTCTCCATCGTCGGCATCGACCGGATCCCCTACGACTACTACGCGGGCAAAGTGGCCCAGGAGAAGCTGGTCTCCGCGTCCGCCGTCCCCTCCACGATCCTCCGAGCCACGCAGTTCCACGAGTTCGCCGCGCAGATGTTCGCGCGCGCGAAGGCGGGGCCGCTGCATCTCGCCCCGCGTGCGCGCACGCAGCCGGTGGCGGCCCGCGAGGTCGCGGAGCGGCTCGTCACGCTCGCGATCGGGGACGCGCAGGGTCGAGTGCCTGACTTCGCCGGCCCCCGCGAAGAGCAGCTCGCCGACATGGTGCGGGCGTACGCTCGGCGCATCGGGTACCGAGGCTGGATCCCGGCGCTGAACGTGCCCGGCCCGCAGATGGCGGGGATGCGCGCGGGGAAGGCGCTGCCGGGACCGGATGCCGTGCGCGGGACGCAGACGTTCACAGAATGGCTTGCCGAGGCGGTGCCGGCGCGCGCAGACTGAGGAGGGGCGGGGGTCTTCCAGCAGTCGAGCGACCAGGAGCACGCATGGCGAACCTCAATCCCTACCTGTCCTTCCGCACCGAGGCCCGCGAGGCCATGGAGTTCTACCGGGGAGTCCTCGGCGGAGATCTCGACATCACGGTCTTCGGCGACTTCCCCGACATGGTGCAGGATCCGAGCCAGAAGGACCTCGTGATGCATGCGCAGCTCACGACCCCCGACGGCCTCGTGCTCATGGCGTCGGACACCCCGGAGGGCATGACCTACGAGAAGCCGCAGGGCGTCTCCGTGTCCCTGAGCGGCAACACCCAGGAGGTCACCCGGCAGGTGTGGGACCGCCTCTCCGAAGGCGCCACGATCACGATGCCGCTCGATGTGCCGCCGTGGGGCGGGACGTTCGGGATGCTCGTCGACCGCTTCGGGATCGCCTGGATGCTGCACGGCGACCCGGAGTGACCCCGGACGGTGTGCTCCGGGCTCAGCCCGGCAGCACCGCCCGGCACGCGAGATGCAGCGCCAGCCGCGCCTCGGGGTCGTTCATGTCGATCCCGAGGAGCTCCTGCACCCGGCGGATCCGCACGGCCACCGTGTTGCGGTGCAGCCCGAGAGCGGCCGCGGTGGCCGCGATGCCGGACTCGTGGTCGAGGTAGGCCGACAGGGTCCTGAGCAGTTCCCCGTTCCCCTCGGCCAGAGGGGCGAGCAGCGACTGCGCGGCCGGGACGAAGGTGTCGTTGCCGGTCCAGGCGAGCAGGAGCTGTTCGAGCCCGAGGCTGTCGACGCGGACGAACCATCCGGTGGCCGACCGGGCCGCGGCGATCCGTGCGGCGTCGCCGGCCTCGTCGAGGGTCGCCGCCAGTCCTTCCGGCCCGGTCTGCGCCGAGCCCACCCCGGTCGCCACGGCGAAGTCGCGCAGTGCCGTGAGGTGGAGATCGCGCAGTGCCGTCACGGCCCGCTCGATGCGATCGGGCCCCGGGGCCTCAGCGAACGAGAGCCAGCCGCTGAGGCCTCGACCCGCCGTGGTCGCGTGCGCCTCGGCGTCGATCGCGCTGAGCCCGGGCCTGATCGCACGGAGGAGTGCGAGCGGCTCCACCCGGCTGCGCGCCACCATGCGGAACCCGAGGTGATGCCCTCCGGTGCGCCACCCCCGCTCCGCCATGCGCCGTTCCACATCGGCATCGGCGGCTCCGCGGAGCTCGACGAAGTCCCGCAGCAGCCCCGACGATGCCGCGACGTCGTTGACGGCCGCGATCTCGTCGATGAGGATGCGGGCGGCCACCGCGGGCATGGCGACCTCCGCGGCCACCAGGAGCGACCGCAGCTGTGCCTCTCCGAAGCCGTGGCCGAACAGGACGAGACGCAGACCGGACCGGCCGGGGCTGTCCACCCGCACCGAGGCGGCCGTGCCCTCCCCCGCCCTGGCACTGTCGCTCCACGCGTCGAAGCGGATCGCCGCGTGCAGTTCGGCGTCCAGGTGTCCGCCGGCTTCACGGAGCACTCCCGCGGCGTCGACGAGGGCGACGCCCAGACCGAGGTTCGCCGCGAGGTGTCCGAGCAGGTCGCCGAGGTCGTCGGCGGCGTACTCGAACGACTGCGCGACCTTGCGCACCCGCGTGAGCGTCAGAGCGTCGCGGGCCTCGATGAGCATCCAGCAGGCGCGGGCGAGCTGGACCGGCCTCTCGACATCGAGCAGGGCGAGACCGATCCGGTCCGCGAGGCGGAGCGCCCCGGGGTCGACACCGGCTGCGCCGGGGAGCGCGAGCCCCGTGAACCCGCGGTCACGGACCCGGCGCAGCATCGCGTCCTGCTGCCAGGTGGCGATCGGCGCCCCGGACGTGAGGATCGCGAGCCGGCCGATGCCCTCGTCGGGCAGGTCGGACTCGCCGGCTTCCACCACCACCGCGTCCCACGCGACATCCCGCGGGCCCGCGACGTGGCGGAGGACGCCGTTCTCCTCCTGCGCCAGCAGCGCCGGCAGCGCGAGCGCCCCGCTCACGCCGCGTCCAGATCGACGAGCCCATAGGCGGAAGGCACCACCCGGGCCCGACGCTCGGGGCGGGCGTTCCACCATGCGGGAGCGGGGAGGGCGAGGGCCGCCACGGTGCGCCCGGGGGCCAGCTCGGTGACTTCGAGGACGTCTCGGGACACGGCATCCAGGAGGACGATGATCTCGGGCGCCGCGGCCACCAGCAGGCCGTCGGTGAGCACCGCGAGGGTCTCGGACCGGGTGACGATGCGGTGCACCGCTCCGCCGAGTCCGGCGATCTCGACCGCGTTCACGTGCGGGTCGGCCGCGGAGGACGCGGTGGTCACGATGCGGCCCTCGGCGAGCAGCGTCCCCCCGAGCACCTCGGCGAGGACCGGCAGCGGTGCCGCCCGGTGCGCCAGGAAGCTGCGGCCGAGGGCGAGCGCGCGGGCGAGGTGGTCGGCGATGGCGTGCTCGCGCAGGTCGCCGACGGTGAAGCCGGCGAGAACGGCGCAGCCGACGCCTCCGGCCTGGATGATGGCCGAACGCACCACGCGCTCGGCATCGATCGCCCTCGTCGCCTCCACGAGCGCCACCCCGTCGGCCCCGGTCTCGCACGCGAAGACCAGTCCCGGCACGCGGTCGACGAACAGCGACATCTGATCGAGTCCCGGCACCGCACGCCCCGTGCAGTCGGCGTCCACCACGGTGTGCGATCCGGCCAGAGTGAGCGGCGCGAGGCCGTTCATCCCTCCGCCCTCGAGCGAGCACACCGCCGGGACGGGATGTCCGAGCCATCTCTCCACCGCCCGCAGCAGCGGGGCGAAGGGCGCGGCACCGGGCATCCGCTCGCCGAGCAGCATCGTCGACCCGACGAAGGCCACGCCGAGACAGGGCGTGGCGGGGTCCAGCGCGTCCACCGGCGCGACGTCGAGGGGCCAGGGCGCGGTGGTGCCGAGGATGAGTTCGAGCATCGTCGTGGACCCGCCGCCGCCGGAGCCGAGCAGGGCGTACCCGCGGGCGAGCGCCTCCAGGTCGTCCCGCTCCAGCCTCATGGGATCCAGCCTAGGACGCGGCCATCCCCTCGACGGGAGCGAACTCCTCGGTCAGGCCGAAGGCGGACGGCCCGAAGGCGGCCAGAGCCTCGGGGGTGCGCATCATCGCCGGCGTCGAGATGCCGAGCACCCGGACGCGCTGACCGTAGCGGAGTCCCTCCGTGGTGATGGGTTCGGCGGTCTCGTGATCGACGACGCAGATAAGATCGGGAACGATCGCGACGAGCCGTCCACCCCGCCGCGCGGTGAGGTTCTCGTTCTGGAAGGCGATCTCGAACGTGTCGTCCGCCGCGGCGCCGAGCGGAGCGATGACCGCCCGCCCCTTCGCGAAACCCTCGGTGGTGCGTCGTTCGACATCCACCACCTTCCCGACGCAGAGCTCGCGCACATGCGGGTAGAGCGTGGTCGCGAGCGTCGCCGCGATCGCCTCGAACGGCGAGCGGTGCTCTTCCCGGGCGAGCCGGATCGCTCGGCCCAGGGCGAGAGCCATCGAGATGGTGCGCGGCACCGCCGTGCGCCGCACGTCGGCGCCGCTCATGGCGTACTCGGCGATGTGACCGACGCCACCCAGCCGGATCGTGATGCCGCGGGCGAGCCACTCCATCTGACGATCGTCGTCTCCCGTGTCGATGACGACGCGCTCCCCGCGCTCTCCGGCGAGCGCGAGCGGCGAGCCGTGCACGCCGTAGACCGCGAAGGTCTCCATCGACAGCTCGGGGAACGCCCGGCCCATGCCGTCCGCGTCCACGACCGGAAGACCGGTCTCCGCGGCGACGATGAGCGGGATCATCGAGTTGATCCCCCCGCACTCGATCGGCATGGTGGCATCGGCCCGGCGTCCGAGGTGGTCCTCCAGGGTGCGCAGGGCGAGGGTGGGTTCGGTGCCGGCGGGGATCTTCTCGACCATCACCGTCGGCGCCCCCATCTGCGCGGTCGGGATGACGAAGAGGTCGTCGGCGAGGTCGTCCGGGTCGAGGATCGTGATCGCCCCGTCGCCGAGCACGCGCTCCACCAGCATCTTGCCGATGTAGGGGTCGCCCCCGCCGCCGGTGCCGAGCAGCGTGGCGCCGCGGGCGAGGTCGGGCAGGTCTGCCGCGGTCAGCTCCCAGCTCATGCGGCGACCCCTGCCGCGGCGTCTCCGGCGGAGACCGTGCCGTCGAATCGGTGCGCCGGGATGTCGTAGCCGAAGTACCCCGGGCCGACCATCGCGAGAGCCGCGTCCGAGTGCCAGCGCTCGTCAGCGGGAGCGGCGATCACGCGGACGCGCTGGCCGTAGCGCAGCCCCTCGGTCGTGACGGGCTCCCCCGACTCGCCGTCGAGGACCATGATGAGGTCGGGGGTGGTCGCCAGCACCCGCCCGTCCGCCTCCGCGACGAGGTGCTCGTTCTGGAACTGCAGCGTCAGCGAGGCTCCGCTCTCTCCGTCGATCCGTGCCCGACCGCGCGCGAAGCCGGTCGTCGTGGCCCGGTTCACGTCGGCGACCTTGCCACCGAACAGCTCGCGACCGCCGAGGAGCTCGACGACGGCGGCGACCGGGTCGGTCTTCGCCTCGCGGGCCTCCGCGATCCGCTGACCGATGTCGATGCACCGGGACAGCGATCCCGCCACCAGCGACTGGCGTGCGGCGGCACCCGACATCGAGAAGCCGGAGATCATGACGGAGCAGCCCATCTCGACGCACGCGACGCGGGCGATGCGCTCGGTCCAGGAGTTGTCGGCGGTCTGCAGCACCCCCGTGTTCCCCTTCTCGTCGCTGAAGGCGAGCGGCGAGGCCGTCACGCCGTACAGCGTCGGGAGCACCATCTGCAGCTCGGGGAAGGCGCGACCCATGCCGTCCGCGTCGACGAGCGGCAGCCCGAGCGCGGCGGCGGCGGCGATCGGGATCGTCGAGTTCACGCCGCCGACCTCGGCGCAGGCGATGTGGGTGACCGGGCGGCCGAGGTGGATCCCGAGCGCCTTGACCGGCTCGATGACCTCCGCGAGGCTCGGCAGCTTCTCGACCATGACGGTGGGCGCGCCCATCATGGCGACGAACAGCACGAGGGCGTCGTCCGGCACCTCGTCGAGCGCCACGACCGTGACGTCTCCCGAGGCGAGGGCCTGGCGGGCGAGGAGCGCGCCGATGTACGGGTCGCCGCCCCCGCCGGTGCCGAGCACGGCCGCGCCGCGAGCGAGACCGTCGATGTCGGCCGCGGTGATCGTCGTGCTCATGTCAGGCCCCCATGTCGAGGTCGCCGACGGCCTTCACGCGGATGCGCGTCGCGTTGCCGGGAAGATACGGGATGGGGACCTCGTCGAAGTCGATGATCGACACGGTCGCGGGCTTGGCGCCGGCCGCGATGGCCTTGTCGACGGCCTCGGCGCGCACCTCGGCGATCGTCTCGTCGCGACGGCCCGGCTCGATCGCGTAGACCTTGTCGATCTCGCCGCCGACCTGGGCGATCGAGGCGCCGATGGCGTTCGCGACCGCATAGTTCTCCGGGCGATGGACGGTGCCGAACAGGGGCAGCTCGTCGGGCAGCAGGATGGACCCGCCGCCGACGGCCACGACCGCGATGGGCTCCGGCGACGTGCGCATGCGGTCCACCGCCTCCGCCACGCGCTCCGCGATGCGGGCGAGCACGCGCTCCACGAACGCGGGGTCGAGGTGCGCGACCTTGGCGGGGTCCCCCACCTGCGCACGACCGGCGGCGACCGCGATGTCGGTGGCCGTGAGGGTCGAGCCCCCGAAGACCAGAGCCTCCGTCGTCAGCCGGTAGCCGACCGAGGCCGGGCCCACCTCGGCCGTCTCCTCGTCGACGATGCTGCCGCCGCCGATGCCGAGGGAGAGCACGTCCGGCATACGGAAGTTCGTGCGGATGCCGGCGACCTTCACCTCGTTCGCCGTCTCCCGCGGGAAGCCGTTGATGAGCAGGCCGATGTCGGCGGTGGTGCCGCCCACGTCGATGACGGCGCAGTCGACGAGGCCGCTGGTGGCCGCCGCCCCGCGCATCGAGTTGGTGGGGCCGGAGGCGAAGGTCGCGACCGGGTAGCGGCGCACGTAGTCCTCGTCCATGAGCGTGCCGTCGTTCTGGCTGAGGAAGATCGGCGCTTCGATGCCCTGCGCACGGACCGCCGAGGTGAGCCCGTCGACGATCTCCGACGCGAGCTCGCGGAGGGCGGCGTTGATGATCGTCGCGTTCTCGCGCTCCAGCAGTCCGATGCGGCCGATCTCATGCGACAGCGAGATGGCGGCGTCCTCTCCGAGCACCGAGGCGACGATCTCGGCCGCCTGCACTTCGAGGTCGTGGTTGACCGGGCTGAACACCGACGAGATGGCCACCGAGCGGATGCCGTTCGCCTTCATGTCCTCGGCGTGCGCGCGGATCTCGTCGGGGTCGAGCGGCGAGATCGGGCGGCCGTCGAACTCGTAGCCGCCGTGCGCCAAGTAGCTGCGTGCCTGGGTGGCCGCGACGAGAACCTCCGGCCAGTCGATCAGCGGCGGCAGGGCCCGCGTCGCGGGCAGGCCTAGTCGGAGCGCCGCGACCGGAGCGAGCCGGCTCGCCTGCACGAGCGCATTGATGAAGTGCGTCGTGCCGATCATCACCGCGTCGATGTCGCCGCCCTCGAAGGAGTGCCCCGCACGGAGATCTTCGATGGCCTGGACGATTCCGCTCGTCACGTCCGGGGTCGTGGAGTGCTTGACCCCGGCCAGGGTGCGGGTGCCGTCCATGAGGACGGCGTCGGTGTTGGTGCCGCCGACGTCGATGCCGATGTGCATGATGCTCGCTTTCGTGGAGGTGATTCGTGTCCGGCGGGTCTGCTCAGACCGCGGCGGGGGCGCTGTCGACGGGGTCCGCCTGCCGGGTGGTCGCGACGCCGACGCCGCGCACCCAGCCGAGCTTGCCGGCGACGATGTAGAGCACCATCGACAGGAAGAGGCTGAGCAGCGAGGGGATGCCCCAGGTCACGAAGTAGCCGACCAGCGAGGACACCAGCCAGACGACGATCGTGGCCGGGACGATCCGGGGCGCGGTGCCGGGCAGGGTGCCGGCCTCGCGGGTCGCGTCGAGCTCGGGACGCCAGCGGCGCACCACGTAGTACTCGGCGACCATGATCCCGGCGATCGGCGGGAACGCGACGCTGAGCACGACGAGGAACTCGGTGAACTGGCCGAGGATGCCGACCGCCGCAAGCACCGATCCCACCACGCCGAGGACGATGGTCGTGGTGACGCGGTGGAGGTTCTTCCCGAAGGCGGTGGAGATGAAGTTCACCAGGCCGAGCGTGGAAGAGTACAGGTTCCAGTCGTTGATCTTCAGCGTGCCGGTGAGGACGATGAACAGGCCGACGAACCCGACGGACGAGGTGACGATGGCGACGATGTCGCCGGTCGCCGCCGCGTGGGCGAGAAGCACGCCGGCGAGGCCGATCACGAACTCGCCGAGGGAGACGCCCAGCACCGTCTGCTTGACGACGTCGGCGCGGGAGCGGTTGAAGCGGGTCATGTCGCCCGTGATGATCGCGCCGACGATGAGACCGCCGGCGACGATGCCGGTGCCCGCCCAGACGCTCATGGTGGGGCCGGGGGCAGGGCCGGTGAGCAGCTCGCCGATGTCGTGGCGGGTGAGCTCGGAGATGACGGACCACCCCACGAGGATCAGGAACAGCGGCACGGTGATGTTCGCGAGCCACTGCATCCCGACGAAGCCGAAGGCGACGATCGCGGTGACGGCGAGGCCGAAGATGAGGCTCCACGCCCAGACCGGCAGGGCACCGGGCATGAGCGCGTCGAGCGACTGCGCGGAGATGGCGGACTGGATGCCGAACCAGCCGATGAGGCTGATGCCGATCGCGAGGCCGACCAGCGAGGCGCCGATCTCGCCGAAGCCCGTCCAGCGGGCGAGGAGCGCGGTGTTCAGGCCCTCACGCTGGCCGATGAAGCCGACCACGCACATGATCACCTCGAGGATGAGCGAGCCGAACAGGAAGGCGAGGACGGCCTCGCCGAAGGTCATGCTGTAACCGAGGGTCGCGCCGAGGAGGAACTGCGAGAGGGCGGAGACCTGTCCGAATCGCTGGACGGCGATTCCGAACCAGGGCTTGCGGGCCTCAGGAGTCACTCGGGAGAGCGCGAAGTCGTCTGCGTGCGCCGTGCGTGCCATGGGGAGTCCTTCGGGAGGAGGATACGGGTTGCCCGCCACGGTACTCACCCCCGTCCCCTCCCCGACATGTGCACTCCGCCCCGATCCCCCTTCCCTCTGTGCACACTGCCCATTTCCGCCGAGACCCCGGGTTCACGTCGAAACCCCCTGTCTCCGGCGTCCGGGACAGGGGGTTTCGGCGCGAAAGCGGGGTCTCGCGGGTCAGTGGAGGGCGTTCTCCTCGATGAAGGCACGGAGAGCGCGCTCGTCGTCGGGCATCTCGGTCACGTGCTGGGGGGCGTCGAGCATGGCGCGCAGCTCGGGGGCGTACGCCAGCTCGACCCCGATGGCCTCGTGGATCGTCTCGGCGAACTTCTCGGGCTTGGCCGTCTCCAGCACCAGCATCGGCACTCCGGGCTCGACATACTCCCGCGCGACCTTCACGCCGTCGGCGGTGTGCGGGTCGATCACCTCGCCGGAGGCCTCGTACACGTCGCGGATGGTCGCGAGCCGGTCCTCATGCGTCGAGGTGCCGCTCACGATGCCGAACTCCTCCGCGAAGCGCGCCTGCTCGGCCGAGAAGTCGAAGAAGCCCTGGGCCTCCAGGTCGTCCCACGCGCCGACCACTCGCGCCGGATCGCGGTCGACGAGCTCGAAGATGAAGCGCTCGAGGTTCGACGCCTTCGAGATGTCCATCGACGGGCTCGAGGTCGCCAGCGTCTGGGCGGCGCTGCGGGGGCGATACACCCCCGTGCGGAAGAACTCGTCGAGCACGTTGTTCTCGTTCGCGGCCAGGACGAGGCGTCGGATCGGCAGTCCCATCTGCTTCGCGAAGAATCCGGAGAGGATGTTGCCGAAGTTCCCCGAGGGGACGGTGAACGACACCTCGGCCCAGCCGCCGGCGTCGGTCGCGCGCAGCCACGCCCAGAAGTAGTAGACCGTCTGCGCGGTGATGCGGGCGAGGTTGATCGAGTTCACAGCGCCCAGGTGCTGAGCGCGCTTGAAGTCGAGGTCGCCGGCGAGCTTCTTCACGAGGTTCTGGCAGTCGTCGAAGACGCCCTCCACCGCGATGTTGTGCACGTTCGCGTCGTCGAGCGAGAACATCTGCGCCCGCTGGAACGCGCTCATCCGGCCCTGCGGCGACAGCATGAACACCGCGACGCGCTCCTTGCCGCGCAGGGCGTGCTCCGCGGCCGAGCCGGTGTCACCAGACGTGGCACCGAGGATGTTGAGGACCGAGCCCTGGCGCTCGAGCGTGTACTCCAGCACCTGCCCGAGGAACTGCATGGCCATGTCCTTGAACGCCAGCGTCGGGCCCTCGGAGAGGCCGACCAGCGTGAGGTCGTCGTCCACGCGACGCAGCGGGACGACGCCGTCCGGGAAGTCCGCGTACGCCGCCGCCGTCATCCGGGCGAGGTCCTCCCGCGGGATGTCGGTCGCGAAGAGGCCGAGCACCTCGGTCGCCAACTGAGGATAGGTCAGGGCCCGCCAGCGCTCGAGCGTCTCGCCGTCGACCTCGGGCATGACGTCGGGGACGGCCAGGCCGCCGTCGGGCGCCAGGCCCTCCAGCAGCGTCTCGCTGAACGACTGCGGCTGCATGCCGCCGCGGGTGGAGATGAACGGCACGTGTGCTCCTCGGCTCGGGACTCGGCGCCTCCATTCTCGCAGGCCGTGACGACCGAAACGGACGCGTGACGACGGTCAGATCCAGCCGCGCTCCTCGGCGACGAGCACGGCCTGCTGACGGGTGCTCACCGAGAGCTTCCCGAGGATGACGGAGATGTGGTTGCGCACCGTCCCCGGCGCCAGCGCGAGCGCCCGCGCGATCTGTCCCGTGGTCTCCCCCCGACGCCCGGCGCGGAGCACATCCAGCTCCCGATCGGTGAGCGGCGACCGCTCGTCGCTCAGCGCATCCGCGGCGATCTCCGGGTCGACGTACCGGGCGCCGGCCGCGACGCGGCGGATGATCGCGGCGAGCTCGTCCGCACCTCGCGACTTGGGCACGAACCCGGAGACGCCGGAGGCGAGCGCCCGCCGGAGCACCCCGGGGCGGGCGTGCCGGGTGACGACGATGCAGCGGGTCGCGATCGTGCGGTTGAGCCTCTCGGCGACCTGCACACCGTCGAGTCCCGGCATCTCCAGATCGAGCAGGCACACGTCGGGTTCGAGCCGGACGGCGGTGGCGACGGCCTCCTCGCCGTCCGCGCACTCCGCGACGACGTCGATGTCGGCCTCGAGGCGCAGCAGGGCGGCGAGCGCGGAGCGGATCATGCCCTCGTCGTCGGCGAGCAGCACCCGGATCATCGAACGATCTCCGCCCGCGCGGGCACGGTGACCGTCACGACGAACTCGTCGGCGTCTCGCCGCTGCTCGAACGTGCCGCCCGCCTCGCCGATCCGTCGGCGGACGCCCTCGAGCCCGGAGCCGCCCGCCCCGTCCTCGGCCGCGGGGTCGGCGTCGTTGGCGACCTCGTACCGCCAGGCGTCCGCCGTCCGGTCGAGGATCAGGCGCGCGTGACCGCCGCGTCCGTGCCGCAGGACGTTCGTGGTCGTCTCCCGGATCACCGGGCCGAGGTCGGCCGCGGGTGCCGCGTCCGCATCCGGGTGGATCCGCGCCTCCACCGTCAGTCCAGCCGCCACGAGCAGGTCTCGGGCGTTCGCCAGCTCGTCGCCGAGGGGCACTGATCGGAACCGCGTGGCGAGGTCTCTGGTGCCCTGCCGCGCGTCGTCGACGCTCGCCCTGGCGGCGCGGAGCTGCTCCATCCCCGCCTGCGGATCGGTGGGCAGCAGGCGCTCCGCCAGTTCGAGCTGCAGGGCGATCACCTGGAGATGATGCCCCTGGAGGTCGTGCACGTCGGTCGCCACGCGCAGGCGCTCCTGCGTCGCCGCCAGTCGCGCCTCCGAGGTACGTGCCCGATCGAGGGCCACGAGCACGTCCCACCACCACAGCGAGCTCACGGTCATCCCGGGCAGCATGACTCCGTAGAGCACCGGCACCCACACCGGGACCTCGGAGCCGAGGGGGGTGGTCGAGTCGAGCAGCGCGAGAGCGACGAGCACGACCGTCGCGGCCACGGCCACGCGCACCCGGACACCGCGGGGCCAGCTCACCAGCACGAAGACCTGCACCACCGGCATCGCGGCGAGCTGCCAACTGCCGACCAGAGTCCCCGCCGCCCCGCCGTAGATCAGGGCGACGACGGTCGGCACGGCCAACCGCACCCAGCCCGCCCCGGGGCCGGCGTCGACGCGATGACGGTAGTCGACCAGCAGCAGGACGGTCGACGCCGCCCAGAGCACCCCGCCGACCCCCACGACGAGCAGCGCGACTCCCGAGCGATCCAGTGCCACGGCGATGCCCAGCCAGGCGACCACCAGCATGAGCTCGATGAAGATCACCCCGCCGACCGTGTACCACCAGGTGGCGGTGATGCCCCGCGCGAGCTGGCGGGCACCGGGACCGGGGTCGGAGAAAGCGGGGGAAGGACTGCTCACGCTCCCCACGATAGAGGCGTGACACATGTCACGGGATCCGGGTGCGAACCGCACGGAGAGCGATGACGCGGCGGCACTGCCGCCTCGGGCCGCCATCGACTGGACTGGGGTCATCGCGACGGAGAGACCGTCTGCACCGACACCCGGAGCTTCCCCCATGAACCTCATCGAGACCTTCCAGAACCTCGTCGCCCAGGTCCCCGACCTCGTCCAGCCCCTCATCGTCGCCCTCGCCGGAGCGGTGCCGTTCGTCGAAGGCGAGGGTGCCGCGAGCATCGGCATCCTCGGCGGCATCCCGCCCGTGGTCGCGGCCATCGCCGCGATGGTCGGCAACTTCCTCTGCGTCGCGATCCTGGTGCTGGCCAGCGCGGGCGCCCGCCGGGCCATCGTGGACCGCTCGCGGGCGAAGCAGCCGGTGACGGTGGGCGGCGGGACGAGCCGGGAGGCCGACGGCGTCCCGGCGGAGACCGGACGCGGCTCCGCCCGCCGCGAGAAGTTCCAGCGCGCGTTCGAGCGCTACGGCGTGCCTGGGGTGAGCCTGCTGGGACCGCTGCTGCTGCCGACGCACTTCACCGCCACCATGCTCGCCGCGTCCGGCATCGGCAAGGGGCGCATCCTCGTGTGGCAGGCCGTCGCGATCATCGGCTGGACGACCGTCATCGCGGTGATCGTGGGGAGCGCCGTCTACGCCATCCGCTGAGCGGAGGCGATGTCGGACGCCCGCGGCAGGATGAGCGCATGATCACTCTGCTGTCGGCCCCCAGCAACCTCGGCCTGCGCCCACCGGAGCCCGGCAGCGTGCCCGGCTCCGCGAAGGCGCCGGAGGCGTTCCGGGAGGCGGGGCTGTTCCGGCGCTTCACCGATCAGGGCGCGAGCGACGGCGGCATCGTGCTCGCCGGACGCTACGTGGACGACGACGCCACGCGGCCCGCCGGCCGGGTGCGGAACGAGGCCGCTTTCGTCGACCACTCCCTCCGCCTGGCTTCGCGCATCGGCGAGGTCCTCGACGAGGGCCGCGCCCCGCTCGTGATCGGGGGCGACTGCGGCATCCTCGTCGGCGCCGGGATCGCCGTGAAGCGCCGTGGAGGCGCGGGCCTCGTGCACATCGACGGGCACACCGACTTCCGCCACCCGGGCAACAGCGACGAGTGCGCGAGCGTGGCCGGCGAAGCGCTGGCGGCAGCCGTCGGCGAGCACTGGCCGGCGATCGCCGACATCGACGGACTCGCGCCGTACTTCTCCCCCGCACGCACGGCCCACATCGGGCATCGCGACGACGACGAGGAGCAGGAGGAGGTCCGCGGCCTCCTCCTGCGCGTCACGCCGGCGGCCGACGTGCTGGCGCGCGGAGCCCACGCGGTCGCCGCTGAGACCGCCGCGTCCGCCGGCGGTCGCTACTGGCTGCAGCTCGACGTCGACGTGCTCGACCCGTCGGTGATGCCCGCCGTCGACAGCCCGGATCCGGGCGGCCTCGATGCCGCGGAGCTCACCGCCCTTTTGCGCGCCCTCGCCCCGCAGGCGATCGGGGCGAGCATCACCGTGTTCGACCCGGACCTCGATCCGGACGGTCGCTACGCCCAGCTCCTGACCGAGGTCCTCGGCGATGGACTGCGCGAGCTGGGCAGCGGAGCGCGCGACTGACGCGCCCCGCCACCCTGCTGCCCGTCAGTCCTCGGTGCCCCGCTCGGCACCCGGATCGGTGTGCATCGAGACGCGCACCCGCGCGATGCGCCGCCGATCGACCTCGGCCACCTGGATGGTCGCGCCCGGCACCTCGACGGTGTCGCCGACCACGGCGAGCCGGCCGAGCTGCTCGGTGACGAATCCCGCGATCGTGTCGGAAGACCCCCGGGGCATCGCGAGCCCCGTCGCCTCCTCGAAGTCCTGCAGGTTGAGGCGCCCGTCCAAGCCGTCGTCAGCGGAGATGAAGACCTCGGCGTCATACTCGTCGAAGATCTCGCCGACGACCTCCTCCACGAGGTCCTCCAGCGTGACGAGACCATCGGTGCCGCCGTACTCGTCCACGACGACCGCGATGTGGTGTCCCTCCGCCCGCATCCGGGTGAGGGTGGGCAACACCCGCGCGGTGGACGGGATGTAGGGGATGTCGCGGACGAGCCCCTGCAGCGGACGCTCCGGATCGTCGGCCGCAGCCTCGAAGAGGTCGCGCACGTGCACGAAGCCGGTGATGTCGTCGATCGACGTCTGGGACACGGGGTACCGGGAGAAGGGCAGCTCGCGGACCTGCTCCATCGCCGCCCCCACGGTCGCCGCTTCGTCGAGCGCCACGACCTCGGGACGCGGGCGCATGACCTCGCTCACCTGACGTCCGCGCAGGGAGAGCACGTCGTCGAGGATGCGGCGCTCGTCGTCGGGCAGGCCCTGGTGGGTCGCCACGATGTCGCGCACCTCCTCGTCGGTGAGCTCGTCGCTCGTCTTGTGCGGGTCGCCGCCGAGCACGCGGACGAGGGCGTTCGTCGAGACCGACAGCAGCCAGATCACCGGGCGCATGACGGTCGCGAAGCCGTTCAGCGCCGGCGCCACGGCGTACGCGAACTGCGCGTTGCGCTGGATCGCGAGCCGCTTCGGCACGAGCTCGCCGAGCACGAGCGACAGGTACGCGATGATCAGCGTCAGCACGATCGTGGCTAGCGTCATCGCAAGCGGAGGCGCGACACCCCAGCCCTCCAGCAGCGGCGCGACGGACGGCGCGATCGAGGTCGCGCCGTAGGCGGCGGACGCGAAGCCCGCCACGGTCACGCCGATCTGCACCGCCGAGAGGAAGGTGTTGGGGTTGCGGGCCAGGGCGGCAACTTTCGCTCCGCGACGGCCGCGAGCGGCGATCGCGTTGAGCTGGCTCTCACGCAGCGTGACCAGGGCCATCTCCGTCGCAGCGAAGACACCGCCGATCAGCACGAAGAGCAGGACGAGGGCGATGTTCCAGAGCAGATCGCCCATCAGCGGGCGACCTCCTCGGTGGCGGGGTGAGCACCCGGGATGAACCGGGTGCTCGTACTGTCAGAGTCCGAAGAGTCAGAACAGCGCTGCGCGCTCAAGAGTGCTCCTTGTCGATGGTGGGGGTGGAATCGGTCGAGGAAGAGACGGCGTTGCGGTGCCGGCGCGTCTTCATCAGGCTCGCGACGGTGGCGACCGCGATGGTCGCGGCGATGAAGAGCAGCGAGAACCAGATCGGGATCTCGGGCGCCCACAGCATCGGCTCACCGCCGTTGATGAACGGCACCTCGTTGACGTGCAGGGCGTGCAGCACGAGCTTCACGCCGATGAACGCGAGGATGACGGCGAGGCCCTGGGCCAGGTACACCAGGCGCTCCAGCAGCCCGCCGATGAGGAAGTACAGCTGCCGAAGCCCCATCAGCGCGAACGCGTTCGCGGTGAAGACGATGTACGCCTGGTCGGTGAGGCCGTAGATGGCGGGGATCGAGTCGACGGCGAAGACGAGGTCGATGAAGCCGATCGCGATGATCGTCAGCAGCATCGGCGTAACGTAGCGCTTGCCCTTCTGGACGACCGTGAGCTTGTCGCCGTTGTACTCCTCGCTGACGGGGAGGTGACGACGGACGAACGTCATGAAGCGGCCGTTCGCGGGGTTGCTCTCGTGGCTGCTGAAGGCCTGGCGGTACGCGAGGAAGAGCAGCAGCGCGCCGAAGACGTAGAAGATCCAGGAGAAGTTCTCGATGAGGGTCGCACCGACGGCGATGAAGATGCCGCGGAGGATCAGCGCGATCACGATGCCGATCATCAGCACCTTCTGCTGATAGATCTTCGGCACCGCGAAGCCCGTCATCACGATGAGGAACACGAAGAGGTTGTCGATCGACAGCGCCTTCTCGGTGAGGTAGCCGGCGAAGTACTCGCCGCCGTAGGTCCAGCCGGACACCATGCCGATGCCCACGCCGAAGAGCAGCGCGAGGCTGATGTAGAAGATCGACCAGCGTGCGGACTCGCCGATGCTCGGCTCGTGCGGCTTGCGGACGTGCGCGAAGAACTCGTACACGAAGAACGCGATGGTGACCGCGATCGTGATGACCCAGATCAAAGGGGTGATTTCCAACGGGTACTCCAGACTCGGGCGTGACGGAACAGCGCCAAAGTCTTCCCCATCCCGAGCGGGACCGGTAGGCCGGGATGCAGACGCATCCGTAATGACGACCCGACCGTGTCGGAGTACTCCCCTTGGATAATCCAGGGTACGAGACGGTGCCCGAGCGATTCTGTGGATCTGCCGAGAACGCCCCTAGACTGGACGCGGCGACCGCCGGGGCGTGACGACCCCCGGCCTCCGGGCAGGCGGTCCCCGCGCGTCCGGCGTACCGACGAGAGGCCGGCTTCTCACCGGCGAAGGTGTGGTGGCACCGCGATCTGGCCCCCGCCCACACCTCCAGGGCTCCCACAACCTGGAGGAGAAATGAGAACACCCGACCCCGCCCGCACTCTCGCCGCGGAGCTCGCCGAGGCCGTCCCCGGCCGCCGTGTCACCCTGCTCGGTCACGTCCATCGCCGGAGGGAACTCGCCACCGTCGCCTTCCTGATCATCCGCGACCGTTCGGGCCTTGCACAGGTCGTGGTCCGTTCCGCCGAGCATCCAGCGGATGGCCTCCCTCCGGAGGAGACAGTGGTCCGCGTGACGGGGACCGTCGCCGCGAACCCGCAGGCCCCCGGCGGCGTCGAGATCGTCGACCCGCAGATCGAGAGCCTGTCGGAGCCGGCCGCACCGCCGGTCGTGGAGCTGTGGCGCCCGACGCTCGAGACGAGCCTGCCGACTCTGCTCGACCACGCGGCGGTGACCTGGCGTCATCCCGCACGCCGCGCGACCTGGCAGATCGCCGCGGCGAGCGTGCGCGCGTTCCGCCGGGTGCTCGACGCCGCGGACTTCACCGAGGTGCAGACCCCGAAGATCGTCGACACCGTGACCGAGTCAGGGGCGAACGTGTTCCCCGTCGACTACTTCGGCAGGACCGGGTACCTCGCGCAGAGCCCCCAGTTCTACAAGCAGCAGCTCGTCGGCGTGTTCGAACGCGTCTACGAGGTGGGGCCGGTCTTCCGAGCCGAGCCCCACGACACCGTGCGGCATCTGTCCGAGTACGTGTCGCTGGACGTCGAGCTCGGGTTCATCCGCGACCACCGCGACGTCCTGCGCCTCCTCGGCGACGTGCTGCGCGGCATGCTCGACGGCATCCGCGCCGACGCCGCGGAAGAGCTCGCGCTGCTCGACGTGACGCTCCCCGTCATCCCCGAGGACATCCCCGTCGTGCACTTCCGCGACGCGCTGCGCCGGGTCGGTGCTCCGGCCGACGAGCCCGACCTCTCCCCGGCGCACGAGCGGGCGCTCGGGGCATGGGCGAAGGAGGAGTTCGGCAGCGACGTGTTGGCCGTCGAGGGCTACCCGATGCGCAAGCGCCCGTTCTACACGCATCCGCAGGCTGACGACGCGGAGGGGAGCAACAGCTTCGACCTCCTGTTCCGCGGCCTGGAGCTCGTGACCGGTGGACAGCGTCTGCATCGGCACAGCGAGGTCGTCGCCGCGATCGAGGCGCGAGGAGAATCGCCCTCGGCGTACGCCGGCTACCTGGAGGCATTCGCGCACGGGATGCCTCCCCACGGCGGCTTCGCCATCGGACTGGAGCGCTGGGTGGGCCGCCTGGTCGAGGCGGCCAACGTCCGCGAGGTGACGCTGTTCCCGCGCGACGTCCATCGCCTCACGCCGTAGCCCCGTGACGCGACGAGGGCGACCGCGGTGTGCCGTCGCCCTCGTTCGTCAGCGGTCGATCACTCCGACATCTCGGCCAGTCCCGACTGCTCGGCCCGATCGATGATGGCTGGGAGCGTCTCATCGAAGAAGGTCACCAGCACGGCACGGGTCTTGACCGCGTCGCGCTCCGACGTCGCCTCGCGGATCGCACCGACGAACACCTCGACGGCGGACCAGTCCACGGCGTCCTTCGCGTGCTGGGTGAACCGACGGATCTGCGGGCCGAGGCGCTCGATGGAGTTGGCACGCGTGGCGTTGCCCTCGATCCGGGCGAAACCCGTCGCCGCGCTGCGGAGCGCCGCGCCGAACGCGATGATGTCCCGCGCCTGCACCGACGCCGCCATGTCGTCGGCCAGCTCGACGAGATAGGCCACATCGTCGTCCTGGATCACCGGCATGACGTGACGGACCGAGCCGATCCAGATGTCGCCGAACAGGTCGACGGCGTTGCGCACCCGTTCCAGATCGATCGGAGCCACGCGGGTATAGCGATTGCGCTGCATCTCGACGAGGCCGTTGTCGGCCAGGCGGTCGAGGGCATGACGGATCGGCGTCTTCGAGGTGCCGAGGCGTTCGGCGAGCTCGTAGTCGCGCAGGCGCTCGCCGGGCTGGAGCTCGCCGCTGATGATGGCATCCTGCAGGCGCACGAAAGCCTCGTCGCTCATCGACCGGCGTTCGAGGGGGCCGCCAGAGAGTGTCACACTGCCTCCAGTGGGGGTCATGGAGAGTGAAGTTCTACGTCTCAAGCAATATATCTCAAATGCGCTGGCGGCCCGCCCCGGACGTCAGGCGGAGGGCGTGACGCGCACGAGCATCTTCCCCGTGTTGGCTCCGCGCATCATGTCGAGGAACGCGTCGACCGTGTTCTCGATCCCGTCGACGATGGTCTCGTCGTAGGCGATCCGCCCTTCCGCGAACCAGCGGGTCATCTTCTCGCTGAACTCCGGCGACAGGGGTAGGTACGCGGCCAGCGTGAAGCCCTGGAGACGGAGCCCGCGCGTGATGATGTTCGCCATGTTGTCGGGCCCGGGCACGCGCTCGGTGGTGTTGTAGCTCGTGATGGCGCCGCACAGCGCGATCCGGCCACCGTCGTTCATCACGTCGAGCGCGGCTTCGAGGTGGTCGCCGCCGACGTTGTCGAAGAACACGTCCACGCCCTCGGGCGCGAGGGCGGCGAGTTGCTCGCGCACCGGGCCGTCCTTGTAGTTGAACGCCGCGTCGTAGCCGTACTTCTCGGTCAGCAGGGCGACCTTCTCGGGTGAGCCCGCCGAGCCGATCACGCGGCCCGCGCCGAGGAGCTTGGCGATCTGACCGACAGCCGTGCCGACGGCACCGGCGGCGCCGGAGACGAAGACGGTGTCGCCCGGGGCGAGTCCGGCGATCGCGGTGAGGCCGACGTACGCGGTGAGGCCGGTCATGCCGAGGATGTGCAGGCGCAGCGACAGCGGCATGCCGGGCACCTCGGGCACGGCCCGGAAGGTCGACGCGTCCGCCTGCACGACATCGCTCCAGCCGTGCTGGTGCAGCACGACGGTGCCGATGGGGAGGTCGTCCGCCGCAGAGGCGACGACCCGGCCGATGGCGCCACCCGCGATGACCTCGTCGAGGGCGTAGGGGGCAACATAGCTGCGGACGTCGTTCATCCGCCCGCGCATGTAGGGGTCGACGGAGACGAACTCGTTCGCCACGCGCACCTCCCCCGGCGCCGGATCGCTCAGCTCGACCTCGACGGTGCGGAAGTCGTCGTGGGTCGGCCACCCCTCGGGGCGGCGGGCGAGCTGGATCTGGGTGCTGATGGCGTGGGACATTACTCTCCTTCGTGAGGATCTGGGGGGGGCTGCGGCCGGACTCAGACGAGGAGGCCGATGGCCAGCGCGATGACGCCGAGCGCCGGGATGACGCCCTGCTTCAGGGCGGCGGACGCCTTGTCAGGGCTCGACAGCAGCAGCACGAGGCTCGCGGCGACCATCGATCCGGCGCCGGTGAAGACGAGGGTCGCGCCGACGGCCGTCGCTCCCGTGGCGAAGAGGACGATGCCGAGGAGGACGGCGATCGCGAGGAACAGGTTGTAGAAGCCCTGGTTGAAGGCGAGCTCCTTCTGGCGTGCGGCCTCCTCCGCCGTGCCGGTGCCGAACGTGCGGCGAGCGCGCGCGCTGGTCCAGGCGAACGACTCGAGCCAGAAGATGTAGACGTGCACGAGCGCGGCGATGCCTGCGAGCACGAGTCCGGCGATGACCATGGCAGTCCCCCTTCGACGCGGCGAGGCCGCGCATTCTGTATCGGTCGTTCCAATATATACTGGATCGAGCGATTCACAAAAGGGCAGGAGCAGGGCGGATGGGGCGCACACAGACCTTCGACACCGCGGAAGCGGTCCGCGCGGCACGCGGCGTGTTCTGGGAGCGCGGCTTCGAGAGCGCGCCGCTGCCCGAGCTCGAGCGCGCGACCGGTCTCAGCCGCTCGAGCATCTATCACGCCTTCGGTTCCAAACGCGGACTCTTCGACGCCGCCGTCGAGAGCTACCTGGACGAGGTCATCCGCCCGCGCCTCGCCCCGTTGACGGGTGAGACCGTGGCGCCGGAGGCCCTGGAGACCTATCTCGGCGGACTACGCGCGGCCCTGCTGACGACGGGCAGCCTCCCGGCGACGAGCGGCTGCCTGCTGGTCAACACCGCTGCCGCCCCCATCGGCACCGACGACGCGGTCGCCCGGGTCGTGGCGTCCTATCGCGCGGAGCTCCGCGCGGCGTTCGCCCGCGGCATCCGGGCTGCTCTCCCCGCGCTCACGGGAACGGAGATCGAGACCCTGGCCGACGCCTGCACGGGGCTCGTGGTCTCCGCCTTCGCCCTCGTGCGCGTGGCTCCCGACGCGGCGGCGAGCGCGATCGATGCGGCGCTCGCCCTCCTCGCCGACCGGCGACGCCGCGGCTGAGGCCGCACCGAGACGACGAACGCCCGGGAGGGCGATCCCTCCCGGGCGTTCGAGGCCGACATCAGGGGACGATGACGGCGCGTCCGCGGATGCTGTTCGACGCGAGGTCTTCGTACGCCTTCGGGCCGTCGTCGAGCGTGTAGCTCTCGGTCTGGACGTGGATCTTGCCGGCGCGGGCGAGGTCCAGCACCTCGATCAGCTCGGCGCGCGAACCCCAGTAGGGGATGCGCACGGCCGCGTCGTAGGCGATCGAGCCGAAGCCGAGCGTCATGCTGCCTCCGCCGATGCCCACGATCGTGATGTCGGCCTCGAGCGCGGCCACGCTCTGCGCCAGGGCGATCGTCGGGTTCGCGCCGACGAAGTCGAACACGGCGTTCGCGCCGAGACCGCCGGTGAGCTCGCGGATCTTCTCGGCCGCCGACGCGTCGCTGATCAGCACGTGATCCGCGCCGACCTCGGTGGCGAGCTTCAGCTTCTCGTCGTTCACGTCCAGCGCGATGACCGTGGCACCCGAGATGGCCTTGAGGATCTGGATGCCGACGTGGCCGAGCCCGCCGGTGCCGATCACGACCGCGACCGTGCCGGCGCCGAGCTTCGGAAGCGAGTTCTTGATCGCGTGGTACGGGGTGAGGCCCGCGTCGGTCAGCGAGACGTTCTGCACGGGGTCGAGATCCCCGAGCGGCACGAGGTGGCGCGCGTCGTCGACGATCATGTACTCGGCCATCGACCCCTGGCTGCCCAGGCCCGGAGGACGGATGCCCTCGGCGGCGGCGTTCGTGCAGTAGTTCTCCTTGCCCATCGAGCAGTTGTGGCAGCGGCCACAGCCCCAGGGCCCGTAGACGGCCACGGCATCTCCGACCTTGAGCGTCGAGTCGACGCCCTCGCCGATCTCGTGCACGACGCCGGCGCCTTCATGCCCGAGCGTCAACGGCAGCGGGTAGCCCTGCTCGTGGTAGTCCTTCTCGGAGAGTCCCATGACGTAGTCGTCGGAGTGGCAGACACCACCCGCGGTGATCTTGAGCAGGACCTGTCCGGGGCCGGGCTTCGGAATCGGGATGTCGACCACCACCGGGGGCTTGCCGATCTCGACGTAGCGGAGAGCTTTCATGAGCATCTTCTTCCTGGCGTTCGAGAGGTCTGCCGCGCGGTGCGGAGGCGGGGGCTCTCGAAACCGTCCCCTCCAGTATCCGCCCGATCGGGACCTTCCTCGTCGTCCGCCGGCCGGGCAGACGCAGGCGGACCCGGCAGCTTCTCAGCTCCTGGATCTGCTTCTCGGCTTGGTGATCGTCGCGATGCACATCGAGCGCCTGCCCGGAGTCTCCGCCACGATCTTCCTCGAAGCCTTCGGCCCGAACGAGGTCGTCGGCGCGGCGCTCGGCTACATCATCCTCACCGGCGTCATGAGGGGGATGTTCTCCAACGAAGCCGGACTGGGGTCGGCTCCCAACGCAGGAGCGAGCGCGGCGGTGACGCACCCGGTCGAGCGGCTCCGGGTGATCTCTCCGTACTCCTGGGCCGGTGCGGGACGCGTCAGTCCCGCACCGCTGACCGGCGCCGCCGCAGAACGTCCCCGAGGCGGCGCCACCACGACCGCGTCGTCGACGGTCGCGCCGCATCCAGGGCCCGGCCATCCGCCTCCCGGTTGCGGCGCACCTCGGACGAGGTGAAGCGGCCCGCCCACCGGATGCGCCCTCGATCGATGAGGTAATGGGAACCACACGGCAGCCCCCAGTTGCCGATCGACGGTCGCAACGACACCGTCCCGTCGAAGGTGAGCACCCACTGTGCCGGAGACAACGGGGCGATCACTTCACGGCCACATCCGCAGGCGCAGGCGTGCGCCGTGGTGGAGAACATCGTCGACACGTACAGCACACCCGGCTCTAGATCGGACGGGAACGAGGCCACGAACTCCGGGACGATCCGGTCCACTCTCATGCGGCCTCCTCGGACGGCGCCGCATCCGCACTCGTCGCGCCGTCCGCGCCGATATCCGTGTCGATGTCCGTGCCAACACGGATGTCGCCCGTGAAGATCTTATAGATGGACTCCGTCGTCGCACCGGCGCTGGCATAGTAGCCGAGGTGCTTCTTCCACTCCAGGACCGCGAGCGTCGCGTTCAGCGCGTTGAGGTCCGCGACCTGGATGTTGCGGTCGTACTCGTTGATACCGCCCGCGGAGGACGCCGCTGGCGAAACCGGAAGGCCCGGGAAGTGGTTCACCACGGTGAGCAGGCCGGACAACTGTCCACCCTCGTCCTGAATCCCCATCCCCACCTCGATCACCGGCACACCCCGTTCGCGCAGCCAGGCCAGGATCTGCGGCTTGTCGTCCGCGTCCGCCGCAGCCATGAACACGAACGTGAACCCGGTAAGGACATCGAGCGTCTCGGCGGTGACGAACGTGGGGTGGGCGGTGATGCCCGTGTGCATGTGCGCATACCGGCCCGCGAAGTAGTCGGCCTTGTTCGGTCGCTGGGCGAGCTCCTCGAGAGAGGCCGCCCCGGGTGCCCGAAACGCATTGTGGTTGTCGAACACGTCCCCGTCGAACAGGTCGATGCTGTCAACCCACGTCTTCGCCACCTGGTCGAGGATGTAGCTGCCCGTCCCGCCGAGGCCGATGATCGCGACCTTCTGTCCCCGGAACCGCGCGTTCATGTCAGCCAGCCCCACCCGCGCCGTCCCGGTGTCGCGATACACGAAGGGCAGGTCATCCGGGACCTCGGACCACCCCGCCCCCGGGGTCGCCGTCACCGTCGGATCGAGCGCGCGCGCCGGGTGGCTCAGCACCCGCGCATACGACCTGACCTTCTCGTACATGGTGTCGAAGGCCTCGATCCGTCGCGGCTTGCTCGAGATCATGAAGTACGCCGTGAGATGCGCCGTCACCGCGTGCGGCGACGGCGTCGCCCCCTCGATCGGCTTCCCATTCTCGTCGCACGGCTGCTCCCCGATGAACCAGATCACGTGACTGCCGGTCGCGTCCTGCACGATGTCGTCCCCGCTGAACGTGACCGGAAGGGCGAGCCGTCCGTACGCCACCTCCCCTGCGGGGGTGACGTACGGGATGTGCTCGACGAGGAGATGGTTGCTGTCCACGGTGAGGCAATAGTCCTCCTCGAGCAGCCGGCGGATCGAGGGATCAGCTGCGAACGGTGACGTAGACATCGAACACCATGCCCTTCTTCACACGGACGGTCTTGCCCGGCTGCAGCGCGCCCGCCCCACCACCGTTGTGTCCCCGCGAGTACTCGATACGCACGACGTCGCCGTCGTTGAGCGGGTCGTTCGGGAACGCGAGCGCGTACACCTGCTCGTACGAGATCTCCTTCTCACTCCACGCGAACTCGCGGGTGTTCACGAAAATCGTGACCGCTGGCTTGCCGCGCTGAACGCCCTCTTCCGAGATCGTGTCCATGACTTCTCCTCCGACGCTGATAGTCGCCGCACCAGACGCGCCGGATTTAGTGCGGTGCTCGAAGTTTCGAGCAGTAGTAGAATAGCACACATGATCGACATGTCGAGCAGTGCGAAAGAGGCGGAGCAGGGATGACCGAAGAGCTACGCGTTGACGTGAGGTCGCTGCATGCGGCGTTGGATAGGACACGGGAGAGCAGGGGTCTTTCCTGGCGGCAGCTCGCGAAAGAGATCGGCGTGAGCGCGTCGACGATCTCCCGGATGGCGAATAACTTGAAACCGGATGTCACGGCCTTCGCGGCGATGACCACCTGGCTGCGCATGCCGGCCGAGGATTTCTACATCGGCGGTGCCGTCCGGTCAGACGTCGATGAGCCGGATCTCGTCGCCACGCTCGCGCCGCTCCTGCGCGCCCGCAAAGACCTCACCGGCAAGGATGTGGAGTACCTCGAGGAAGTCATCGGCGCCGCGGCGCGACGCTTCCAGGCTGAAAGCGCGTCACGGGGCGAGTAGTGGAGCGGTGGACCCAGAAATCGATGCGAGAGGTCGCCGCCGAGGAGCGGAAGAACCTCGGCCTCACGCCGACGGAACGCTTCGACCCCTATCTCCTCGCCGACGAACACGGCATCTCCGTCTATCCGCTGTCGGAGCTGCACGCGTGGGCGCTCAGCGAGGCGGCGCTGAGCCACTTCCTCGCCGATACGACGGGACGGTGGTCGGCGGCACTGGTGCCGTTGGGCACGAGCCGCATCATCCTCGACAACGACGGCCACGCGGAGGTCCGCCGGCGGGCGAGCATCGCGCACGAGCTCGGACATCATCTTCTGGAGCACGCCTTCGACGCGTCCCTCATCGGGGCGAACCATGAACGGGTCTTCGACACGATGAAAGAGAAGCAGGCCACGTTCATGGCCGGGGAACTCCTCGTCCCCGACATCGCCGCACGCAAGGCCGCGTTCGCGGGGTGGAGCAACCAGCAGGTGGCATTCGCGTTCGGAGTGAGCGAGCAGTTCGCGCAGATGCAGATGAGGGGAGCCCGGGTCATCGCACAGCGCTGGACGCGGAAGAACGACCCCGGACCTCGGCAGTAGCGCGGGAAGCGAGCACCGGCGCCGGCGCACCCGTCGCGGCTCCCCCGGAGGCGGGCACAGCGCTCCCCCGGCGGCGGTTGGCACCTAGGGCCACGGCGAGCACGACGACGGTGAGCAGCGGCAGCAGGATTCCCACCCCGGCACCTGCGAGGAACAACCCTGGATTGTTGTCGGTGATCGGGAGAAACTTGCGACCGACGGTCCGACCCTTGAACTGCTTCACGCCGCGGAAGAAGCGATAGAGCGCGCCGACCACCTCGTGATCGTGGGCTACCGCTTCGCGGACACGCACGTCAACCACGCCATCCGCAACTGGATGCTCCGGTCGGAGCAGCGGATTGTCGGGGTCATCGAGCCGACCTGGTCCTATGCGGGATCTGGGTCATTCTTTGGCCAGTTGGTCAGCGAGTACGGCGGCTCGTGGCGGGACAATCTCACCGATCGCCCCCAGCGGGTCTTCGGGTATCAGGGCGGCGCGAAAGCCCAGCTGCCCCATGCGCTTTCAACCGAGCCACTCGCGGCGGACACCATAGTTTTAGCGGACCTCAGTGCGACAGTCGCGGACAACGGCGAAATACTCGTCGAGATCGCCCATGCCGGGCCGCAACTGTCTCACGTGGGATTCCGATCCAACACGGGACGAGTGACGCCGGAGTTCGAAGGCAGCGACTTGTCCCGCGTGACGACCTACGACGGCGTGCCATCAAGAGTGAACTCATGGCCAGCCGGCGACAAGATCACGCTCCGGATCTGGCCGACCCAACGGAACGAGACACTCACGCTCGAGGTCGAGGGCCATACGTTGACCTCTGAGCTCCAGACGAAGGTAGACGTTCCGATGCGAGGCCCACGCGGAAATGACTTGACCGCGCACCCTTCCATACGCCGCCTCCCGTTCAGATGTCATCTTCGGAGCGAAGTAGTCACACGTCCTCATCAGTGACCTGCGTCACTTCAAGGGCGATGGTGTCGCGAGGGAACAGATAGTCGGCGCCACCGTTCTTATCGGCGTGGTCGAGCGTGACGCCCAGCATTTTCTCGACGGCCTTCTTCGCGCGGCGCTCGTTCGGTCTCTCCTGGTTCACAGGTCCATGCAATCGCACCGGTGACGTGGGCAGCAGTGGGCGCGCCAGGTCGCGATGGCCAAGGCGAACAGACTGCTTCGCTTGCGGTCGTGATCGGTCGCGGGTTCTCTACCCCAGCCAGTCACTGACGCTGTCCACGACCCACTTCAAAGCATTGTCGTAGACGGACTTTTCGATCCGAGCAGCGTTGCGCAGGAGGAAATTCTTCAAGGCCTGACGAGCACGAAGCCGCGCAGGCTGAGGTGCGCCGGGATCAGCGAGCTCCCGCGCGCAGGTCTCCAAGACCCCAGCGGAGTCGTCGCCGAACTGGCGGACGAGCTGGATCAGCTCCGCCGCCGGCGTACCCACCGTGACCGGGCCGTTCACGTTCTGGGCGACGATGCCTTCGACTCGTTGGATGACCTGAACGTTGACCGTAGGGGACGGTACATCTTGACCAGCCGCCAAGCTCCTCGTCTCCGGGCTCGCTGCGAACGGCGAGACGGGGACCAGTTGGCTCACCAGGTCTCCGAGCTCTGCCGTAGTGAGGTCAGGCAGCTCGTCGATGAGTTCCGATTCGAGCTGCTGCTGGATCTCGAGGATCATGCGTTCCCTGGTGTGCTTCGTGTCGACGAGAACCCTGCGTGCGGCCTTGGCGTACTTCGACACCAGACCGCCCGCTCGATCGGGCGTGACGCCCAGATGGAGAAGCATCTGCTCGGCGGTCGCGGAGTCTTCGATGATATTCAGAAACTGAGCGAACTCCTGGAGCTCGTCACTTACCACGTCAGCGTTCATGCCCGGCTCACCGAAGAACTCGATGACACGGCCGCTCGGGGTGCGATAGCCGGACTGCCTGACAGTCTGCTCCTTCACCGAACCCAGCCAGTCATGGAAGAGCTCCAGCACCTTGGCGAGCTCGTCCTCGTACAGCCGACCGGCCGGGACGTAGATCCGGAACAGGAGATTGTTCAGGGTGTCCTCGACGAACGCAGTCGCGAAGATGGACGCCTCAGCGTTGCGTTTGTAGGTGGTGAGAGTCAGGCCGTGCGGCTCGAACCGCCGCTGGGCGGCTTCACGGACCTCCTTCGGCAGGGTCCCGAAGTACTCGCGGGCGATGTCGTCGTTCCACTCATCCCCGTCGAGGTCCATCAACCAGTCCTCTTCGTCTACGTCGTCGTCCTCGTCAGCGCTCGCACCTTCGGGAGTCGCCGGTTCGAGTTCCGGATCGCGCGGGGTCACGACCTCCTCGTGGACGAGCAGCAGGTGCGGCTTGGTCGCGAGCTCGCGGAACAGAACGTCTGTGGCCTGCGCGTAGGCGGCGCTCGCGATGCGCTGGAAGTCCTTCCCCGTCAGCTTCATGATGACGCCGGTGAGATCGCTTCGCTTGACAATCTCGGCGATTCTTACCCAGTTTCCTGGCTTGGAGTTCAGAGATTTCAGGACGTACTCGCCGCCGGAGGTGTTGATCTTGCTTGTCACCGACTCGGTCATGATCGTGCCGACACCGAGATAGAAGCCTGAGTTTCTCGTCACGCTGTCATTGTGCCAGCCAGCCAGCCAGTCATTGGAAAGCAGAGACGCCGCAGTGGGAAAGGTCCCGCTAGGGGTCTGCCGGACGATGTGTTGGGTGCCCTGACGCCACCTAGCGCGATTGGGGAGCTTTGGCGCTCCTGGGCTTGACCACCGCCCCAGTGGATGCGCGTGTTCCCCCCGGATAGCCGATGCCGCGCGGGCTACCCCGGGTTGTTAGAGCCACGGCGTCGCTTCGCCGCAGGTGGAAGCAGCGATTGCAGAGCGGACGCGGGCCGCAACCGCTGCAGCGACGCTGTCGCCGAGGGATCCAGCGTGCTGGTCTCCCCTTCGTAGTAGAGGGCTATCAACTCGCGGCTCAGCTCGTCATACGCGAATGCGGCCACCCGCGGGATATTGAGCTGGTGCCCTTTAGCCTTCATGTAGTTGCGGATGTGTGCCTCCCACGTCGCGGAGGAGATTCCAGGAGGCTTGACCGCCCATACCAGCACCCAGCCTTCCTCGACGTTGACACTTCCGGTGACCGGAACGGTCAGGCTACGTCCGCGACCTTCCGGGTCAGGGTTATTGAGCAGGTCCTTTGCATGCCGCGCGAACTTCTCTTGCGCCGCCTCGTTTCCGGAAAGCAGTGTCGCCCCGACACTTAGCCAGCCGAAGCTCTGTCGGTCGTGCAGCTCGTCGATAAGGTCAACGATGCTCGTCGTCGGCATCGACGGCTTCGGTGCACGCGGGCTGGCATCGCGGGTGAGATGCCACTGATCGACCGCATCCGTCCGGCTCGTGATGAACGCCGGTACCTGCTGCCGGAAGCGACGCAGCTCACCCGTGGTGGGGCTGGGCATGAATGGGAAGGCTTCCTTTACAAGGGCCGGGTCGGGCGCCACCCACAATCCAGCTTCGTAGAAGTAGAGGAACAGGTCGAGTTCATCAGGCGCCATGAACATCATCGTCGTCATCGGGTCGCGCCTGCGCCGCAGATAAAGGAGGAACTCTGCAGGCCGGTCCACCAGCTCCGCGATCAGCTCGAGATCGTGCAGCGAAACCGTCCATGGGACGTTCTCCAGATCGATTAGCCCGGCCTCGAGAAGATCCGCGGTCGCCGTGAACACGGCGGGGATGTCGTCAAGGCTTACAGCAATCGTATGGATCTCGCGGATGTGGGCGAGGTCCACCCATCCCTCACCCTCGACGCGTAGCCCGCCGTCTTCGACGATCCCTGATCGCACGCGCCCCGCCTGATTCGCTGCGTTCGTAATGATGCGCCGCAAATCACCGAGCTGGCGCGTTGTCTTTCCTCCCCGCGACAGGGCACTGAACGCAACCGCCTTGTCCTCGATGACGAAGGCCACGTCATCCACAAGAACCAGATGATCACACTCCACCCGTTTGGTATACGCATCAGCAGAGCCAGTCGCCTTCTCTGCCTCCGTTGCGGGGACGTAGAACTCGAACCCGTTCCGGTACGTCGCCGTCGGAAGAATCATCTTCACCGCGCGAATGACTCGCTCCTCCAGGACCTCTCCGCGGTGCTTCGCGTACGCGTCCCATTCCACCTTCTGCGTTTTCAGGAACTCCTCAAGCCTCTCCCTCAACGCCGGTGCTGTGTGTCCGTCGTGCAGCAGCATCACCCGACCCGCATAGCCCGAAAGCAACGGGTGACGTCGCCACGGGTTGTCTCCCTGAACGAACTTCTCTGCGGCCTCCAACGCTGTCATCCCGGACGCATCAAGAGTGAAGAAGGCGACCACTCGTTCGACACGCTCCAGTGGGAGGCCAGTCTCCGCGACAAGCTCATCGATACCGACCGTGCAGTCGTCCGCAGACGGTTCGAACATTGACATCAGCACATTCATGGCCCCCTTGGCCATCGATACGACATCATCGCCGGGCGCGCCCGCAGGCTCTGACAGCGAACTCGCGAACTGCTGCCCCCGCTTGTTAAGTTTGCGTGCCTGGATCGAATGACAGGCATTCAGAACACTCAGCGCCTCAGCAGCGCTAAATCCCAAACCCGCCTCCAACGCATCGCGAACCCCCCGGTTGCTATCGAGCAGCTCGACCGCCGTCGCCTGCAACACGTCTGCGTACGAGGAGTTGCGCATCGCGACCTCTGACCCCTGCACACTGAGCGATAGCCACCCCAGTGGTGCGTCCGGGCCAGCTGCGACCAGCGTCCGGAACCAGCCCAGGTTCGTGATCTCTTCGAGAATCGGCCGGGCGTCCTGCACCACCCCGCTCATCTCATTCGGCTCAGCCGGTGGAACATCCACCTCATCCGTACTGCGACCCGCGATCGCCAACAGCACGAGCAACTCGACCTGCCACGCGCCGCCGTCCGGGCTCGCCACAACCTGCCCCGCCTTAGATAAGGGGAAGTACGCCAGCCTGGCGGTTTCTGCCAACCTCGCCGGCGTGAAACGCGAACCCATTGCCGCAAGCTCAATTACACGGTCAGCGAACCTGGTACTCACGTTCGCCGCGAAGTCGCCCTCAGCACTGAGTTCAGCAAACAGTGACTGCACCGTATCCGAGGACTGCATCACAAAATCCACATAAGGATCCGACGGCGCTGCAGCGTCCCCGTGAGGCAAATGCCGCCGCCTCTTCGTACGCGCCTTCAAACGCTTCGACTTCGATGCCATGCCTCATCGAACCACACGCCTCCGACACGCCGGACACCTCGCAGTTGCTGTCCGCTTGGGCGATCTGAGCGCCCCGATGCCGATCAGCTCATGGGCGAGTGGGTCGTTGCGATTCGGATCATCGGGCCCTCGGCGTATGCGAGCGGCGAAAGCAGCGACCTGAACTCAGTCCCTTTGTCCGATCTCATGAAAGTTGACAGCGCGTGAGACGCAGGTCTCGCGGAACTCCGCCACTTCCGTACTTTGTAGTCACCGCCATTCGTCTCACGAAAGCTGTCAGTAACCAGATCGGAGCAGCAGGTCGGAAGGCGGGGCATGGAGATCTACGGGGAGGGCGAACCGGGGCATACCTCCTCCAACCTCGGTGAGGAGACTCTGCACCAGCGGCGTAATCCCGGCACATGGGGGCAGGGCGGTCGCCCCCTGGTGCGCTGACACAGCGATACTTTTACGGTGAATTTCAGACGGCCGCAATCGCTAGTGGCAAAGCATCTTCCTCGATCAGATAGGAACGTCGTCTTCCGAACGGTCCATCGTCGCTTCGACTAACGCGAGCAGCTGTTGCGCCTGAGCGATAAGGCGAACTCCGTGCGACGCGTCGCCCGGAGCGGGAAACAGAAACCGGAGCGACCCCACAATCACGGTTTGCGTGGTTGTTGCGTCTGGAAGGTATCGCTGCTCCCACTCGTCCCAGAGCGCAGGCACCAGCGCCATCTCCGCAGTGGCATCGTCCGACGCAGTCTCGCCCGGGGGCGCGGAGAAGGCAAGGAATGCCGGCGCACCAGATCGCAGAGCATAGGTCGCGATCTGATATTGCGCGGACATGGGCGCCGAGTACAACGAGCTACTGGCCATGTACTTCGCATCGACGATGATCTTCCGGCCGCCAGGCGGTGATACCACTAAGTCCGGTGCCTTCCCCGTAAGTGCCTTCCACCCCAGCGGCTCTTGGCGATAGAAGAGGGGCAGCCGCGGTTTGGAGACGTCGGCGCCTGCACCTCGGAAAGCTTCGACCAGCAGGTGCTCCCACAGGTCGCTCGTCACAAATTTCACGTTGATGGCGACGCCGCTCGCTGTCAGACTCTCGCCGCTGTGCCGAGAATCACTCCGCAAGACTGCAACGGCCAGGTCATGCAACTCCTTCAGTTTTGGATCGCGGCTAGACCAAGCGCGTCTCGCGCGTGATAGGACAGAGGCGGCTTGCACGCTGCCAACATCCTCCAGTCGCGCCACCGCTTCACGGATCAGGTCGGTGCGCGCTATGGCTTCCGTGGACGCGATAAGCGCCGCCTTAATGGCACGCCAGACGTCGTCATCACCCGTCAGCGTGTCAAACTCGCAGTCGATGGGGAGCGCTTGAGTCGCCTGCCGTCGCACGAGGGGAGCGACGAGAATACGTCCACGCACCACACCGAGCGATTCGACTACTTCGCGGTACACCGGTTTGCGAAGCGGGATTGCCGCCACCGCGCGATCCACGAAGACAGATTGCAAGAGCGGGCGCAGTTCAGGCATAGAAGCGAAGACGCCGGCCGCAGCAGTGAAGTCAGCGATGCTGCCACGCACCGGTGCGATCTTCTGACGGCTACCAAGCAGGAGATCCCACATCGCCGTACGAAGCTCCGGGCGCTCTACCGACGTTTCGGGTCGACGCGGTCGCGCAACGGGTGTCCAGAGTTGATCGCCCGCCCCGGGTTCGCGGTCGCCATCGCTCGAGTGACTGGCCGGCACCAAGACCTCGGCCTCAGCCTCGGCGATCGGCAAGGTCGTTGTTTCTATCCGCGCCGCCCACACCGGAGGGAAGCCGACATAGTCACCTTCGTAGATATCGACCGAGCCTCCGGCGACAGGTGCCTTAACGCTTCGCGGGGTGCTCGACCCACGCCATAGCTTGGGCAGCACATGTATCACCAGCGACGATCGAGACGCGCCGTCGTTAAGCACGGTGAGGCCCACACCGTTTCCCCGCTCACTAACGCGGAACCAGCTTAGGTTGTGCACATCAGCCAGCGGGGTCGAGTCGGTCATAGAGCGACGGCCGGCGTGGATCGCACGATGGGCCGGCGCCCAAGCCCCAAACCGACGTAAGCGATCGTCCAGCTGGTGCTCTCAGATGGCAGTAACAACTCAGGTATCAACTCCAGCAGCGTCTCCGATGCGTTGAAGACGTGAATGATCTCCGCGAGCTGTGCGAGCAGAAGCGCGGCGGTGCCACTCGCGCTTTCGTCAGCAAAAAAGTACGAGTGCCCCAGTCGAGCATCCGGTCCGAGTTGCGCAAGCAGAAGCGCGTTGACCTGACCATACCACTCGATCACCGTTCGCCACTCCGGGTCCTCTGATACTCGCGCGCCCACGAGCGTGTTCGAAATAAGGTCATCGCTCGTTAGCGGCTGCATGTCCATCCAAGTGAATCGCCGACGTAGCGCCAGATCGATCGAGCCAACGGAGCGGTCCGTCGAGTTCATTGTTCCAAGCACATGCAGGTTTTGCGGAACCACTAGATAGCTAAGGCCGAGTGGTTTTGCGGACGGCGTCGAAATCCCCAGTTTGTCGAGCAGCGGTAGTGCAACGTCATGGACTTCCTCTTCTTCGGGAGCCGGCCCCACGTCGGGAAGCACGTCTATAGGAGTCTGCAGTCGCACTGAGATGTCATCACCCAATGGCCGGTACTTCAATAGCGCCTCGTCAAGAGCAGTCTCGGCGAAATCTACACGCTTCGACTTTTCGAGAGGGAGAAGCAGATCGCCGAAAACACGTGACGTGTTCGCGCGATTGATCTCGTCGACGAACAATAGGAATAGCTCATCGGGGTGGCGCGCCGCGCGGATACACATCTCTACGAACACCCCGGCTCGGCCCTCGAAGCCGCCGTCCGCCCTGGGGCGCAGTCCCGAGACGAACTCTTCGTAGCTTGTAGACGGATGGAACACGACCAGCTCGACGTGTTGGTACGCCGTCCGAAGCTGATGAATCAGATGCGACTTTCCTGATCCGGCAACACCCTCGACAACCACATTGAGGCTGTCCCGGAGCTTCGCCAACACTTCTCGTGCGATCGGAAAGTCGTCCGCCGCATCTTCTGGCTCAACCTCGGCGTCTAATGTTGATGCCGCTTCGGCGTCGCCATGCGTGTCGAGTCTCTTGTACAGTGACGGCGCGGGTGAGCCGCGCAGCGTAAAGTCGCTAATCGAACTACCCCGTGCCCGCGCCAGCTCCCGTAGATACTCTAGGATTGCGGGAAACGCAGCAGGGTCAGACCACTTAAGAACCTGGCCGATCGCGTCACGTCGTAGGACAAGGGCCTCCAGGACATCGTCACCAAGATCCCCCGACTTGACGACGGCGTTGTGTAAACGAATACCGAGTTTGTTAGAGGAATTCATCGGGCCGATCACCTCGGGCTCGACATTCTCAAGAGAGAACAGAAAACGCGGGATAGGCTGATACCCCAGCTTCAGGAGCTCGTCGAGCTTGTCGGCCTGCACCGCGAACCGAGGGTCATCAGCCGCAAATGCCTCCGTGATGCTGTCCACTGTGCTGTCGTCCGGCCGCTCCCCGTGAGGGTGCAACCAGATGGGCGCGTCTGCGGTGTCGGTAGTTTCGGAGGTCATCGCTCCCCTTCGATCGAGTCGTCTTCGCTCACACTAATGCGTGGTCTACCGGCGAATGGCGGCCACGTGAGCGAGTAAGTCAAACCGCTGCATAAAATCTCGCGTATTTTGGCGTACCGACTGCCTAGACCCGAACACAAGGCGGCTCACGGCAGATCTAATAACGGCAGGGTACGCGGCTCGCGCCACACGCAGAAACTGCCGAGTAGCGTGGCCTAACGCTGTCGCGGCGATATTGCTGTGAGAGGGCTCGGTTGCTTCTGTCGGTACACGGCGCGTTAGGTGCACGAGTCGATGCGTCCCCGCTTTGCGAACCGTCTTAACCTCTGGGTACACCCCTTCGACATCGATCGGCCGCCGTGAAGCCAGCGAGCTCGTCATCGACTTGGGCGAAGGCTCACGTCGAACGCGACAACCGCTGGCATCACGCTGTTCGCTCAGTGTCAAACACGACGACGTGGCTTTACTCAGGCGACAACGCGCTCCATGTCTTTCCATCCCAGAACCATCCGAGACGCGACCGCTCATGCATGACCCAAAAGTGTGTGATTGCAGGATCCAGCGTCGGAGCAACTGAGGGGACGCCCCACCCCTCGTCGGCCCAGGACGGCGATGTCCTACTCAAGGGCCGAGCGATGTTGTGCCAGGTGTCGTCGTTTACCCACACGAAGAGATGCCGCTGCACGGCGCCCGTGGCCGCCAGTTTCTGAGGGTTGTCGGTCTTGTCGCTGAGCGCATCTAGCAGCCGCGCCAGCGATTCGTCGCTGCCGCTGACCGACCCGCCGCTGCCCGTGGATACCAACACCTGATGCACGTGACTGGGATCGTCCGACTTCACCTCGTGCGGCGCGGAGCTCGCCATCTCCACGCCCGCGTTCAGTAGGGTGCGATAGATCTCGGCCAGAGGGCCGCCCTCAATGGTGTGGATCGCCGCGCGCTCTCGACGGAAATACGACTCACCCACCCTCTCTAGCTGAGCCAGCGCCGGCTTCACCCGTTGCATGAAAGTCTTCATGTTCGCCTGCCCCTCAGGCGCGAACACAAGCCAGCATGTCGCGAGATCCACGCCTGGCACGCCCTTCTTCGCGGACTTCTTCAGAGCATCGCGAGCACCCTTGTTCCCACCTTCGGTCACCGCGGTGACCTCCAACGCAATCTTCCCATCGGCAGACTTATAGTCCACCCCACCATGGGTGTCCGCGTGCTCGAGCTCCACCCCGAGCCTCTGTTCGACAATCTGCTTGGCGACTAGTTCATTCGGACGTTCCTGGTTCACCACTGCCTTCTTCCTCTGGCGACTTTGCCCTCGAAGCATCTTGATACAGCGCCACCGTAGCGCTTCCGAGGCTCGCGTCGCTCGCGGCATGTCAGCAACTGTGCGCGCCAACGTCGACCTCCACGCCGATGCTCCGACGGCACCCAACCGAGTCAGAATCGGGGTGCGCGGTGCCGTGCGATCGCACGATTTTCGTTGCTCGGCTGCCGCACCGGCGTCTCGTCATCCGAGCCGGGCTCAAAGAATCCTGCGAGCAACCCCTGCCGACGTTAACTTCGAGCCGAGCGCTTGTCATTAATGGTCGCCCCAAGCCTCCAATCTGCCTGCGCTCACGGACGTCGGGCGTCAGCGCCGCTTCAGGAGGCATCATTCAGCGAGGGCCTCGGCCACCTCCGGATCTATGTCGGCCTGCATCGCGAGGCTTGCGTACTTACTAAGCTGTCTCGTAAATGAGGTTTGCTGTCCCCGGACAAGCGCTACAAACTGTGCCGAGAACGTCTCACCCATATTCTCGTCTGCTTCCCGGGCGACTTGTGCGGCCAAGGAGTCGAGAAAGGCAGCAATGTCTTGAGTGATCCGATCCGGGTAAGCGCCGAGCGCCGCGCGGGCAACCAGGAACTCTTGTTCAGCCGCCAAACGCGTTTCGGCTAGCGGAGCGGTCGACCGAGAGCGCTCTAGCAGTGCCAGCCCGGACAACACAGCGAGCGCATGCTGGCCCGCACCGAGCGCCTCGAACCGAGGAGTCTCCCATGCCTCTGGAAACGTCGCACCCCAACCAGTGAGTGGTTCGACGATCGGAAACGCAGACCGAATGATTTGCCAGCCGAACGAGTCGACTCGGCGTCCAGCTATCTCCGGGAAGATGATCAATGCGGGGCGGTACGCGTTACTCATCTCCGCGGGAGTCAGAGCCGCGAGCGTTCTCTCCACCACGAGGAGCCAATCGACAACGTTCTCGGCCTTTACCGCAATGGCATATTGCTGTGGCGGCCAGCCATCATGAATGCCCTGGACCATCCTTGAGTAAGAAGCAGCCTCCCGACCGAAATCTCGGATGACCGCGAGTCTCTCCTGTTGTCCGCGCTCGGCACGCCGCAACGCGTTCCTGGTTGACAGGTCTGCCGCGCGAGACAAGGCCCGCTGCGAGTCGCCGGACCGTGCGGCTCGTCGAATGTCCTGCGGCATAGTGCCAGCTGACCCGACCTCCTGGAGCACGGTCGCGAGTTGTTGGAGCTCTCGCTCAACGACGTCAAGCAGCCCGCCGGGATGAACGCCGATCATCTCCCACTGCTCTTGCCGCGCCTTGCCCACTGCATCCACGAGGGTTTCACTGATATGCGAAGCGAGCGCTAAGTAGCCTGAAGCGTCGGTCAGCCGACTTGGGAGGTCCACCGCGATCGCGGAAAGCAGAGTCTGGAGACTATCCGCGATAACGGAGATTTCAGCCGCAAGAGGCTCGCGAAACACCGGGACCAGTCGACGTGAGAGCGCGTCAAGTTCAACGCGTGAGGCGTGAATCGCAGACATGGCAGAAGGACGATTCTCGCCACGGAGCCACACACGGATAATGCTTGGGAGGAGCGATTCGGCGATGGTGATTCCTGCTAGCGCGATCTCCATACGATCAGTCGCTGTTAGATCGTGCAAGCGAGCTGCGGCGAACCCAGCGGTCTGCCGATGGCCGCTCACAGACGACCGAGAGTGAAGATACTGCCGACGAAGCGTCGACACTCCCATCAAGTTACCTCCAACCTCATAAGGCGCTCCGTCCGACCAGATCGTGGTGATGTCTGCATGTACGACGCTCGGGTTGAGGGCGATCCCTAAACGAGCAAATTCCTTGGCGTTTCGGTCAGTGTCACCCTGCACTTGATCGGAAATGTGGAGGATCTGGCCACGGAAAACTGCGCCTTCAGGTCCGTCAACGATTCCTGCCGTCGTCGCCCAGGGGAAACGCTCGAGGATGCGCTGTTGCGCGCGGTCAGCACCGCCCGCGGCCGCGAGCAGTAGTTCCGCAACTTCCGAAGCAAACGTAGCCGCTGTTAGCAAGAGGTCAGCCAAGTCGTCCAGATCTGGTTCGACGTCGAGCGATCGGACGGGGCGGCCTTCGTCGCGCATCCGCCTAAGTGCCTGGACGAGGTCGCTGGCGATCGCCGGCGCAAGGCTTTGAGAATATCCGAGCGCCTGGTTCACACTGGCCAAATCTGGCGAGTCGAGTATCACTTCACCGAGTCGTTGCACACCCACTTGTTGCACAGCCCTATCTAAAGAATCGAAAGGCTCGCGCACTGCAGCACGCAGCTCCGCAATCGCCGCTGAGACGTTTTCAGGGAACGGCAAACCCGCTAGGTCCGAATCGATCAGCGCCAGCTGGATCGCGAGGAGTTTTGACGGCGGTTGCACATCGTGTCGATCGAGTACTTCGACCCACCGCCCTGATCGTGCGCTCAGATCGACGAACTTCACGGCGCGGAGCCCTTCGAGCACATCGGCGTTGGTGCCCGACTGCATCCTGAGGATAAGCGCCTCTACGGCCGCTGGCAAGGCGGCCGGGAGGTCTTGCGAGATTCCTGCTAGCAGCGCCGGTAAGGCAGGAGCAGGAAGCATGGACACGAGCTTCACTGTCGTCATGCTGGCCGTCGGTGGCGGCAGCTCATGGACGATCTCAGAGAGGAACCGTGATCTCAGCGGATGTAGCCCTTGCACCGACTCACTCACGACTTGAACGAGGTGTTCCTCGTTGAGCCGTGTCAGGGCACGTCGCAGGCTGCCAGAGCCGTTCTCAAACTCCGACAGTTCCGAGATAGGCACAGAGAGCGCCCACCTTCCTGCGGTTGCGATCAGGCCGAGGATCTGGAGCTCAGTCTCTTGCTGGGCCCGGACGCGCGAGAGCACTTGGTCCCGCAGGACGTCTCGAAGCCGACGGCCACGCGTGAGCATGTAGGTGAACTCCATCGTCAGTCCGTCCGCTTCGACGTACGCCTCACGCCAATGCGCGTTTGAGGTCAACCCGCGTTGCCGAAGATTCTCGTGCAGCGATTCGGCGATATCCTCCGTAAGGGTAACCTCCACGATCGCGCTCCCGGCCCGATCTTGAACGCTGACGAGGTCCTCATTGCGAACCGTCCCGAGCAGCATGACGCCTTCGAAATCACGAACGGCCTGATTGATCGCGTCCCAACCGACAAGCTCGCCGGTCCCGACGCCGTCCACGACCAGACCGATCTGATTTCGGCGGCTCGGCATCCGTGCAGTGAGGAGATCTCTGATTCCCTGGATGGCATCGTCCGAGAGACGAGTCACTCGATACCAGGTGACGTCGCGGCGCGTGTAGACCGTCGACCAAAGCGCAGTTGATTTTCCAACTCCGGAAGGACCGGCCAAAAGGACGGAAGCACCCGAGTTCAGGCTCTCGATGGCCTGCGCGGCGATATCAGGCATCGGCGCTGGCAAACCAGATGCGATATGCGAAGGTCGGGCTGCGGTGCCCAAGTAGTAGTCATTCGCCGCCACGTCGCTCGAGAACTGAACGGGAACACAGATGCCATCCAGGAGTGCCCGCTCCAGGGCATCTCGGTCAAGGAGGGTTAGCACTTCTTCGATTCGCTTCGAGATCGAGCTCACGTTCACGAACGCCGCGTCGTCCGGGTCAGGAGCTGCCGCGTTTCGATCCGCCGCGGTTGCAATGTCGATCCGCAGCAGGCGCTCAATGAGCTCTGCCGCACCGCGCACCGCCCCGGAGGCGGATGTAATCGCATCCACCGCGGCGGACTGCGCATCCTGCCAATCCAAAGTGATCAAGGTCGTCAGTTGCAGGAGCGTTCGAGCATGCTCCAAGCCAAGTCTCTCGACCACGCCTTCCACAAGCGGGTGAGTCAGCGGCAGGTCAGCCAGGACCGCGGCATGTCCGTCGAAGACCTCTCCGGAGATGCTCCGCTCTTGGACGAGCATCAAACGACCCGAGGCAATGCCTACTGCCTCGCGGGTCAGGTGCTTGGCCCACATCTCCTCAAGAAATCCGAGAGTCTCGCTGACTGGGAATGCGCCTCGCTTCTCCTGGCGACTCTTCACCTGCACGAACGTTAGCTCGGGCCCCTCGATATGTAGATCTTCGAATCCCTCCGGGACGATGCGACGCGCATCCAACTCGCCTGCGATCAGCCGGCCGCTAAGCCACGCACCGACCGCGTCCTGATAGTGAAAACCTCGCCCCGCTATCGCCCCTGACCGACTCCAAACGTTGAGCATCCCCTGCCTCCTCTCCTCATGAATCTAACGACTGACGCAGGGTTCGTCGCCGCCAGAAGATGGCGATCGCGGATCTCATCGTCTTGCAGAACGGCCACGACTGAGCTGTCGAGAAGTCGGCTCGGCGGATGCCGCCATCCCGCCTGACTGATGTGTGCCCGTCCGGCCAGCGTCGCGTGTATCGCTCCCAGCGCGATAGAAGCATCGTCTGCACCCATCGACGACGCTGTCCTGGTAGGTTACTCCGCCCCAATTGGCGGAGCAGCGCGCGACTTCGACTCACGCAAATCACTTCAAGTCCATGAACATCGGGTCCGGGTCATCGTCACCCGGCAGAATCGCGTGGCTTACCGTGACGAACCGCTTCGCGCGATGCACCGTAACGTCCCGGTCCGACAACGTCAAAGTCGGGGTCGGCGGGCCGAAAGAACGGCGCCACAGCTCCGAGTCAGCTGGGTCGTCCGCAGGCGGCGGGTCGGAGCGGACGTCATCGGCGCTCGCCCAAACGAGCACGTTCTTGCCGTTTTCATCCCCGCTCAGGAGGTGGCTCTTCCAGGCGATTCCGTCCAGCTTCTTCTCTGGGGCCCATCGGAAGTACTCACCGATGATTTGAGTTACCACGTACTCGACGCGCTCCACGCCGGTCAACCGCACCGACTGAGTCAGGCGCTCCTCGAAGTCGTCGGCGAACCGCGCGAACAAGAATTGACGCCGCTTGTCCACCGCGAAGATGCTCGGTGGCGCTGGCTGCTTTGTGAAGTCCAAGACCGTCAGCGGCCGCTGGACGACAAACCCTCCGACAATTGCGTCGTCAAACAGGCTGTGCAGTGCGGTTTCTTTCACTGCGATCTGGCGCGTCGTAGCTCCGTAGAACAGGCCCACTCCCTCAGGGTTCAGCCGTCCCGCAGATGCCTTGCCGGCGGGTGCTGGGCCGAGATGCTTCGCGGGGTCGGCTCGCGCCTCATGGCGGAATGTGAAGCCGTCCTCGGCCATTCGCGCACGGTATAGCTTCTCCCCCGGCTCGACCATCGTCAGCATGTCGTCCTGGACGTAGGCCAGAAGTCCGTCCAGGAACCGCGAGACGCGAGCTGGCGGCTCGTTGCGACGCCCTTCACGCTCACGGGCGCCAACGTACACGAATCGGGATTGATACTTCACGATCTGCGCAAACCCGTCCCAGGAGAACTGGAACTCGTCCCGTAGCCCCGATTCCATCCAGTAGTTCGGTGTGGCGATAGCGTCGGCGATGTGCGCGTTCACTTCGTCTATGACCGAGGCGTCGAAGGCGCCGGAAGTACAGTCGCCGACGACGTAGTCGGTCTCATGACCAGCATTCCACTCGTCCCATTCGTCCGGTACCAGACCGCCGTGGTCGTGGTAGAGCCATGTCGCTGCGTCGTAAACCAGGCGCCCTACAACGTCCATCGACACAGCTGTTATTCGCCCATCCGTGCTGCGGTGGTCGCAATAAGAGCAAATGCGGCTGTCAGCTTCACCGATCACTAGATCGAGAAGAACGAGGTCGGTGATGTGGGAAAGGCAGATGGTCTCGGTCAGGCCGGTGAAGCCCTCGGGTTCATACATGAGCCGATGCTAGCCGTGCCAGCGTCGGAGTTGCGGACGCCGTCGCGGGTGGATTCGGGAAGGCCAGACAGGCCGGACAGGTCAATACTCGAATCTTCGGCACCACACGCCGAGAACACAATCTGAATGGACTATGCCTATCGCCCGCACAGGGCTGAGGACCGTGATGGACGGACGTCGCACTCGTGGAGCCGAGATCCTGTCAGAGATCCATACGGCGAGAGCGACGATGCTTCCTCTCCGGCACAGGCGGGGCTGGCGCGTTTCACGACGTGGCCCGGGGACCTTCATCGAGCCAGTGCGCCGGCGTCTCATCCGCCCAACGCTCGAGCGGGGCGGAATTGAGGCCGTAGTAGGCAGAGATCGTGTGGGCGGACTTGTAAAGGATCAGGCATCCGAGGCGGACCTGGAAGTCGAGGACCTCCGGGTCTGCCGGATAGGTCCACGACGTCACACCCTCGGATTCCTCTGCCACCGACTGTGATGCCAGCGACATCACCGATGGGTGCGACCGATCCGACAAGATGTCATAGACCCCACTGCCCTTGGTGAAGTTCTGCGAAAGGAACAGATCGCTCGCCTTGCCCAGCCCAATCATCGTCTCCCCGCCAATCCTCCAATCCCCGATTTGATCCGGGGTTTCGAGAGGCGTGTGCACCTCTGAGAACAGCACTCCGATCCGGCGAAGCAACTCATCGCGGTTCCGCTTGTACGTCTTCGCCAACGGACCGGAGTGCTTACTTGCGGTGTATTTCTCCCGCTGTAGCGCTGACGCATGCTCGAGCATCGCGCGGGCCACTCGGCGAGCGGCGGGAGCGCTGCCAGTCAGTGGCTCGAGCAGCCACGCTACCCTGCCCGCGTACTCGAGCTCGGCGCGCACCAACGGCCAGACCGCCAACGGCACCATCGGCTCCGCACGCAACTGCGTACCGAGGGACTGAAGCAGCAGCGCAATCGCGTCGACCATGCGCCCCGCCATGTACCCCGCCGCGTGCTCGGCATTCGGCACGCCTGCGGGAAGCTCGCGCTTGGCTTCGGCCGCGTCGAGAGCAGCCGCCGAGCCCGGGCGTGGACCCGCCCCCGCCTGGCGTGCGACTTCGAGCCAGGCCGCGACGAGTAGGTCACTCAGATCAGCGAGCGCAACCGCGTCGCGTTTCTCTTCTGCACCGGTCATGTGTACCAGCCGTTCTGCTCGAGGACACCGGGACCCTCATTCTGGCCGAGCATCCCGCGCTCGTGGAAGTGCCGGATGTTATCGAGCTTCGCTTTTGCGATTCGCGAACCGACCTATAGCCAGGGGTTCGACTTGAGTAGCCGGCGAGCGCAGCCTATTGAGTAGCCGGCGAGCGCAGCCTATGGGGCGAATACACTCATCAGGAGGAACACAGACATCCGCAGCAAAGGAAGAGAACGGAAGGCCTTTCTAGTGCTCCAGATATCGAGCGGGATGTATTTCGAGAGCGACAACCCCCACGAGACCGTTCACCGGCGGGTTCTTTACTCGAATGGCATCCGGGTGCGCGCGGATGACGTGGAGTTGCCGATCGGGACGTTGCGATTCTCCACGGGACACGGGGATGTCCGGGGCCTTCAGATCGAGGTCATCGATCGCCTAGAGCGAACCAACGCCGACGGTAGCGACTCGATCCACATTGCTACTGGAGGAGACGAGCTCGTCGCGGACGCCGCGGCAGTCGTTGCCTTCGGTCTCGACGTCGTTGTTTTGCAGGACCAGGATCTGACCGGCCGAGTTATCGCGGGTGGAGGGTCGGGATTACGGCGGCGCGAGAAGCTGCTCGCTCACGTCCTGGAGCCCGCCCGATTCATTAGCGACTCTGAAATAGACGGGCTCCGAAGTTTCTGCGACCAACTGATAGCTTTACAACGCCCTTACTTCGAGTCAGCGATGCGCGCCGTTCGGCGAATCGTCGATGCAGTGACGTTATCGAGCAGCGACGTCGCTCTGTCCTACACGCTCTTCGTTGCAGCGCTCGAGTCGCTCGCGAAAGACTGGCCGGCGCCGGAAGCCCCCTGGAGTGACTACGAGCCGAAGAAGCGCAAGATTGTCGACGCGGCATGTGAGGAACTCGACACTACGAATCGCACGAAAGTACAGGAGGCCGTGCTCGCCATTGACCGGCTCGCCCTCAGGCGCAGATTTCAAGGATTCGTACTCGACCATCTCGCTCCCTCCTTCTTCCGAAGCGAAGCCTCGGATGCACGCGACCCAATCCGTGCGGTCGACCTTCCTAAAGCACTAGATTTCGCGTATGTGGTGCGCTCCAAGACCATGCATGAACTGCGCGATCTTGCCCCCGAGCTTCGAGAGCTCCCCGGCCACGGAGAAACGATCTGGCACGACGGCAAGACGGTGTTGAGCCTCGAGGGCCTCCACCGGATCTGTCAGCACGTCGTACGTCAGTATGTCGAGCGGGCACCGAGAGGAGTAGATCCTGAGTTCAATTCCTCCTACCGCAGCGCCATTCCGGGTATCGTGCGTGTCCGCATGGCACCGGAGTATTGGATCACCGGGTTCGATAACTTCGGTACGTCCGAGGCACCACGAGTCTTCTCGGTGCTGGTGGAATCACTGCGGAGCACGGGTGCGGGAGAATCCGAGGGCGTCATCGACATGCGAACCCCTATACGCCGGCTCGGAGCACTACTCAGGAACGGGTCGAAACCGGCAGATCGTCTAGCGCTTGTCGCGAGCATCGTCCTTTGGAACGGATGGGTCGCTGACGAACTGCGCATCACTGAGTTCAATGAGACCGTCGAGTCCCATGCCAAGTTGTTGGAGGCGGCGACCATGTATGCGTACGCCTTGTGGGCGCTCGGAGGCTCGATCGAGTGGAGCGGCGCCGACCTCGAGAGCCTCGCCGAGCAGCGCGAGGCTGACCTCAAGCAACAGGGAAAGCGCCTGCTCGAGTTGCCGGTTATCTTCGACGCCGTCCTGCACCTCGATTTAGCGCAGCGCGCTTCGATTGGCGGCAATCAGGAGCGAGCTCTAGTTCACTTGTCAAAAGCGGTGGAGCTGCTGCCAGGCGACCCCGAGTTGATTGAACTCGAGTCCCAAACGGCAGCCCAAGGGATCATGCCGCCCATCGATCTCAGAGCGCTCATCCTCAGAACTGATCGCGCGGCACCTCAGACTTGATCAAGGCTCTGCACCAGAGTGCCGAGCCTCGTGTGCAACTGCACCGCAGTATCAAAGCGCCGCACCGATTGACGAAGCAATCCGATAGTCCGCCGTTCACCAACCACGTGATCGGCGTAGCCCGCGGCTGTGCAGAGGTACATGAGATCGGTGAGGTCGTTCTCCTCCCAGCGGGCGCCAGCGACCATCTTGTCGGCCATCACCGAGCGGAACAGAGTGATCGCGGGGGCGCCGAGACACCCCTGGTCCCAAGCACCTGCGAACCACTCCGTCGCTTGAGCAGGAGTCGCGCCGATCTCGGCGGCAGCATTTGCTATCTCCTTAGTCGCGTCTGCGGCGGCGAATAGCTGCGCGGCCTTGCGGCGATCACTCTTGCTGCGTTGTCGTTCTCCGTCCAGCCAAGAGGAGAACCGCTGCACACGTGCCAACCATCCGGCGAGGGAGCCGCGCGGCGTCGGCTCACGGTCCAGAAGGCACCCTACGTAGACGGTGTTCGACAGGGTCGACAGGTAGCCGAACTTCCACGCCTCGGGGAGATCGTCGGGCAAGGATACCCGCTCGTCATCTGCTCGGATACTCGGGTCCAGCGCGGCGTACGGCTCGAGCGTGATCACGGGGGCCGGTGGCGCGATGTCGATTCCCGCGAGTGCAGCGAGGCGTTGTCGGAATTCGCCCGCTCGCACTTCCAGCGCATCTCGCATCTGCCAGCCACGACTCCCAGCGAGTATCGTCCGTGACAATTCCGCACGCCCGACATCATTTGACCAGGCACCGGTTTCCGACAGATGAGCGGACGACAACGGCAGGATGACCTCGCCCGCTTCGGCCATCCTGAGCAGTCGCACTGCCGCGAGACGCTCGGAGTCCGAAACACGCTGAGGTGCGAAGAGCGACTTACTCAGAGTGCTCCACTGGTTCTGGTCCAGGTACACGACTGGGCGACCACGAGTCGGCGAAGGGTCCCTCGCAGTTCCGAGCTCACACTCGAAGCCGTAGCCATCGCGAAACTTGAAGATCAGACGACGATGCCAGGGGCGATACTCGACCACCGAGAACAGCTCAAGCATAACTGCGAGATCGGTGGGATCCGCCTCGGCAACGACACGACCGTCCGCAAACTTGACAGCGATTAGCCCGTCGTCTCGCCACTGGATCGCGTGAATGCGCATGGACACGAGACCATTTTCCCGCATGGCCGGGTCGCGCTTCGCGGCTTCAGATCCAGCCCGGCCAGGAGCCATCGATGAGCGCTCGCGTCCAAGGAGAAGTCGTCCGTCGTGCCCGATCTCGTCATCTAGCCGCCATCAAGCCAAGCGGCAGAACACCGAGGATCGAAGACAGCGTCGCGAGCACTCAGGCTGTCGTCATCGCCACCGCGCACCTTCGAGGATCTGCTCAATGGGACGCGGGTCGGCACCCCGTAGTAGCCACTGAATGGGCGTCTGCAGCTCGCTGCGATAGATCAGGCTGTCCTTCGGCGTGGTCATGAATCCCTCGACACTCGCGGGGTGCCAGTCTTCGAGGAGCCACGTCACGACGAGCGCGAGGTGCGGCAGAAGCCCGTCATCGGTTTGGTCTGTGAATTGCCATTTCGGGTAAGCCGTCACACCGGATGCGTCGAACGAATACAGTGCGCCCGCTCGTTGGCCCATTCGGAGATCGTCGACTTCCAGCCCTAGCCGCGCCGCGGCCGCTCGCTCACCGTACGAACGCGCGACGGTTCCGAGACGTGTGCGGTTCTCATCCTCGCGCAGCTCGCCGCGAGCCACCCGTTGCTCGGTCTGAGCGAACTGCTCCGCCGTGAAAGCGCCGGAATCGACGAGATACGCACGCTGTTCCATCGATATGCCGGGGCTCGGCGGACGCATGCGCCGAGAAAGGCGGGCCGCCTCGCGTTGAAGCGTTTCCATGATCTCCGGGTCGCACTCGCTCGCGTCGATCGATTCGAGCAGCTCTGCGGCAGCAGCATCCAGAGTCAGCGGTCGCTCGAGGTTCGACATCCGGTTCTCCTGTCTGAGACGCGAGCCGATACTGCGATCGTACGCCGCGAAACGGTTCGCTTCACCCGGTCACGAGCTCGCTCCGCGCCCGTGAAACCCGACCACCGCGCTGATCACAATGTCCTACGCACGTTCCGGTGCTTCAATAGCGCTGCTCGCACGGTCAGGATGCGGCGCCAAAGTCGCTCCGGCGCCTCGAGCGCCGGCCCAGATCGCGACGACGTGAGTGACCACTTCTCACCTCCGATGTGGAGAGCGGAGTTAGGTTCGTCGACGCCAATCGTTTCCGCGAAACGGGTTACATTCTCACCAGCACGCGCGACCGCACCAAGTCTCATCAGCACTGAAGCAATCGCCTTGTAAGACGCGTGCTCGTAGGTCAGGAGCGTCTGAAGCGCCGGAGACGTCAGAGCCGCCATCGTTTCGACCAGGCGCGGCAGGCCGGTGACTTCTTCCTCGAGACCGATCTGTTCTGTCGAGAGGCGAGCGGGGTGCCACCACTCGTGGATGATGTCTCGCGCGATGGTTGCAATGGGCGTGCGATATCCAATCGACTGTTGATGCAGGCTTCCGTTGAGTCGCTTCTGCGCGATTAGTGACGGGACGTGGTCGCGGACGTCGACGTCGAGTCCGTTGCTGTGCCATCGGGCATGCCTGACACAGATCGGCCCGCTGAACCTTTCCACGAATACCAGATCTCCTCGCGAGCATCGCCTGCAGAGGGTCGTCGGTCCGAACCCTTGGCCATTGCAGAAGGCACAGGCGCGCACCCACATCGTGGGGTCGTGCTTGCACGTCGAGTAGCTGCGTCTGATTCTGGGCATCGCATCACGACGCAGTCCGCCGAGCTCCTCGATCGCGACTCGCGCTATCGGCGGTGTCACTGCGATGCCGAGTTCAGGGTCCTCCGCTCTCAGTGCACGCCACGCTTCATACTCGGAGATCTGATTGGCCGCGCACAGCCGACTGAAGAAGCTCGAGACGGTTTCGTCGGGGTAGAACCGGACTGGCACCGGCAGCGCCCTCATCAGAGCCGCTCCGCTTGCCGGCGTTTCAGGTCGCGTTCGAAGAGCGCCGCTTCTAGGGTTTCCGAGCCGTCTTGCATGGCGTGTAGCGCGGCGAGCTGGAGGAGATCCTTGAGCGGGCCGATCTCCCCTCCGGTGAGCGCATGCAGGGTCTTCGCGCTTGCGAGAATCTTCCCCGCAGGCTGCTGCAGTAGGCCGAGCGAGTCCTCGATGGCCAACAGAAGGTCACCCCAGTCAGCCTGTCCTCGTTTCGTAGTGATGCGGAACGGGGATGCCGGGTGCAGTTCGAACCGTTTGCGGATCTGGCCCTCGCGAGTACCGTCGAGCAGCCCTGTCTCTTCCACAGCGATTCCCGCGTAGACGAATGTGCCGCCGCATCGCTCGGAGAGTTGCTTCAGCATGTCAGATGCTTCGATGTTTTGCCGAAATCGCAGATCGAGATGATGCACGTCATCAATCAGTACGAGTTCGGTTCGGCAACGGCGCAGGGCGTTCGCGACAGTGTCGAGGAGGGTTCCGTAGGTCGCTCGGCTCAGCGTGGGAAGGCCCAGGAATCTGGCGAACTCCAGGAGGAGAGCTTTCGCCGAGCACTGGGCAGGTACGGCGACGTAGGCCACAGGAGTCCACCCTTCTGCTGCTGTGGGCTGAGCGGTCTGTCTGCGGCGAAGTTCGTGCTCCTTGCCGATCTGCAGCAACGTCGTCGTCTTTCCTTGGCCTGGTTCTCCCGAGAGGATCAGCCCGAGCTTCCCAACCTGGCGATGGGCGTTCAGATACACCCGGTCGCGTGCGGCGCGTTGGAACTCTACGAACTGCGGTGTCTTCACAAAGGCTCCGGCCTGTGAGTAGCGAGCACGCGCCCAGTTGTAGATCTGGCGATCCTCGGGCGTGAGCCTCCCGAGGACGGCGAACGGGATCTCTGCCGGTTTCTCGATCTTCAGCTCGACGAAATCACGCCATCCCTCACGCGTCGCAATCTCCATTGGCCCCTACTCGCCTTCGTCTGTCGTCGGTTCCGAGATGAAGGAAAAGCCACCGCGGTTCGGCCATTCCTCTTCCTGCGGTACTGGCACGTCGGTCTTTGCGCCGTCGCTTTGTGGGGTGGTGGCGGCTGATGCTTCCGCGCTGAGCAGATTCATCGGGTCTGCCGCCACCGCCTTCTCACGAGCGGATCGCGTGACCATCGGCTTGTTGTTGCCTCGTCCGGCATAATCGCGCATGGCGTGCACGAGATCGAGATCCTGCTGCCCGTCGCGGTCGACGGAACGGTGCGCAGCGCGCGCAGACCTCCACACGTCCCCCATCATCGGGAGTTCGTGCAGGCCGTTCGACCATCGCAGCGGGATGAACTCGCCGTTGTCCTCGAGCCACACGACATGCAGGTTGTAGGGATCGACACGGATCGGCCACTTCCCCTTCTGCCGTTTCGACTGCGACTCTCGTCGCCTGTAATGGGCAAGGCGTTCGGAGTCATAGATGCGGTGCTCGATGGTGACTCCATATCGATTGATCCTGCGGTGCACGATCGGCAGCAGCGCGATGAAGTCATCTTTGGCGAGGGGCACGTGGAGCTCCGGGACGACCTCTCGAAACGCTCGACACATCTCGTTCGGGGTCAGCGAGATCGTTGGTTCCAAGGGGTCGCGAAGTCCGTCGTGGTTTCGGTTCTGCCACTCGACCGCCACCCAGTCCTCCAGCAGCTCTTGCATCTGAGCGATGGTGAGCAGCTCTGCCGACTGGGCTTCGACGTTCTTCCCACGGTGTTCGACGCTTCGTCCGACGTATCCCTTGACGTGCTGCAACAACAGCGACGAGATCGATGCGAAGGTCCGCTCGACATGGGCCTTGTCTGTCGGCGTGTGAGGGGCAGCCTTCGTGAGCGAGATCCCTAACGCCGCGCAGACCGCGCGAAAGTGTTGAGAAAGAAACGGTCGACCGTTGTCGGTGGTGATCGTCTCCGGGAAGATGAACGGCTGCGCGAGCCGAAGACGTTCATACCTCTCCTGATCGATCAACGCCTCTTCCGCCCACGCAGTCGAGAGCAGTCTTCTCGTTTCACGGGCTCCCTCTGGACGCCGTCCGTAGGGAACCAAGGCGCGCGCAAGCACGATGACCAAGTCCATGCTCTTTGTGGAAACCGGACGCAACACTGCCGACAGAATGGAGCGGGTCGCGACGTCGACCATGATCGTCAGCTCGGGCCGACCCACGGTTGCAGCGTCGATACGCACCATCACGTCCAGTCGAGTGGTGTCTATCTGCACGTGCTCACCAGGGCGTAGGCCGGGTCGGCCACCGAAAGCACGGTCCGGACGCAATGACAGAGATTCTCGAGTCTTCGCAGAACCGAACGAGAATCGTCCGCGGTCCTCTGCAGCAAGGACCCGATAGAAGGTCGCACGGCTCGGCATCGCGACATCGTCCCCATGGTTCCTTCGGACTAGGGCTTCAACCTGCGCGAGGATGACCGCCTTGCTGGTCGTGGATTCTCGCGCGCGACGGGCGAGAACAATGTTGAGGGCCTCGATGACGCGCGGGTCAATACTGGATGATCGTCTTACGCGCCCTTCACGAGAACGTCGATCCGCGACTGCAGCGATCCCGCCCTCGTTGTAAGACTTCAGCTTGCGGAAGACGGTCCGTGCCGTCACGGTGCGACCAAGCTCGTGCGCGAGCCGAGTTACTTCCTTCTCGACTGCTTCACGTTGCTGACCGTGTGTCTCGGAGGCAGCCGCGATTCGAGCAAGGGCCTCTCTCCACACCAGAAGCTCGCTCGTTGACTGTGCTCCTTCGACGAGCGTCTCCGCCGCTCCGAGGAGGAGATCAGTCGCGGGAGGCTCGGCGGCACGGTTGAGTTCGTCATGGCTGACGTCGAACTCGCCACCATCCTGGTCTCGCAAGGTGACTGCGGACGGACGCACCACGATCACGTCATAGGTCTGTCCGCGCCACACGATGCGCGATCCTGCTGTAGCGTTCATGCGTCGTTCCTCCACGTCACGAGGGTCCTCAAAGACAACGGTTGTTCCAGATCTACATCGAGGCGACGACTCCAAATCAGCGCGTAACAGCGCCCCAGTCCTTCCTGGCCCCCGCCCAGTCGTTCCGCTGCCTCGCTGATCGTTCCGGCAAACCCGGACAGCGCCTGCGCCAGGTCGTCGACCGACCACCTTGGCTCACGGAACCGCATCAAGAAGCGGGCGTTGGCGTCGCGTATCGGGGAGTCTTCCGAGTACACGACGTAGCGCCATCCGAAGTCAGCGCACAGCACGGCGGTTCGGTCGAATACTGCTCGCGCTGCGGCATCAATCCGCTGCAGCGGCCGCACATCGACGAGCATCCTCGACCCGTCGGCGAACCGTACGAAGAAGTCCGGGGCATGATTGCCGGGAACGGTGCCGAGCCAGCGAATCCACATCGGTTGGCTGGTGACGGAGCGGACGCCCTCAAGACGATCCAGTTCGATCAGGAACGACCGTTCCGCAAGCGACTCGAACCCGACGTGCGCCTGCACGCCCTGCATGTAGAGGAGACCGGAGTAGTGCTGCTTGCCCGGCCAGGTTGGGAAGTCGCGCACCGGTTCGCAGTCTTCGAACGGCACGCTCCCAACATCGGCAACATCTACCTCGACTCGTACGCCGTCGAGCTGATACTCGATCCGACGAGGAACGACCGCGGGCGCCTCGGCCGGCGCTGGCCACACAAAATTCGAGAACATCATCCAAGCCCATCGACGAACAACAGTTGTGTTCGTCCGGCGGCCTAAGACGACGTGAAGCCGAACGCGCCCCTCGCTGACGATGACTCATCGAGGTGAATTGGGAGATGTGCCTGCTTCGCCGATCAAGCTACGCGGACGCCGCTCGCGGGCACGGGCGACACGCCGAGGAGTTGTGACAGATAGGTGAGAAGACTGACACCTACGAGGAGCGTTACTGACAGGTACGTGAGATATTGACAACTCCCGAGAGATGGGACAACCCTTCCAGTATCCGCCCGAATCATCGTGATCAAACCGTTGCATTCGTTACCTCGCCGTTATACAGTGATCACACGGTGAATGTTTGCTGTGGCATCCACCGCATGTGATTGCAGGACACTCTTGGTGCAAGGGACAAGGGCCGGTCGGGAGCCTCTCCGACCGGCCCTTTACTGCGCCCGGTACTCTGTGAGGATGACCGATCGGAAGCTCGCGCTGGAGGCCTGGGAAAGCCTCTTCCGCGCGCAGCACGAACTGTTCACCGAGATGGCGGCGGACTTCGACACCGGCGATATCACCCAGGCCGAGTACGACGTACTGCTCACGGTGACGCGCTCGCCGGAGATGACAGCGCGGCTGCGCGACATCACCGCCAACATGCTCATCAGCCAGCCGAGCGTCTCCCGCCTCGTCGACCGGATGGTGACCCGGGGGCTGGTCGCGAAATGCGCCGACCCGGACGACGGCCGCGGCGCCCTGATCCGCGCGACGGACGAGGGTGCCCGGGCGTTCCGTGCGCTCGCCACGGTGCACGGCCGGTCGATCGCCGACCGGATGTCACGCCTCGACGACGAGGAGCTGCGTCTGCTCCGCGACCTCGCGGAGAAGCTCCGCACCCGCTGACCGCTCCCCATCTCCACAGGCGCCGCGGTCGGGGGCGTGTCCACCGACGACGGCATCATGACGGCCGCGACGGTGGCGGGCGTCGCTTTTCTGGCAGGGTGGGTTGCGCACGCCCACATCGACCGTGGGCATATCGGACCGCCCCCTCGGGGGGAACCAGGGAGGTCATCCATGGAGATCGCCGGAATCGTCGGCATCCTCATCGTCATCGGGATCGCGGTTGTCGCCGCGATCGTCGTCCTGCTGATCCTGCTGCTGTTCGCACGCAGCTGGATCAAGGTGGCTCGCGCCGACGAAGCGCTCGTCATCTCCGGACGCAAGCAGAAGGTGCAGCGTGCCGTGATCGGCACCGACGGCACGAGCAGCTCCGAGATGTCGGAGTCGCCCGTCACGGTCATCGTGAACGGGAAGTCGCTTGTCAACCCGATCACCCAGCGCCACGAGATCATCTCCCTCCGGTCGCGGCAGGTGTCGCTCAACGCCGAGGCGCAGTCGCTCGACAACGTGACGCTCAACGTCGACGGCGTCGCGATCGTGAAGATCGGCTCCGACCCGCTGCTTGTGCGCCGGGCCGCCGAGCGCTTCGCCTCCCAGGACAAGGCCATCGAGCAGTTCACCACCGAGCAGCTCGAGGGCGCCCTGCGCGGCATCGTCGCGACGCTCTCCGTCGTGGAGCTCATGCGGGAGCGCAAGAAGTTCTCCGACCAGATTGCCGCCGACGTCTCCCAGGAGCTCGCCGAGCAGGGCCTCATCCTCGACTCCTTCCAGATCAAGGGCATCACTGACAAGGTCGGCTACATCCAGTCCCTCGGTGCCCCGGAGATCCAGGCGAAGCGCCAGGCCGCGGAGATCTCGCAGACCAACGCCGACCGCGCGATCAACCAGAAGAACATCGCGAACCAGGAGGCGAACCTCGTAGAGCAGACCGCGCTCGACACGAACACGGCCAACGCCAACGCCGGAATCGGCCGCGCCCGCGCCGAGGCGGAGCAGGCCGAGCAGCTCGCCCGCGCCCAGGCCGAGCAGGCCGTGCTCCAGCAGCAGGCCGAGAACAAGCAGGCGCAGCTCGACGCCGACGTCAAGCGCGTCGCGGACGCGCAGCGGTACGAGGCGGAGACCCGCGCGCAGGCCGAGCTCTACACGCGTGAGCGCGCGGCCGAGGCGGCGGCGATCGAGCAGGTCAAGCAGGCCGAGGCGCGCACCCGCATCGCCGAGCAGCAGGCGCAGGCCGACAAGGCGCGCGCCGACGGTGAGGCGGCGGCCGCGATCGCGAAGGCCACCGGTGACGCCGACGCGCTGCGCGCCCAGGCGGAGGCGGAAGCCGAAGCCCGTCGCCTGCGCGCCAACGCCGAGGCCGAGGCGATCCGCGCCGAGGGTGAGGCCCGTGCCGCGGCCGTCGAGGCTGAGGCCAAAGCCATCGCCTCCAACCAGGACGCGTTCCTCTCGCAGCGCGTTCTGGAGGTGCTGCCCTCGATCATGTCCGAGTTCGCGAAGGGCTACGCCGCGATCGGCAGCGTCTCGATCGTCGGCGGATCCGGCGAGGACGGCGCGTCCAACGTCGTCGGTGCCGACAGCGCGAAGGCCCTGCGTTCGGTCTTCGACAGCGTGCACTCCGCGACCGGCCTCGACCTCGCCGGCATCATCCAGGGACAGGCCGTCGGCCGCGGTTTCGGAGCGGGAGTCGCCGAAGCGTCCGCGCCCGCCCCGGCGCCGCGTACGCCCGCGCCGACCACTCCACCGCCGCCCGCGCCGCCCGCTCCCGCCGCGGAGTAAGAAGCGTACGACAGCGGATGCCGCGGCCGATCGGGTCGCGGCATCCGCTGTCTCATGACCCGGCAGACTGGACGGGTGACCCGCGCCGCCTTCGACCTCACCGCCATCGGCGCCGGTCTGTCTTTCGCGGGCGCCCTCGACGACCTCTCCACCGCCCTCGACACGAGCGGATCCGTGGTCGTGACCGCGCCGCCAGGTACGGGCAAGACCACGCTCGTCCCGCCGCTCCTCGCCTCACGCCGCACCGGACGCGTGATCGTCACCCAGCCGCGCCGGATCGCCGCGCGCGCGGCCGCTCGCCGACTCGCACAGCTCGACGGCACACCCCTCGGCTCCCGGGTGGGCTTCACCGTCCGTGGCGAGCGCACTGTCGGGCCGGACACGAGGGTCGAGTTCGTCACCGCTGGCGTGCTCCTGCGACGGATGCTCGACGACCCCGGACTCGACGGCGTGAGCGCGGTCATCATCGACGAGGTGCATGAGCGTGCCCTCGAGACCGACCTCCTCCTCGGCCTGCTCTCCGAGGTGCGCGAGCTGCGAGATGACCTCGTCGTCATCGCGATGTCCGCGACCCTCGACGCGGACCGGATCGCCGCGGTCATCGGGACCGAGGAGTCTCCCGCGTCGATCGTCGACCACGACGTCCCGGCTTTCCCCCTCACCGAGCGCTGGGCACCGAGTTCTGCGCCCCGCCTCGACGAACGCGGAGTCACCCGGGGCTTCCTCGATCACGTCGCGAGTGTCACCGCCACCGCCGCCGCCGAGCTCGTCCGGAATGGCCCCGAAGCGGATGTGCTCGTGTTCGCCCCCGGCGCGCGCGAAGTGGCGGAGATCGCGCGACGAGTCCGCGACCGGAACAGCGCCTTCGACGTCCGGGAGTTGCACGGCCAGATCCCGCTGGCGGAGCAGGATGCCGTGATCCGCGGTCGTGCGTCGGAAGCCCGGCCCCGCATCATCGTCGCCACCTCCCTCGCCGAGTCGTCTCTCACGGTGCCGGGTGTGCGGCTGGTCGTGGACAGCTGCCTGGCCCGGCAGCCGCAGCGCGACGCCGCCCGCGGGATGACCGGTCTGGTCACCACCGCCGCCTCCCGTTCCTCGTGCGTGCAGCGAGCCGGACGCGCCACTCGACAGGGCCCCGGCACCGTCATCCGCTGTGTGGACGAGCGCACCTATGCTGCCGCTCCTGCGCGGCCGTCGCCGGAGATCGCCACGGCAGACCTCACCGACGCCGCCCTCCTGCTCGCCTGCTGGGGCGCCCCGGGCGGCGCCGGCCTGCGCATGATCGAACCGCTGCGAGCCGACAGCCTGGCCGATGCCGTCACGGTGCTCCGCGGTCTCGGAGCGATCGACGACGACGGGCGCGCCACGGCAGAGGGCCGTGCGCTGGCACGAATCCCCACCGATCCACGGTTGGCCAGAGCGCTGCGGGACGGCAGCCCCGCGGTGGGGAGCCGGCTCGCCGCCGAGGTCGTGGCGCTTCTCGGCGGGGACCAGCGCATCTCGGACGCCGATGTCGCCCGCGCTCTCGTCGCGTTGCGCGGAGGGAGCACGGCCGAGGCCCGGCGGTGGCGCGAGGACGCTCGCCGTCTGGAACGCCTGGTCGCTCCGGCACCGGACACCCGCGCCGGTCTCGACGGCGTCGGTCTCGTGATTGCGCTGGCCTTCCCCGAGCGCGTCGCCCACCGCGCCGAGCACTCGGGATCGGGAGCGACGTTCCTGCTGGCGTCCGGCACCCGGGCCGGTGTCAGCGGCGCCCTGGCCGCGTCGGAATGGCTCGCCGTGGCCGACGTCGCCCGAGCCTCGTCCCGGACGGCAGCCGGCTCCGGTGCGGTCATCCGCGCCGCAGCGGCCCTCACCGAGGAGCAGGTGGAGCGCGCGGCAGGCCCCTTGATGAGCGACCGCGTCGAGGCCGAGTTCGTCGGAGGCCGCGTACAGGCCCGCCGCGAACGCCGGATCAGTGCGATCGTGCGCTCATCGGTGCCGGTGCGCCCGTCGGCCTCGGAAGGCCGGGATGCCGTGGGCCGAGCACTCCGACGCGATGGCCTCGGCATGTTCACGTGGTCCGACGGGGCGGAGGCCCTGCGCCGCCGACTCGCGCTACTGCGACGTGAGCTCGGAGACCCCTGGCCCGATGTGTCGGACGCGGGTCTGCTCGCATCGCTCGACGTGTGGCTGGCACCGGAGCTCGACGCTCTCGCCTCCGGCACGCCCGCGAGTCGGCTGGATCTGTCATCCGCCCTTCGCCGTCTGCTGCCCTGGCCCGAGGCCGTGCACCTCGATGCGCTCGTCCCGGAGCGGCTCGAGGTGCCCAGCGGCTCCCGTGTACGCATCACCTACCCGGAGCCCGACGGCGACGCGACCGCACGGCCCGTCGTGGCGGTGAAGCTGCAGGAGTGCTTCGGCTGGGCGGAGACTCCCCGGCTCGTGGACGGCCGCGTCCCCGTGCTCTTCCATCTGCTGTCCCCGGCGGGGCGGCCGCTCGCGGTCACCGACGACCTCGCCTCGTTCTGGTCGGGCCCCTACGCCCAGGTACGCGCCGAGATGCGCGGCCGCTACCCCCGGCACCCGTGGCCCGAGGACCCGTGGGCCGCCGTGCCGACGAAGCACACCAAGAACCGCGCCGCGCGCTGACCCAGGCCAGGACTCCGGCTCAGCGTGTGCGCCGCCGCAGCGTGAGGGCGGCGAGCACCAGAGCGCCGACCGCGAAGGCCACGACGATGAGCAGCGGACCGAACACGTCCCCACCCTCGTCCCCCGCCGCGACCGCGTTGATCGTGTCGATCGCGTAGCTCAGCGGCAGCCACTCGGAGATGGCGTACAGCGCGTCGGGCATCTGGTCGCGCGGCATGAACAGACCGCCGAGGATGATCTGCGGGAACACCAGCAACGGCATGAACTGCACCGCCTGGAACTCGGTCTGGGCGAACGCGCTCGCCAGGAGCCCCAGCGCCGTGCCGAGCAGGGCATCGACCACCGCGACGAGACCCAGCTGCCACAGCGGCCCGTCCACGTCGAGCCCGCACACCCCGACCGCGAACGAGACCGTGATCACCGCCTGCAGCAGAGCCATCAACCCGAACGCGAGCGCGTAGCCGAGGATGAAGTCGGCCTTCTCGAGCGGCGTGGTCATCAGCCGTTCAAGCGTGCCGGAACGACGCTCCCGCAGGGTGGTGATCGACGTGATGAGGAACATCACGATGAACGGGAACAACGCCAGGATGGCACCGCCGAACTGATCGAACACACCGTCCTGCTCGCTGAACAGCCAGGCGAAGAGACCGACGAGCAGGCTCGGGGCGATGAGCATCAGGGCGATGGACCGCGGGTCGTGTCGGAGCTGCGTGAGCACACGGCCGGCGGTCGCGAACAGCCGTCGGCCGTTCATGTCCCGTCCTCCTCCTGGCGCTCGTGCGCTTCTCGGCGTGCGCGCCTGGTGGTCGCGGTGCCGGCGGCCCTGTCGCGTTCGATCAGCGCCAGGAACGCGGCTTCGGCGTCGGTCGTTCCGGTGTCGGCGAGCAGTGCGGACGGCGTCGTGTCGGCGATGATCCTCCCCTCCCGCATCAGCAGCAGCCGGTCGCAGCGCACCGCCTCGTCCATCACGTGACTGGACACGATGAGCGTGACGCCCCGATCGGCCAGGCGGCGGAACAGGGTCCAGAGCTCCGCCCGCAACACGGGGTCGAGACCGACCGTCGGCTCGTCCAGCACGATGAGCTCCGGGGAGCCGATCAGGGCCGTCGCGAGCGACACCCGCGTCGCCTGGCCGCCGCTCAGCGCATCGACGAGCTGCCCCGTCTGCGCGTCGAGACCGACCTCCTGGATGACCCGGTCGACGTCCCCCTTCGGCGCCTTCAGGAGCGCGGCGAAGTAGGCGAGATTCTGCCGCACGCTGAGATCGCCGTAGACCGAGGCGCCCTGCGTGCCGTACGCGACACGGTGCCGGAGCCGGCGGGACCCGCCCGGCTCGCCGAGAACGGTCACGTCACCGGAGGCGATCCGCTGCACACCGACGATCGACCGCATGAGCGTGGTCTTGCCGCACCCGGAGGGGCCGAGGAGACCTGTGATCTGGCCGCGGGGAACGGCGAGGTCGATGGCGTCGAACACGGACACGGCCCCACGCCGCACGCGGAGCTGCGTGATCTCGACGGCCGCATTATTCACCATGCGATGAATTATGCGCCTCGCCTCGTCGGGCGTCAACGCCTCTCAGTGGGCACAGCTTCGGAGCGCCGGATCGACACGCCGCCGCCGGCCGTGCGGTCCGGCGGCGGCGGGCGAGATCTCCGAAGCTGTGCCCGCCGCGGGGCGGATCAGTCGAAGAGGTAGCGCTGGACGGTGGGGCCGACGCGGCCGACGAGCTCGTCGACGGAGGCGCCGGCGAGCGCGGGAAGCTGCAGGACGTAGCGGCCGATGAGCATGCCGGCGATCTGCGACGCGACGAGGGCGGCACGGAAGTCGGCGTCCTCCACGTCGAGGCGGCGCGCCACACGGGAGAGCAGTTCGCGGGAGAGGAATCCGGCGAGCAGGGGCGTCGTCAGTCTGCTCCCGATCGCCGTGCGCAGGAGGAGCACGCCGCGGCGGCGCACGTCGGGCTTCTCGAACGCGTCGAGCACATAGCGGACGAGCCGGGCCCCCGCTTCGTCCTTCGGCCCCGCGAGGATCTCGGGGACGTCGAGGTCGGGGCGCAGCGGTATTCCGGCGGCCTCGGAGAACAGGTCGGCCTTGGTGCCGAAGTAGTGGTGGACGAGCGCGGAGTCGACCCCGGCGCGGGCGGCGATCGACCGCACCGTCGCGCCGTCGTACCCCTGCGCACCGAACTCGTCGACGGCCGCGGACACGATGCGCTCGCGGGAGTCGGTGCCGCCGCGCGGGCGCCCGCGTCGTCTCGGCGCCTTCTGCTCGGTCATGCCCGCCAGCCTACGGCTCCGCGGATCCTCACTCACCGAGCAGATGCCGGAGATACCGCTGCGGCTGCCCGAGGAACGAGCGCCAGTGGTTCACGATCTCGAGGTCCTCCCAGGCGGTCGGGCGGAGTCCCCACTCCCCGACCTCCAGGATGGCCGCACCCGGAAGCGCCGCGAGCACCGGCGAGTGCGTGGCGCACAGCACCTGGCCGCCCTCGTCGGCGATGCGCTGTAGCACGGCGATCAGCGTGAGAGTCGAGTGGAACGACAGCGCGGCCTCCGGCTCGTCCAGGCAGTAGAACCCCGGATCATCGAAGCGGCTGTCGAGCAGGGCGAGGAACGACTCCCCGTGGCTCATCTCATGGAAGGGCACATCGCCGCGCAGGGAGGGGTTCTCCTCGAGATACGTGTAGAACGAGTGCATCGTCTCCGCCCGGAGGAAGAACCCCCAGCGGTGCGCCCCGACGCCTCGTTGGAGGCGCAGCCAGTCCGACAGCGGCGACTCGCTCGGCCGCGTCCGGTGCTGCGCCTGGCGGGACCCGCCTTCCGGGGAGAGACCGTACGCGATCGCGATGCCCTCGACGAGGGTGGACTTCCCGCTGCCGTTCTCACCGACGAGGAAGGTCACTCCCGGCCCGAGATCCAGTCCCTCGCGCAGCACCTGGGCCACCGCGGGGATGTTCGTCGGCCACGTCCCGTCCGGGATCGGCGCCTCCTCGTTCGGCCGCACCGCGACGACCGGCTGCTGCCGCATGTGCCTCTCCCTCCTCCGTCGACCCACCCCTCTGTGTGCCTGCCACCCCCCTCCGTGCGCACGCAACGGGCCGGGGCGCGCGAAAGGGGGTGGGTTGGCGAGGTCAGCACTCGATGACGTTCACCGCCAGACCACCCTCGCTGGTCTCCTTGTACTTCGTCGACATGTCGAGGCCCGTCTGGCGCATCGTCTCGACGACGGCATCCAGCGAGACGTAGTGGCTTCCGTCGCCGCGGAGCGCGAGGCGGGCGGCGGTGACGGCGGTCGAGGCGGCGATCGCGTTGCGCTCGATGCACGGGATCTGCACGAGTCCCCCGATCGGGTCGCACGTGAGGCCGAGGTGGTGCTCCATCGCGATCTCCGCGGCGTTCTCGATCTGCCGGTTCGTGCCGCCCATCACCGCGGTGAGCCCGCCCGCGGCCATCGCGCACGCGGAGCCGACCTCGGCTTGACACCCGCCCTCGGCGCCGGAGATCGAGGCGTTGGCCTTGAACAGCGACCCGAGGGCGGTGGCCGTCAGCAGGAACCTGCGGATACCCCGGCGGCGGTTGGCCTCCGCGATCTCCGCGTCCTCGCCGTCGAGTGCGGGAGGCGACGGCGGAGCCCCGTCGAACCCGAGCAGCGCGCTGCCCACGAGCTCGCCGTACGGCGTGACCGCGTTCCCGGCACCGAGGCCCGAGTCGGCGAGGAAGCGCCACCAGTACATCGCCACCGCCGGGAGGATGCCCGCCGCGCCGTTGGTGGGTGCCGTCACGACGCGGCCACCCGCCGCGTTCTCCTCGTTCACCGCGAGCGCGAACGCCCCGAGCCACTCGCCGGGGAGCTCCCGGTGCCCGTCGGCTTCGACCGCCTCGAGCTGCGCACGGATCGTGCCCGCACGGCGCTTCACCTGCAGCATGCCGGGAAGGACGCCCTCGGCGTGCAGGCCGGCGTCCACGCAGCCCGCCATCGCGTCCCAGATCGCATCGAGGCCGGCGGCGACCTCCTCCTCGCTGCGCAGTGCCGTCTCATTGCGGCGAGCGACCTCCGCGATGGACAGGCCGTGCTCATCGCAGAGGGCGAGCAGCGAGGCGGCATCGGCATAGGGATGCGGGAAGGCACCGGTCGAGAGGTGCGCCTCTTCCCCCTCGCGCCGGATGAACCCGCCGCCGATCGAGTAGTACGTCTGCTCGAACAGGGTGGTCCCGTCGGCATCACGGGCGATGAGCGTCATGGCGTTCGGGTGGCCGGGGAGTCGGGTCCGGGGCGCGAACACGATGTCGTCCTTCCGGAACGGCACCGCATGGGCGCCGTCGATCCGCAGCGGCTCCCCCTCCGGATACGCGGACCACGCCGCACGGACGGCCGCCGGATCGCACGTCTCCGGAGCGAGACCGCGAAGCCCCGCGACCACCGCATCCGGGGTGCCGTGGCCGATCCCGGTGGCGCCGAGCGAGCCGAACAGCGTGCACTCGACGCGGCCGACACGGTCCAGTTCCCCGGAGGCGGTCAGCTGCCGCGCGAAGTCGAGCGCCGCGCGCATGGGTCCGACGGTGTGCGAGCTGGACGGGCCGACGCCGATGGAGAAGAGGTCGAAGGCCGAGACGTACGCAGTCACCCCTCCAGGCTACGCCGAGTTCGGGATTCCGGTTCACCGCGATTAACCGCGCGGCCGGCGGGTCCGCGTCAAGGCCCTTCATCTCCCGGAGAATCGGAGGCAGGCTGAGGGCACGACATCGCAGAAAGGGACGATCATGACCGACAGCACTCCCGAACCGACCGCGAACGACGAGCTCTCGCCCGAGGCGCAGACCCCCACCCCGACCCCGGCCTCCGACACCACGGAGGGCGAGGCGACGACGCCGGAGCAGGCGGACTCCCCCGAGGACGCGGACCCGGCCGAGGTCCCGAGCACCGAGGAGCTGGAGGAGCCCAGCACCGAGAAGGCCCCGGGCGAGGAGCCGAAGGCCCCGAAGCGCGACGACCCGGAGCCTGACCACGAGGCCGTCGGCCTCGGCGTCGACTGACTCCCGCCCCGAGACCCCGCACTATCGTCGAGACCCCGCCCTGCTGATGCGTGCAGGGCGGGGTCTCGACGCGAAACCGGGGTCTCGGGGAACTACTCGACGAGCTTGCCGGTCGTGTCGACGTCGCGCATGAGCTCGGCGATCTCGTCGGGAATCGCGGGGATCTCCTCGCGGGTCACGCCGGCGGTCGGCGACCAGACGAGGTTCACCTGCAGCGTGGGATCGGTGTCCGGGAAGTCGCTGCGGTTGTGGCATCCGCGGGTCTCCCGCCGCTCCCGCGCCGCCTCCAGCGTGGCTCGGGCGGCGAGCGCGGAGGCCTTGAGGTCGAACGCGTGCGCGAGGTCCTGGAACCCGGCGATGTCCGGGTGGATGCCGATGTCCTCCATCCGCCCCTCGATCATGTCGAGGTCGGCGAGGCCGGCGTTCAGCCCGTCCTCCGACCGCACCACACCGGCGTACTCCGTCATGAGGTTGCGGATCGCGCGCTGCAGAGCCCGCACGTTCTCGCGCCCCTCCGCGGCGAGGAGGTCGTCGATCTCGGCACGGGCGGCGGCGACCGCATCGGCCGACCGGCGCTGGGCGTCGAGCCCCGCGGCGTGGGCCATCGCGGCCTGACCGACGATCCGGCCGTAGACGAGCAGCTCGATGAGGGAGTTGCCCCCGAGACGGTTCGCGCCGTGGAGTCCGCTCGACGCCTCCCCGATCGCGTACAGCCCGTCGACGTCGGTCTGGTGGTCGTCCGGCCGCACCCACACTCCGCCCATCGAGTAGTGCGCGGTCGGCGCGATCTCGATCGGCTCCGCCGTGATGTCGAGCATCTGCAGCTCCATCATCGTCTGATAGACGCGCGAAAGCCGGGTCATGATGGTCTCGCGGGGCAGGTGCGACACATCGAGCCAGACGCCGCCGTTCGCGGTGCCGCGCCCTTCCTGGATCTCGGTGTAGGCGGCGAGCGCGACCCGGTCCCGCGTCGACAGCTCCATCCGCTCGGGGTCGTACTTCGCCATGAACCGCTCGCCGAGGGCGTTGCGGAGGATGCCGCCCTCCCCGCGCGCGGCCTCGGAGATGAGCGTGCCGGCGGCGTTCTCGGGCTCGATGATGCCGGACGGATGGAACTGCACCAGCTCCGGATCGCGAAGTCGCGCCCCCGCCTCGACGGCGAGCCGGAAGGAGTCTCCGGTGTTCTCGTCGCGGCGCGACGACGTGCGGCGCCAGATGCGGTTGTGTCCGCCGGCGGCGAGGATCACGGCGTCCGCATGGATGAGGTAGCGCGTGCCGTCCGCCTGGTCGAAGCCATAGGCGCCGAAGACGACGTTGTCGCGCACGAGCAGACGTGTGATGTAGACGTTGTCGAGGATGGGGACGTCGAGCTGCTCCGCGCGGGCGACCAGCGTCCGCTGGATCTCGAGGCCCGTGTAGTCGCCGGCGAAGGCCGTGCGGCGGTACGTGTGCGCGCCGAAGAAGCGCTGCGAGATGCGGCCGTCCCCTTCGCGGGCGAAGTCCATGCCCCAGCGCTCGAGGTCGCGGATGCCGCGTTCGGCACCCTGGGTGACGATCTGGACGGTGTGGGGGTTGGCGAGGAGGTAGCTCTCCTTGATCGTGTCCGCCGCGTGCTGCTGCCAGCTGTCCTCGGCGTCCATCGTGCCGAGGGCCGCGTTGATGCCGCCGGCCGCGAGCGACGTGTGGGCGTCCTGCCGGGGGCGCTTGCCGACGGCGAGCACGTCGACGCCGTGCTCGGCGACCTCGATCGCGGCGCGGAGCCCGGAGCCTCCGGTGCCGATCACGAGGACCGTGGTGGAGATCTGTCGTTCGGGTGCATTCATGCTCTCGACGCTAGTTAGGTGATCCTAATAACTCCAATGCATAGTTCGTCTGGAAACCATGCGGGTACGCTATGGATATGAACCTCGAGCAGCTCCGCGGGTTCGTCGAAGTGGCCCGCCTCGGCCATTTCACCCGCGCGTCCGAGCACCTCCACCTCGCGCAGCCCTCGCTGAGCCGTCAGATCTCGACCCTCGAGAGGGAACTCGGCGCCGAGCTGTTCCATCGCGCGCGCGGTCACATCGCCTTGACGGCCGCCGGCGAGACGGTCCTCCCCCATGCCCAGCGCATGCTCGCCGAGGCCGACGCCATCCGCGACGAGGTGGCCGAACTCGCCGGACTCCGCCGCGGCCGCGTGCGCCTGGGCGCCCCGCCCACGCTCTGCATCAGCCTCGTGGCGGAGGCCCTCAGCTCGTTCCATGCCACCCACCCCGGCATCGATCTGCACCTCACCGAGGGCGGCTCAAGGCTGCTCGTCGAGCAGCTCGCGGTCGGGGCGGTCGACATCGCCCTCGTCACCCAGTCCGAGGGACCGGTGCCCGCGGGGGTCAGCCTCACGCACGTTCCGCTCCTCGCCGAGGAGCTCGTGGTGATCTCATCGGCGGCCGCACCTCCGGTCACCCACGGCCCGTCCGTGAGCCTCGCGCACCTCGCCACCCTCCCGCTCATCCAGTTCGACGAGAGTTATGAGCTGCGGGCCGCGATGGACGCCGCTTTCCGCGCCGCCGACCTCACCCCGACCCTCGCACTGGAGGGTGCGGAGATGGATGCGGTGCTCCGCTTCGTCGAACGAGGCGTCGGGGTCGCGGTGGTCCCGGCGATGGTGCTCTACGAACGCCCGGCGCTGCGGTCGGCGCGCCTCGCCCACCCGGCGATGTCGCGGACGATCAGTCTCGCCCATCGCTCCGACGTCACCCCCGCGGTCGCGGTGGCCGCGATGCGCACCGCCATCATGGCCACGGCGGCCGACCTCGCCGAGCGCGACCCGGCGATCACCAGCCTGCTCTGACCGGAGCACTCGCCCCGGAACAGCGAGAACCCCCGCCGCTTCCGCGACGGGGGTTCTCGTACTGTCTCAACACAGTGTGCGCCTCGAGGGACTCGAACCCCCAACCTTCTGATCCGTAGTCAGATGCTCTATCCATTGAGCTAGAGGCGCAGGACCCGCGGTGCTTTACCGCTCAGCGGGCCGACGACCAGCCTACAACAGACGAGACCGGAAAGCGAAACGAGGCCTCACTCCCCCTTCGCGGCCGCCTTCTCCTGCTTCTTCCGCCGTTTCTCCTTGGCCCGCTGCTGCGACGAGAGCGCCTGGAGATCGACAAGGCGCAGCGCCTGCATGCGCGCCTCCCGCATGCGCGCGTAGTCCGGGTCCTGATCCGGTCGCATGCCCTCGACGCGCAGCCGGCGGTCGAGGTTGTGCCGCACGTCGGCCCACGCCGCCGCGCGCGCCTCCTCGACGATGCTCTCCAACCGGGCACGGTCGTCCATCATCTCGCGCAGACGCTGCGCGACGCCGAGCGATTGCTTGGCCCGCCGCCGGAGATTGCGCACATCGCGGTCACGGTAGTCGTGCGTGCCGACCGGATCGGAATGCCGGCCGCGGGCGCGCTTGCGCAGGGCGGTGACCGTGGCGGCGGCCTCCTCCGACTCCTCGGCCATCGCCCCGAGGGCAGCCCTCGCATCCTCGACGTACTTGTCGAGGTCGAAGACGCCGTCCTCCGCGATGGTGCCGATGAGGATGTGATTCTTCACGGCGAGGCGCGCAGCGGCCGTCGCGATCGCGACGCCTTCGGCGATGGCATCCGCAGTCCGTCCCACCCGCACCTCCTTCTCTCGAGCGTACCGGTATCGATGCCGCGCAGTCTCGGCCGGAACGGCTCCGATCAGGATGCCGGAGGCCTCCGACATCGCGTCGTACTGCGGCTCAGCCGACGACGCCGACCCAGATCCCCGAGGCCCAGGCCTGCTGCTCGCCGGAGCAGCCCACCGCCCCCGGGAAGCCGCGGACCACGGCCATGCAGTTGGCGAGGAACTCCGGGTCGCCACCGAACATCGCCCTGTACGCGCCCGAGGAGGTGAGGGAGCCCCAGACGCGGAACTGATAGATGTGGGCCAGCTCATGCGCCATCGCCCAGTTCAGGCGTCCGTCACTCCACCCGGTGATGTCGGCGCGGTACTTGATGTAGCCGTTGCTGTTGGCACAGGCCGGTGCCGTGCCGCCCGCGCACGACGACGACTCGTACAGCCCCACGCCCCCGCCGCCGACCCTGTCGAGGGCGGCGCGCACCCGCGCGTAGCCGTCCGGCCCGCTCGACGTCCATGCGGGCCCGCCGGGGCCGGCACTCTGCGACGCCTGCCATCCGGCGACCTCGGTGCCGACCTTCTGCGTGAGCGCCTCCACCGTCGCGGTCGCCGCGACCACGGTGTCCGGGTCATGGCGCTCGGCGCGCACGGTCTCCTGGGCGGACCGGGCGGACGCGAGGTGTGCCGCCGTGTCGACCTTGCCGTCCGCACCCTGGAGGACGGCGGCCAGCGTCGAGAGCTCCTCCAGGAATGCCGGCCGTACCGCCAGGACGGCAGCCCGATCCTCCGCGTCCTGCTCGGCCTGCGCCACGGCGCCGGACAGGTGGTCGGTGCGCTGTGCGGCGTCGTAGGACTGGTCGGCCAGCACGGAGAGCTCGGCCACCGCCTCGGCGCGCTCCTGGTCCAGTGCGTCGGATCGCGCGACGGCGGCCGCCGCGACGAGCACGGCCGCCGACACCGTCACTGCGAGCACCCGGCGCCTCACGGCAGGAAGCCCGTCGTGTCGTTCAGCTCGGCGTCCTGGTCCGCGATGCGCGATCGCAGAGCGGTGAGACGCTCCGCCAGTTCGAGGTTCTCGGCCTGCGACTCCGCGAGCACCTGCTCGATCCGCGCGATCTCCGCCTTCACGGCGGCGACACCGGCGGCGCGCTCCTGATCGGCCACCACCAGGAGCGCAGCACCTCCGAGCAGGAGGATCCCCCCGACGACGACAGCAAGACTTCGCATCTCGCTCCCCAGGACAGCGCGAACAGACCGGACCGACTCCGACCGGACAAGGATACAACCGCTCGCGGCGCGTCCGGGGGTCGTTCTCCCGACGGACGGCTCAGGTGGTCGCCGTCTGCGCCAGCCGCCGTTCGGCCGCGGAGTGCCCGCTCGCCAGGTGCGCGGGCACGATCCGTCGCAGCGCCTCGACATCGCGCGCGCGGACGGCCTCGAGGATGACGCGGTGCTCCTCCGCCATCGCCTCCAGATCGTCGTGCTGTCCGAACAGCCAGCGCAGGCGCGTCAGGAACACGGCGATGAGCTCGCCGAGCATCTCGTTGCCCGCCAGGTCGACGGCGATCTCATGGAACGCCGCGGCCGCCGTCCGGGCCGTCTCCGCGTCGCCGGCCCGGGCCGCGGCGACTTCGCGCTCGTACGCTTCGCGCAGCCGGGCGAGCCCTTTCGCGTCGTGGCGCTCGGCCGCGAACACGAAGATGAGGGTCTCGATCGCCTCGCGCACCTCCGCGAAGTTGCGGATGTCGTCATGGGTGAACTCCCGCACCACGGCCCACGTCCGGGGCCGTGCGACGACCACGCCCTCCGCGACCAGCGTGCGGATGGCTTCCCGCACCGGGAGTCGGGACACATTCAGCTCGGCGGCGATATCCCGCTCCACGAGCCGGGAACCGGGCGCGCGCCGACCCAGCACGATGTCATCCCGGAGGATCCTCGTGACCCTGACCGACTCGAGTTCCCCGCTTACCCCCACAGCCCCCGCCATCCGGGCATTGTCGCACCCCGGCCCGGGATTGGCCAAGTTTGGTATCCCAGACCGGGGCGCGCGCCGCGTCAGGGCAGACGGTTCGCCCGCGCGACGTTCGCCGCCAGCTCTTCCGCGTTCTGCCGGATGACGTACGCCGGACGGTCACGCTCGACTCGCCACGACTCGCTGAGCGGGCCGACGTTGACCGTGTCGAAACCGGCCTCGTCGTAGAAGCGGGTGACGAAGGCCACGGCCTCTGCGTCGTCCCCGGCCGTGGCCAGCGCGCGACGGTTCGGCGTACCGGCCGGCGTCCCGTCGGTGGTGATCTCGGCGGCGTAGATGTGGTTGAACGCCTTGGCGATCTTCGAGTCCGGGAGCTGCGCCTGCACGAGCTCGGACGTGGTGGTCTCGCCCTTGTCGAGGGCCTCGATGTGCCCGTCGCGCTCGAAGTAGTAGTTGTTCGTGTCCAGCACGATCTTCCCGGCGAGCTGCGCGGCGGGAAGCTGATCGATCGCGTGCAGCGGCACCGTCACCACGGCCACGTCGGCCGCGGCGGCCGCCTCCTCCGCCGTCGCCGCCTTCGCGCGCGGCCCGAGCTCTGCGACGAGATCGGCCAAGGTCTCCGGCCCTCTCGAGTTCGCGATCACGACGTCATAGCCGTTGGCCACCGCCACACGCGCGACCTGGCTGCCGATGTTGCCTGCTCCGATGATTCCGAGAGTTGTCATGCTCGGGCCAACGCCTGCCGGCGGATGCTATTCCCGTCGAGGAGGGAGGCGAACGCGGTCAGAGGCGCGTGAGCGCGTCCTCCGCCGCCACCCAGGCGAGCATGGCGCACTTCACGCGCGCCACGTACCGCGAGACTCCCCCGAGCGCCGCGGCATCGCCGAGCAGTTCCTCATCCGGCTCGATCGTTCCGCGGGAGCGCATCGCCTCGCGGAAGGCAGCGATCCGCACCTCGAGCTCGTCCACGGTGAGGCCCTCGGCGAGCTCGGCGAGCAGGGACGCGGAGGCCTGGGAGATGGCGCACCCGTGTCCCTCCCACGCGATCGCCTCCACGCCGCCGTCGGCGCTGCGATGCACCTGCAGCGTGATCTCGTCGCCGCAGGTCGGATTGAGCTGATGCGACTGGGCCGGGATCTCCTCGCGGAGCCCGAAGCCGTGCGGCGTGCGCGAGTGGTCGAGGATCAGCTCCTGGTACAGGCTCTGCAGGTCGCTCATGCGCCCCTCCCGAAGAACGTGATCGCCCCGGCGACCGCCTCGATGACGGCGTCCACCTCGGACGCGGTGGTGTACAGGTAGGTGCTCGCCCTCGTCGATGAGGTCACGCCCAGCCGACGGTGCAGGGGCTGCGCGCAGTGGTGACCGACGCGCACCGCGATGCCCTGGTCGTCGAGGAACTGCCCGACGTCGTGCGAGTGGATCCCGGCCACGTCGAAGCTCGCGAGACCGACCCGCGGCAGCTCGATGCCCGCGCCCAGGACGCGCACGCCGTCGATCGCGCCGAGTCCTTCGACGAGACGCTGCCCGCACGCGGCCTCGTGGGCGGCGATGCGTTCCATGCCGACCGCGGAGAGGTAGTCGACGGCAGCGGCGAGCGCGATCGCCTGGGACACCCGCTGCGTGCCCGCTTCGAAGCGCTGCGGTGGCGGCAGGTATTCGGCCGCGGTCGTGGTCACCGTCGTGATCATGGAGCCGCCCGTGAGGAACGGGGGCATCGCGGTGAGGACCTCGCGACGGCCGTAGAGCGCGCCGATGCCGGTGGGGCCGAGCATCTTGTGGCCGGATAGGACCGCGAAGTCGACGCCGAGCGCGTGCAGGTCCAGCGGGAGGTGCGGAGCCGACTGGCAGGCGTCGAGCAGGGTGAGGGCGCCGACCTCCCTGGCCAGCGCGACGAGGGTCTCGACGGGGTTGATCACGCCCAGAACGTTCGACACGTGGGTGAAGGCCACGAGCTTCGTGCGCTCCGAGATGATCTCCGCGGCCGCATCCAGACGGAGGGCCCCGTCGTCGTCGAGCGGGATGACCCGGAGCGTGGCCCCGGTGCGCGCGGCGAGCTCCTGCCAGGGGATGAGGTTGGCGTGGTGCTCCATCTCGGTGGTGACGATCTCGTCCCCTTCGCGGAGCCGGAGAGGCTCGGCCGCGGCGCCACCCCGGCCGAGGGAGGCGTTGGAGAGGGAGTAGGCGACGAGGTTGACCGCTTCGGTGGCGTTCGAGGTCCAGACGATCTCGTCGTCATCGGCGCCGACGAACCGGGCGAGGGTGCTGCGAGCGTCTTCGAAGAGCTCGGTCGCCTCGGCGGCCAGCGTGTGGGCGCCGCGGTGGACGGCCGCGTTCATGGTGGTGGCGAAGCGGCGTTCGGCGTCGAGCACGGACTCCGGACGCTGCGAGGTCGCCCCCGAATCGAGGTACGCCAGCGGGTGACCGTGGACGCGGGTGTGCAGGATCGGGAAGTCCTCGCGGATCCGCTGCACCTCGGTCTCGGTCAGCGGGGTGATCACGTCGACTCCGGGAGAAGCGCTCATCGTTCCAGTCTCCCATCTTCCGGCTGACCGGGGCCCGGCTCCGGACGGGCACGGCTTCGGAGACGGGGCGAGACACGCCGGGCTGCCGGACCGTCGAGCGACGTGTCGGCGACGATCTCCGAAGTCGTGCCCGGCGGAAGCGCTAGGACATGCGGGCAAGGCGGGCGCGGGCGATGCAGAAGGCCCCGTACAGCGCGAAGCCGACGCCGACAGCACCGAGGATGAGCCGGCCGAACGGCAGACTGAGGAGGCTGTGCAGAGCGGCGTCGAGACCCGCGGCGCGTTCCGGGTCCTGCGTCACGGCCGCCACCACGAACAGCACGCCGGTGACCCCCACCGCGATGCCCTTGCCGATGTAGCCCACGACGCCGAGCGCCATCACGCCGGCGCGGGCGGCTCCGGTCGGCACGTCGATGAGCTTGCGGAAGGAGCGCATGATCCCGCCGATGATGAAGCCGATGCCGACACCGATGACGCTGAGGCCGATCACCACGAGCAGGGCCACCCCGCCCGGTGCGGCGAGGACCACCTGGCTCAGGGTCTTCGACGCGTCGGAGGACTCCGCGCGGCCGCCCACCGCGTAGACGAGTGCGAGACCGGCGATCACCAGGTAGGTGCCCGAGATCCCGAAGAGCTTGAGGCGCTTGCCCCACTTCTTCGTCTCGGCGGGGTCGGCGGCCAGGAACCCGCTCGCCACCTGCCACACGGCGAGCGCGAAGAGGCCCACGGCGATCGCGAGCAGCAGCAGTCCGCCGATGGGGTTGTTGCGCACCTGCTCCATCGCGCCGTCCTGGTCGGCGTCCCCCGACCCGCCGGCCGCGATCGTGATGGCGATCGCGCCGATGATGATGTGGATGATGCCGAGGACCACGAATCCCGCGCGGGCGGTCCGCCGGAACGCGGTGGAGTCCTTCGCCACGCGCGCCGCATGCTTGACGGTGCTCATGCTCGAAGAGTATCCGCCGCGGCGCGTCCCGATCAGGGGGTTGCTTTCCGGACCCCCGGTGCGACAGCGCTCAGGTGATCCGTTCGACGGGCTGCCGCAGGATGGTGCGCAGCCTCTCCGGAGCCGTCCGACGACGGTCGCTGAGGTAGATCTCGTGGTGCCGTCCGCGCATCTGCAACCCGTTCTCCGGGACGAAGCGCTCGTGCAGCTCCTCGAGCACGGGTCCTTCATCGTCGAACGGCCCGATGTGCAATGTCTGCACGCAGAGGCCCTCGTCGAGGACCTCCCGCCGGACGGCAGCCAGCGCCGGAAGCTCTTCCCCCTTCTTCGCGCTCTTCGCCGCGACCGTCTCGACCGCGCGGTCGAACAGGGCGGGAGTGACGTGATCGCCCACCATGATCATGAGCGTCCAGAGCCAGGTCGACTTGTCGCGCCGGGTGGTGAACGACGCCATGTCGGGCGCATGCCACAGGCCTTCCAGGGGCATCACGACCTGATCGATGCCGAGCTCGGCGCGACTGGCGAACTTGAGGGTGTACGCCAGCGGGTAGAGCGCCGCGACCGCATCGAAGAAGGCCGGAGCGGTGTTCGGATCTCCGGCGCCGTTGATCATCAGATAGGTCAGCGGTGGCACCTCGAGGACACGGAAGGCACCCCGCTTCGCCTGATACGCGTCGAGCGTCTTCTTGGGATCGATCGCCGTCATGGCCCGCCTCTCGGTACGTCGTGCGGTCAGTGTGCCACCGGGCACCGACATCGGGTCGAGCCCCAGAGGCCCGACCCGATGGGCGGTCAGCTCTGCTCGACGGGGAGCCAGAGCTCGCAGGAGGCCGTGTCGCCGGTGAACTCCCGGTAGCGGACGATCGAGGGCCCGGGCCGCAGCCGCCATGGGTTCGACGGGAACCACTCGGTCGCCGTCGCCGCCCACAGATTCTGCAGGGTCTCGGGGAAGGGTCCGCTCGCGCCGAACACGGCCCAGGTGCCCTCCGCCACGCGCAGGGCGTCGAGGTCGTCGGGAACCGCGGTGTCGGCGCGCACGGCCACCCCGTGCAGGTACGTCAGCGGCGTCCCCTCCGGGGCATCCGGATCGATGTCGGCGGTCACGGCGAGGATGCCCGCGGGCTCCTCGTTCCCGAGGGCTTTGAGTCGGGCGTGCTCCTCCGGCGGGATGCCGGCGATGTGCGCCTGGATGTGCGGATTGACGCCGACGTGGATCAGCGGGACCTCCGCGGCATGGCCGACGAGGACGAACGCGGGGCGGTGGGTGATGGTGACATCCATCGGGGTGCTCCCTTCGACGCTCAGGCGGAACCGGAGCGTGGGTTGTGTGCGGAGAGGACCCCCGTGCCGACGCGCGTCCGCCGGCCCGATGCCGTGCACGGCGCGGAACGCCCGGGCGAACGCCTCGGTCGAGCTGTAGCCGTGCCGAACGGCGACATCGAGCAGACTCGGCGCGCCGGCGGCGAGCTCCGCGCCGGCGAGCGTCATCCGACGACGCCGCACATACTCGGTCAACGGCATCCCGGCCAGCGCCGAGAATATCCGTCGCAGGTGGTACTCGGTGGTGCCGTGCGCATGGGCGAACGCGGCGACGTCGATCTCCTGACCGTGGTCCGCGTCGACGAGGTCGACCAGGGCGTTGAGCGTGCCGATCACGGGGGCCCTCCTTTCCCCACCATCGTTTCGCCGCAGTCCCCGCCTGCACCCGATCGTCGTGGTCCGATGCGATCGGGCCGGGGATCAGAGCTCGACCGGGACCGCCGGCTCGGCGTCCTCCACCTCGGGATGGCGGGCGAGGTTCACGACGGCGGCGATGAGGCCGCCCCACACCGTGACCATGGCGATGATCATCATGACGATCGCGGTGGTGGTCATGCTCCCGCTCCCTTCGTCTGCGCCGCCGGGACGGCGATGCTCGTCGTCTCCGGGTCGGCGGCGTACTCCTCCTGGTCGAGGAAGTCGTCGTACCCGACGTCGTCCTTGGCGCGCGAGCGCCTGCTCCACGGCACCAGCGACAGCAGCACTCCGCCGACCACCAGCGCGATGACCATGCCCCAGCCGAACACGCCGAGGAACCAGCCGGGGTAGCCGCTGTACGGCTCGGCGATCTTCGTCAGGAGTTCGGTGATGAGCAGGTAACCGAGCACGAGCGGGGCCAGCACACCCACGAGCAGGCGCCAGAGCAGCCCGACCCGGAAGCTGGATCGCCGGTTGAGGTGCTCCTGCAGCTGCGGCAGCCTGTGCAGCACCCACGCCACCACGATCACCGCGACGAGGGCGACCGCCATGATGCCGAAGGCGTTGACGAAGGCGTCGGTGGTGTCGAGCACCGACAGCGCGGTGGTGGTGGAGAACAGGGCCATGGAGATGACGGCGAGCGGGATGGAGACGATGAGGGTGGTGCGCACCCGTCCCCACCCGAGCTTGTCCTGCAGGGCGGCCACGATCACCTCGAGGATCGAGATGAGCGAGGTCACCCCCGCGAAGACGAGGGCACCGAAGAACAGCACGCCGATGATCGAGCCGCCGGTCGCCTGCGACACGATCGTGGGGAAGGCGACGAACGCGAGACCGATGCCCGAGGTCGCGACGCCGGAGACATCCGTGCCCTGCGCCTGGGCCATGAACCCGAGGGCGGCGAAGACGCCGATGCCGGCGAGGATCTCGAAACCGGAGTTGGCGAACGCGACCACGAGACCGGAGCCGGTGAGGTCGGTCTTGCGCTTGAGGTAGGACGCGTACGTCACCATGATCCCGAACGCGACGGACAGCGAGAAGAAGATGTGCCCGTAGGCGGAGGCCCACACGGCCGGATCGGCGAGCGCCTCCCAGTTCGGCGTGAAGAACGCGTTCAGACCGTCCAGCGCGCCAGGGAGGAAGAGGGCCTGAACGACGAGCACCGCGAACATGAGGGTGAGCAGCGGCATCAGGATCATGTTGGCGCGACCGATGCCGCGCTTGACGCCGAGCGCCATGATGATGATGACGATCAGCCACACCGCGATCAGCGGCAGGCCCACCTGCGGCACGAACTCGCCGGAGAGGCCGACCTCCCCGACGTCGGCGGACTTCAGGAAGTCGACGAAGAAGAAGTCGTTCTCGTTGCCCGCACCCCAGGTGAGCTGCGCGGAGAACCAGGTGTACATGCCCGCCCACGCGACGATCACGGCGTAGTACACCGCGATGACGACGCAGATCAGCACCTGCCACCAGCCCAGCGGTTCGGCGGCCCGGTGCAGGCGTCGGAATGCGAGGGGCGCGGAGCCCCGGAACCGGTGGCCGATCGCGTAATCGAGGAAGAGCAGCGGGATGCCGGCGGTCAGCAGCGCGCACAGGTACGGAATGAGGAACGCACCGCCGCCGCCTTCGTAGGCGACGTAGGGGAAGCGCCAGATGTTCCCGAGACCCACGGCGGAGCCGATCGCCGAGAGGATGAACACGTTCCGCGAGCCGAAGGCCTCGCGCTGCGGGGTCTGGGTCGGTTCAGGCATGCCCGCGAGGATACCCGAACGTGTGCGCCCCGGCGAGTGACGCGCTCAGGTCAGAGCATCGCGGTCAGCACCCCACCGTCCGCCCGCAGCGCGGCGCCGTTCGTCGCCGATGCGCGGACGCTGGAGAGGTAGACGACGAGGTCGGCGACCTCGGCCGGATCGAGGAAGCGGCCCAGCAGGCTGGTCGTGTTCTGTCCGATGATCGCCTCCTTCATCACCTCCACGGAGACGGACCGGGCCTCGGCGACCGCGGTGACGCTCGCCGCGACCCCCTCCGAGTAGGTCGGGCCGCCCAGGACGGTGTTCACCGTCACGCCGGTGCCGCGGGTGAGCTTGGCCAACCCGTTCCCGAGCGCGATCATCGCCGCCTTCGTCACGCCGTAGTGCACCATGTCGGCCGGGACGTTGACGCCGGACTCGCTGCTGACGAAGACGATGCGCCCCCAGCCCCGTTCCCGCATCCCCGGCAGAAGGGAGCGGGAGAGGCGCACGCCGCTCATCACGTTCACCTCGAAGTAGCGCGCCCAGTCCGCATCGGCGATGTCCGCGAAGTCGGCGAGACCGAAGAGACCGACGTTGTTGACGAGGATGTCGACGTCACCGAGCCGCTCCGTCAGCCGCGCCACCTGCGACGGGTCGGTGAAGTCCGCGGCGATCCCGGACACGGTCACCTCCGGGTGCGCGAGGGCCAGCACGCCGACCGCCGCGTCGACCCGTCCCTCGTCACGACCGTTGATCACGACATCGACCCCCTCGGCGGCGAGAGCGGACGCGACCGCATATCCGATCCCCTGGCTCGATCCGCTGATGAACGCCCTCTTGCCGCGCAGTCCCAGTTCCATCCGTCTCCCTCTCACTTCCGCGGACGCGCCGCATCACTTGCCTGAGCAAGTAATCCTAGCCACGACTCACTTTCCCAAGCAAGCGAAGAGCACGGCTCGACCGCTACGGTGAAGGAATGTCGTCATCCTCCCCCGCCCCCTTGAGCACCGAAGAGATGGACGTCTGGTCGGCACTCGCGACGCTCCTCGAACGGCTCCCCGCGGCCCTCGACGCGCAGCTGCAGCGCGACAGCGGACTGACCCACTTCGAGCACGGCATCCTCTACGCCCTCGATGCGGCACCCGAGCGCACGCTCCGCCTCAGTGTCCTCGCCGGCTACGCGAACAGCACGCTGTCCCGACTCTCCCGCGCGGTCACCCGCCTGGAGGCGAAAGGCTGGGTCCGGCGCGAGGTCGATGCGGAGGACGGGCGCTTCACCCTCGGCATCCTCACCGACGCCGGCCACCGGAAGGTCAAGGAGTCAACTCCCGCGCACCAGGCCCTCATCCGCCGCGTCGTCTTCGACACCCTGACCCCGGCGCAGGCCCGGCAGCTCGGCACGGCGAGCCGGAAGATCTCCGCCGCACTCTCCCCCGACCCGACCTGGATGCCGGGGACGCCGGCGTGAGGAGGGCCCGCCCGCACGCGAGAACACGAAAGCCCCGGCGAGCGGACTCGTCGGGGCTTCTCTGTGCGGAGACGAGGGGATTTGAACCCCTGGTCCCCGTAAGGGGACTCCACCTTAGCAGGGTGGTGCACTAGGCCGGACTATGCGACGTCTCCAGGCATCCGGCTCGAGAGCACGGATGCACCCCACCATCATAACGGGTCCGGCGCGTGGTCACGAACCGCCGATCTCGGATGCTCCCTGGAGCCGGCAGCATGCCCTGCGATACTGGCCGCACGAGGCGGGGTCCTCCCCCGCGGACGAGAGGAGACGCCATGTCCGAGCCATCGGGAGCGCACGTCCGCGCGGGGTTCGCCGCCCCGGCCGACCCGAGGCGCGGCGCCCTGGGCTATGCCGCGGTGCTCGCCCTCCTCATCGTGTCGTACGGGCTGTGCGCGGCCCAGCCCGGCACGGTCCCCAGCCCCTGGGCGTTCCTGGCGATGCTGGTCACGGTCGCGATCGTGTTCCGCGTGACCAGGGCGCACGCCCTGGTGCAGCGGGTGTCGTGGGTCGTGCTCTCGGCCGCCGGCCTGGCCGCCCTCCTCGCGGCGTTCTTCGCCACGGACAGTCCGGCGCTCGCCGTGGCGCTCTCCGCCGCCTCCATGATCGCGCTGCTCGTGGCGCCGTGGGCCATCATCGCGCACCAGGTCACCCGCCGAGGCCTCGACGTCGAGGCCCTCCTGGCCGCGGTGACCGCGTACATCCTCGTCGGCATGTTCTTCGCCTTCGTCTACAACCTGCTGTCGCTGCTGTTGCCGACCCCGCTGTTCGGCGATGCGGCGAACGACTCGCTCGGCAATCAGCTCTTCTTCTCGTTCACGGCACTGACCACGACGGGCTACGGGAACCTCGTCCCCGTCGGACCGGGCGTGCAGGCGGTGGCCGTCGCCGAGGGGATCACCGGGCAGCTCTTCCTCATCACCGCCGTCGCCCGCATCATGCGGGGTGCGAGCGCCCAACGCACCACATCGACCCCGGCCTGACGGTCACTCCCCGGTCGTCGAGCGACGGGCGACGAGCTCCGGCCGGAACAGCACGTGCTCCGGCGCCGGTGCCACCTCGTCCTGCCCCCGCAGCAGCAGGTTGACCGCGGTCGAGCCGATGAGGGCGGCCGGCTGCCGCACCGAGCTGAGCGGGATCACGGCGGCCGCGGCGAAGTCGATGTCGTCGTAGCCCACGAGTGCGATGTCCTCGGGGACCCGGGCGTCGCCGGTCATCACCAGGCTCTGCAGGAGGCCCAGGGCCAGGAGGTCGTTCGCCGCGAAGACCGCGTCAGGCCGGTCCCCGGGGGCGCGGTCGAGGATCTGCGCACCGGCCCGGCGTCCCTCCTCGACGGTGAGCGCGGAGGTCGGGATGAACTCCAGCCCGATCCCCGCCGCGGCCGCCGCGGCCTGCGCGCCGCTCAGGCGGTCGGAGACCTGGCGCAGCGCGACCGGGCCGCCGACGAAGGCGATCCGGCGACGACCGACCGCCAGCAGGTGCTCGGTCGCGATGCGTCCGCCCTCGACATCGTCGACGGCGACGGAGGCGAACCGCTCGTCCTGCGATTCCCGGTCGACGAGCACGGCGTGCGTCCCGCGCTCATGCATCCGCACCAGCCGCGGCAGGGACTCCGCCACAGGAGTGACGAGCACGCCGGTCACCCGCTGCTCCTCGAAGAGATCGAGATGCATCGCCTCCCGCTCCTGCTTCTCGTCGCTGTTGGCGACGAGAACGGAGAGTCCGTGCTGGTCGGCGCGCTCCTCGGCTCCGCGGATCACCTCGGCGAAGAACGGGTTGCGGATGTCGAGCACGACGAGGCCGATCGTCCGACTGCGCCCCGCACGGAGCTGCCGTGCCGCGTCGTTGCGCACGAACCCGAGGCGGTCGATGGACGCCTGCACACGCGCGACGGTCTCCACGGCCACCTTCTCCGGCCGGTTGAGCACGTTCGAGACGGTCCCGACGGAGACACCCGCGTCCTCGGCGACCTCCCGCACACTGACGGCCATCGCGCCCTCCCTCCGGTTCCCGCCGCTGAAACGACTCATCCGCGGGGATCGCCTCAGACTCTCATGCCGTATTGACACGCGTCAACACAGCCCCTAGTCTCATCTCCATCAGGGTTTGAAACGATTCATTCCCTCAATGGAGAGAGAAATGATGTCCTCACCCACGACGGCGCCCGTGCTCGAGCTCGCCGACGTCCAGAAGGCGTTCGGGTCGGTGATCGCCCTGCGCTCCGGCACCATCGCCGTCCGCCCCGGCTCCATCCACGCGCTCGTCGGCGAGAACGGGGCCGGCAAGTCCACGCTCGTGAAGATCGTCGCCGGCCTCTACCAGCGCGACGGCGGGGTCTTCCGGCTTCGCGGCGAGGACGTGGACTTCACCTCGACCGCGCAGTCGAAGGCGGCCGGCGTCGCGGTCATCTACCAGGAGCCGACACTCTTCCCCGATCTCTCCGTCACCGAGAACATCTTCATGGGGCGCCAGCCGACCGGGCGGTTCGGGCGGATCGACCGCAAGGCCATGCGCCACGAGGTCGAGCGGCTCTTCACCCGCCTCGGCGTCACCATCGATCCCGACCGCCCCGCCGAAGGGCTGTCGATCGCCGACCAGCAGGTCATCGAGATCGCCAAGGCGGTCTCCCTCGACGCCACGCTGCTCATCATGGACGAGCCCACCGCGGCGCTCTCCGGCGTGGAGGTGGAGCGCCTGTTCGCGATCGCCCGCAGCCTGCGCGACGAGGGCCGCGGCCTCATCTTCATCTCGCACCGGTTCGACGAGGTGTTCGCGCTCTGCGACACCGTCACGGTCATGCGGGACGGCGCGTACATCGCCACCTCCGCCATCGCCGACACCACGGTCGACGAGCTCGTGCACCAGATGGTCGGCCGCGAGGTGTCCGAGCTGTTCCCGAAGCAGGAGGCGACGATCGGCGAGCCGCTGCTCGAGGTCGAGGGGCTCACGAGTCCCGGCCTCTTCCACGGCATCTCGTTCTCCGTCCGTGCGGGCGAGATCGTCGGGCTCGCCGGCCTCGTCGGCGCCGGGCGCAGCGAGGTCGCGCGCGCGGTCTTCGGCGTGGACGGGTACCGCGAGGGCAGCGTGCGCATGGAGGGCCGCCGGATCCGCCCGCGCCGTCCGGTCGACGCGATGCGCGCCGGTCTCGCCCTCGTCCCCGAGGACCGCCGGAAGCAGGGCCTCGTCATCGAAGCCGGCGTCGGCGGGAACATCACCCTCGCGATCCGTCGGCGTCTCGCCCGCCTCGGCCTGCTCACCACAGCGATGGAGAACCGCGCCGCCCGGGAGTGGGCGTCGCGGCTCGAGGTGAAGACCCACGCCCTGGACACCGTCGCCGCGACGCTCTCCGGCGGCAACCAGCAGAAGGTCGTCCTCGCGAAGTGGCTCGCCACGCAGCCGCAGGTGCTGCTCATCGACGAGCCCACCCGCGGCATCGACGTCGGCACCAAGTCCGAGGTTCACCGCCTGCTGTCCCAGCTCGCCGGTCAGGGCATGGGCATCCTCATGATCTCGTCCGAGCTACCCGAGGTGCTGGGCATGGCCGACCGGGTGCTCGTGATGCGCGAGGGTCGCATCACGGCCGAGATCCCCCGCTCGGAGGCCACCTCCGAGAACGTCATGTTCGCCGCGACGCACGCATCGGAGCTCAGCTCGTGACCACCGCCATCCCCGTCTCCGCGCTCACCAAGCGCATCTCCGGTCTCGGCAGGGCCCGCGAGTTCGGCATCCTCCTGGCCCTCGTGCTCGTGGTGACCGCCGCGACCCTCAACAACCCCAAGTTCCTGTTCAGCGCCGATGGCTGGCGCGACCTGCTGCTGACGCCGTCGATCCTCGTGCTCGTCGCCGTGGGACAGGCCATCGTCCTCATCACGCGCAACGTCGACCTGTCCGTGGGTTCCGTGATGGGCCTGACCGCGTACCTGACCGGCCGGCTCTTCATCGACATCCCCGGCATCCCGATCGTCCTGGTCGTGGTCGCCGCCGTGGTGCTCGGCGCCCTCCTCGGTCTCATCAACGGCGCCCTCGTCGCGTACGCCAAGGTGCCGGCGATGGTGATCACCCTCGGCACCCTCTATGCCTATCGCGGCATCAACGTGCTGTGGACCGGCAGCGACCGCGTGAACGCCTCCGACATGCCGCGCGACTTCCTCGCCCTCGGCACGGGGCAGGTCCTCGGCATCCCGATCCTCGCGATCGTCGCGGTCGTCGTGCTCGCCGTCGCCGCCTGGTACATGAAGAACACCCGCGGCGGCCGGGAGTTCTACGCGATCGGCTCCGACCCCGCGGCGGCCGAGCTCTACGGCCTGCGCGTCACCCGCCGCGTGCTCACCGCGTTCGTCCTGTCGGGAGCTCTCGCCGGACTCGCCGGCGTCTTCTACGCGGCCCGGTACGGCACCATCAACTCCCAGGCGGGAGCGGGATGGGAGCTGGACGCGGTGGGCGCGGCCGTCATCGGCGGCGTCGCGATCACCGGCGGCATCGGCTCGGTGTGGGGCGCCGCGATCGGCGCCGTCCTGCTGCTGACCATCAACCGCGCTCTGCCGATCCTCGGCATCCCCGACTTCTGGCAGCGTGCCGTCGTCGGCCTGCTCATCATCGGCGCCATCGTGCTCGACCGCGTGCTCGCGGTGCGGCAGAGACGGCGGCTCATCGAGGCGAGGGACGAATCATGACCACCGCGACCGCCACCGCGACCACCCGCGTCATCCGCGACTACGACAAGCCCCTGTGGCGCCGGCTCCTGCTCACGCGCGAGGCCGCGATCGTCGGTCTGCTCCTGCTCGTCGCGGTCGTCTCGGCCTCCAGCATCCGCGGGTTCGGACAGCCCATCACGCTGACCTACCTGCTGCTCGACATCGCGCCGATCCTCCTGATCGCCCTGCCGATGACCCTCATCATGATCACCGGCGAGATCGACCTCTCGGTGGGCAGCATGGTCGGACTGTCCAGCGTCGTCACCGGCGCTCTGGTGCAGTCAGGGATCCCGTTCGAGCTCGCGGCCCTCGCCGCCCTCGTCGTGGGCGTGGTCGGCGGCGCGTTCAACGGCTTCCTGGTGACGGTCGTCGGCTTGCCCTCGCTCGCCGTCACGATCGGCACGCTCGCCCTCTTCCGCGGCCTCGCCGTCGGGCTGCTCGGCACGGCCGCGGTCACCGACTTCCCGGAGTTCTGGACGGCTCTCGCCAAGGCGAAGATCGCGGGCACCCCGATCCCCGTCATCACGATCCCGTTCCTCCTGCTCGTCGCGGTCTTCGCGGTCCTGCTGCACTTCACACCCTTCGGCCGCGGGGTGTACGCGATCGGGCTGTCGAAGGACGCGGCGCACTTCTCCGGTGTGCACGTCGAGCGCACGAAGCTCATCCTGTTCGTGCTGTCCGGAGCGGTCGCCGCGTTCGCCGGCATCTTCTACACGCTCCGCTACGGCAGCGCCCGCGGCGACAACGCCACCGGCCTCGAGCTCCAGGTCATCGCGGCCGTCGTGCTCGGCGGGGTGTCGGTGTTCGGCGGTCGCGGCAAGATCTACGGCGTCATCGCCGCCGCCTTCCTCATCGGGGCGCTCGCGAGTGCACTCCGCCTGGTGAACGTCACCTCCGACGTCATCAACATCATCACCGGCACGCTCCTCGTGATCTCGGTGGTGGCCGCAAGCTTCCTGGCCTGGCTGCAGAAGGCACGCCGCCGACCGGGCAGACCCCCCGCCGGTGCCGCCACAGCGACGAAGGCACCGATGGACGCCGCATCCGCGGCATCTCCCGACGAAAGGAACGAACAATGACGTTTGCACGCAAGCGTGTCACCGCTTTCGCCGCCCTCGCGGTGGCGGCGGCGGTCGCACTGACCGGCTGCGCCGGCTCCACCGACGGCGGCGGAGACGGCGGCGGCGACGGGGCGGACGCCTCGATCACCTTCCTGCCCAAGAACCTCGGCAACCCGTACTTCGACACATCAAGCGAGGGCGGCAAGAAGGCCGTCGAGGAGTTCGGCGGCACGTTCTCCGAGGTCGGCCCTGCCGAGGCCACGCCCGACGCCCAGGTCAGCTACATCAACACGGCCACGCAGCAGGGTGTCGGCGCCCTCGTCGTCTCGGCCAACGACCCGCAGGCCATCTGCGACGCGTTGAACGAGGCCAGGGACGCCGGGGTCAAGGTCGTCACCTTCGACTCCGACACCAACACCGACTGCCGCGACCTGTTCATCAACCAGGCCGACTCCGAGGGCATCGCGAAGGTGCAGATCGACCTCATCGCCGAGCAGATCGGCGGCGCCGGGGAGATCGCCATCCTCTCCGCATCGGCCAACGCCACGAACCAGAACGCCTGGATCGAGCTGATGGAGGAGTACGTCGCCAGCGAGTACCCCGACATCACGATCGTCGAGACGGTCTACGGCGACGACGACGACCAGACGTCGTTCGACAAGACGGCCGCGCTGCTGCAGACCCACCCGGACCTCAAGGGCATCGTCTCGCCCACCACGGTCGGCATCGCCGCCGCGGCGCGCTACCTGTCGACGTCCGACTTCAAGGGCCAGGTCGCGCTGACCGGACTCGGCACGCCCAACCAGATGCGCGAGTACGTGGAGGACGGCACCGTCACCGCCTTCGCGCTGTGGAACCCGGCCGACCTCGGCTACCTGGCCGCGTACGCCGCCCAGGCCCTGATCGCCGGCGACATCACCGGCGAAGAGGGCGACACCTTCGAGGCCGGCGACCTCGGCGAGTACACCGTCGGCACCGACGGCGTCGTCCTGCTGGGCGACCCGTTCGTGTTCGACGCCGACAACATCGGCGACTTCGACTTCTGAGTCGCCTCCGGCCGGCGCTCCCCGCGGGCGCCGGCCGGACCCCCGAGAGGAATCGCATGACCCGCGTCGCCTTCCAGCTCCAGGTGAAGCCCGAGCTGCTGCCCGAGTACCTCGCCCGTCACACGCCGGTGCGCCCGGAGATGCTCCGCGAGATCGCGGCCGCCGGACGGCGCGACTACAGCCTCTTCCTCGGAAGCGGTGGGGTGCTCTTCGGCTACTACGAGACCGATGACGATGCGGCCGCGCAGGCGTACCTCGCCGCCTCCCCCGTCGCCGCACGCTGGGAGGCCGAGATGGCCCCCTTCTTCCTCGACCTCGACGGCCGTCCCGATCAGGCCGCCACCCCTCTCACCGAGGTGTTCCACCTCGAAGACCAGCTCGCCGCCGCCGGCGAGAGCGTCACACCCGCCACCGACAACGAAGGCCGTGCATCGTGAGCATCCTCACCCCCGACATCCTCGCCGCGCTCGAGAAGCAGAGCATCGAGCTGCCCAGCTGGGCGTTCGGCAACTCCGGGACCCGGTTCAAGGTGTTCAGCACTCCCGGCACGCCCCGCGACCCGTACGAGAAGATCGCCGACGCCGCGCAGGTCCACGCCCACACCGGGCTCGCCCCCACCGTGGCGCTGCACATCCCGTGGGATCTGGTTGACTCCTTCGACGACCTGCGCCGTCATGCCGAGGACCACGGCGTCGCCCTCGGCACCGTCAACTCCAACACCTTCCAGGACGACGACTACAAGTTCGGCGCCCTCACCCACGAGGATGCGGCCGTGCGCCGCAAGGCCATCGACCACCACCTGGCCTGCATCGACGTCATGGACGCCACCGGCAGCCGCGACCTGAAGATCTGGCTGGCGGAGGGGTCGAACTACCCCGGTCAGGCCGACCTGCGCGGACGGCAGGATCGCCTGCACGACTCGTTGCAGCAGATCTACGCGCGTCTCGGCGACCACCAGCGCCTCGTGCTCGAGTACAAGTTCTTCGAGCCGGCGTTCTACCACACCGACGTCCCGGACTGGGGGACGTCCTACGTGCAGGTGACCGCCCTCGGCGACAAGGCGATGGTCTGCCTCGACACCGGTCACCACGCGCCGGGCACCAACATCGAGTTCATCGTGATGCAGCTGCTGCGCCTCGGCAAGCTCGGCTCGTTCGACTTCAACTCCCGCTTCTATGCGGACGACGACCTCATCGTGGGTGCCGCCGACCCGTTCCAGCTGTTCCGGATCCTGTTCGAGGTGATCCGGGGCGGCGGGCTGAACAACCCCGACGTGGCCTTCATGCTGGACCAGTGCCACAACATCGAGGACAAGATCCCCGGACAGATCCGCTCCGTCCTGAACGTGCAGGAGATGACCGCGCGGGCGCTGCTCGTCGACCGGGATGCGCTGACGACTGCCCAGCGCAGCGGCGACGTGCTCACCGCGAACGCCGTCTTCATGGACGCCTTCTCCACCGACGTCCGCCCGGCCCTGGCCGCGTGGCGAGAGGAGCGCGGGCTGCCCGCCGACCCGATGGCGGCGTACGCGGCCTCCGGGTACGGGCAGCGGATCGCGGAGGAGCGCGTGGGCGGCGTGCAGGCGGGCTGGGGAGCCTGAGCGTATGAGCGCGCGCGACATCCACGATCACGTCTTGGACGGGCCGCACGGGCCGCTGCGTGTGCGCGTCTACTCCCCGAAGTCGCCGAGCGGCCACGGCCTGGTGTGGGCTCACGGCGGCGGATTCGCCGGCGGCGACATCGACATGGCGGAGGCCGACGCCGTCGCGCGGGCGTTCGTCGACCACGGGATCGCCGTGGTGAGCGTGGACTACGCCCTCGCCCCGATGACAGCCGAGTGGAGCGCACGCCTCGGCGCGGAGAAGCGCGGGGGTGTGCACTACCCCGTCCCGCACGACGAGATGGTCTCCGCGTTCCGCTGGGCCGCCACGTCGGACGTCGCTTCGCGAGGTTGGGCGATCGGCGGAGCCAGCGCAGGCGGCAACCTCGCCACCGGCGCGGCGCTCCGCCTCGCGCACGAGGGCGGCGTGGTGCCCGCACTCGCGGTCCTCGCCTACCCGACCCTGCAGGCGGTGCAGGCCGCTCCCGACCCGGAGCTGCGTGCCCTGCTCGACGGAGATCCCTCCGCTGACGTGTTCACCCCGGACTTCGTGCGGGGCATGTACGAGAACTATCTCGGGAGCGACCCCGACACGGCGGACGTCTATGCCGTCCCCGGCACCGCAGAGCCGACGGCGCTCGCCTCTTTCCCGCCCACCATCATGGTCAACGACGAGACCGACGAACTCCGTATGTCCGGCGAGGCGTTCGCCGGCTCCCTCGCCACCGCCGGCGTGGAGGTCGACGTCGTCGTCGAGCCGGGCACCACCCACGGGCACCTCAACCGCCCCGAGGAATCCGCCTTCGCCGCGACGATCGATCGGTTCGCGACTCGGATCCTGCAGCTCCCCTGACTCTCCGGCGTCGACCGGCATCTTCACTCACGAACCGAGGACTCACATGACCAACCCCACCGCCGCCGACCTGATCGCGCGGGGCAACCGCCTGGGCGCCGACCCGAAGAACACGAACTACGCGGGCGGCAACACCTCCGCCAAGGGCACCGAGATCGACCCGGTGACGGGGCAGCCGGTCGAACTCCTCTGGGTGAAGGGCTCCGGTGGTGACCTCGGCACCCTGACCGAGGCCGGTCTCGCGGTCCTCCGCCTCGACCGCGTGCGCGCGCTCGTCGACGTCTATCCGGGGGTCGAGCGGGAGGACGAGATGGTCGCCGCCTTCGACTACTGCCTGCACGGCAAGGGCGGCGCCGCCCCCTCGATCGACACCGCGATGCACGGCCTGGTCGACGCCCCGCACGTGGATCACCTCCACCCCGACTCGGGCATCGCGATCGCCACCGCGGCCGACGGCGAGGAACTCACGACGACGATCTTCGGCGACCGCGTGGTCTGGGTGCCGTGGCGCCGCCCCGGCTTCCAGCTCGGACTGGACATCGCGCAGATCAAGGCGGAGAACCCGCAGGCCATCGGCACGATCCTCGGCGGCCACGGCATCACCGCGTGGGGAGACACCTCGGAGGAGGCGGAGGCGAACTCCTTGTGGATGATCGACACCGCCGCCACCTACATCGCGGAGCACGGCTCCCCCGCGCCGTTCGGCGGCACGCGATCGGGCTTCGAGGCCCTGCCGGAGCCGGAGCGCCGCGCACGGGCGGCCGCCCTCGCCGGCACCGTCCGCGGTCTCGCGTCGACGGACAAGCCGATGGTCGGCCACTTCACGGACAGCGACGTGGTCCTCGACTTCCTGGCCTCCGAGAAGGCTCCGGCCCTCGCCGCCCTCGGCACGAGCTGCCCCGACCACTTCCTGCGCACCAAGGTCAAGCCGCTCCTCCTCGACCTGCCCGCCACCGCGACCCTGGAGGAGCAGACGGAACGCCTGCGGGAGCTCCACGCCGCCTACCGCGCCGACTACCAGGCCTATTACGACGCCCACGCGACCGCCGAATCCCCCGCGATCCGAGGCGCGGATCCGCTCATCGTCCTCGTGCCCGGCGTCGGGATGTTCTCGTACGGGGCGAACAAGCAGACCGCACGGGTCGCCGGCGAGTTCTACGTCAACGCGATCAACGTCATGCGCGGTGCCGAGGCCCTGTCGACCTACGCCCCCATCTCCGACGCGGAGAAGTTCCGCATCGAGTATTGGGCGCTGGAGGAGGCGAAGCTGCAGCGGATGCCGAAGCCGAAGTCCCACCAGGGCCGCATCGCCCTCGTCACCGGTGCCGCGAGCGGGATCGGCAAGGCCATCGCGACCCGCCTCGCCGCGGAGGGCGCCTGCGTCGTCGTCGCCGACCTCGACCTCGACAAGGCCAGAGCCGCGGCCGCCGAGCTCGGGAACGAGGACGTCGCCATCGGCGTGGCCGCCGATGTCGCCGACGCCGACGCGGTGCAGGCGGCGATCGACGAGGCGGTGCTCGCGTTCGGCGGCCTCGACCTCGTCGTGAACAACGCGGGCCTCTCGCTGTCGAAGCCGCTGCTGGAGACGACCGAGAAGGACTGGGATCTCCAGCACGATGTGATGGCGAAGGGCTCGTTCCTCGTCTCGAAGGCGGCAGCCCGGGTGCTCATCGATCAGGGGCTCGGCGGCGACATCATCTACATCTCCTCCAAGAACTCCGTCTTCGCGGGTCCGAACAACATCGCCTACTCGGCGACGAAGGCCGACCAGGCGCACCAGGTGCGGCTGCTCGCGGTGGAACTCGGCGAGCACGGCATCCGGGTCAACGGCATCAACCCCGACGGTGTGGTCCGCGGTTCCGGCATCTTCGCCTCCGGGTGGGGAGCGAACCGGGCGGCCACGTACGGCGTCAAGGAAGAGGACCTCGGCCAGTTCTACGCCAACCGCACCATCCTCAAGCGCGAGGTCGTGCCGGAGAACGTCGCGGATGCCGTCTTCGTGCTGACCGGACCGGAGCTGAGTCGGACCACCGGGCTGCACATCCCCGTCGATTCCGGCGTCGCCGCGGCGTTCCTGCGATGACCGACGACCGCTCGCCCGCAACCGCACGGCACGTCCGTGCGGTCGCGGCGGTGGATCTCGGCGCCACGAGCGGCCGCGTGATGATCGGCCGCGTGGGGCCGGGCGTCCTGGAGCTCGAGCCGGTCTCCCGCTTCCCGAACGGCCCGGTCGCCCGCGGCGACGGTCTGCACTGGGACTTCGACGCGCTCGTCGCCCATGTCCTCGACGGCCTGGCCGAAGCGGTCCGCCGGGAACCGGGCATCGAGTCGATCGGGATCGACTCGTGGGCGGTCGACTACGGCCTCCTCCGCGCCGGCGAGCTGCTCGCGGAGCCGTTCCACTACCGCGACGACCGCACCGCCCGCGGGGTGGACGAGGTGCACTCCCTCGTCCCGTTCGACGACCTCCACGCACGCAACGGCCTGCAGTTCCTCCCGTTCAACACGCTCTACCAGCTCCGGGCGGACGAGCTCCGGCACGACGCCGATACCGCGCTCCTCATCCCGGACCTCCTCGCCTTCCTCCTCACCGGCGCCCGCGTCGCCGAACGGACCAACGCCTCGACCACGGGGCTGCTGGATGTGAGTGCCGGCACCTGGGACCGGGCGCTCGCGACCCGCCTCGGCATCGACGCCTCCCTCCTGCCGGACCTCGTCGATCCCGGCACGGTCATCGGTCGGCTGCGCCCCGGGGTCGCGGAGCGCATCGGCGCGGATCTGCCGGTGATCGCCGTGGGCTCGCACGACACCGCCTCGGCGGTGGTCGCCGTCCCGATGACGTCACCCCGTGCCGCGTACATCTCCTGCGGCACCTGGGGACTGGTCGGGGTCGAGCGGGTCGAGCCGATCCTCACGGCGGCGGCGCGGGACGCCAACTTCACCAACGAACGCGGCGTGGACGACCGCTTCCGCGTCCTCCACAACGTGACCGGACTGTGGCTCCTCAGCGAGACCGTGCGGGCCTGGGAGGCCGAAGACGGAGCGTCCATCGATCTGTCGGGACTGCTCGCCGAGGCCGCCGCCGCGGAGCCTCCGTCGGCGGTGTTCGATGCGAACGACCCCGCGCTCTCGGCCCCCGGCGACATGCCGGCGCGTATCGCCGATCTCCTGCGCGCGAGCGGCGTCGCCGCCCCCGCCTCGCGCCCGGCCTTCGTCCGGCTCGTCGTGGAGAGCATCGCGGCCGCGTTCGCCGACGCCGTCGGGACGGCGGCGCGGCTCTCCGGCCAGCCCCTCGACGTCGTCCACCTCGTCGGCGGCGGGTCTCTCAACCGGCTGCTGTGTCAGGCGACCGCGGACCGCACCGGGCTTCCCGTCCTCGCCGGTCCTGTCGAGGCGACCGCTCTCGGCAACGTCCTCGTCCAGGCGCGGGCCCGGGGAGCGGCGCCGGCCGCGCTCTCGGAGCTCCGCGCTCTCGTGGCGACGACGCACCCGCCGACGGTCTACCGCCCGCGGGGCGCCTGAGGGGCGATCAGCGCACGTTGCCGTTCGAGCAGGTCTGCTGGGCGGCGGAGTTGCCCTTGATCGAATCCGGCAGCGCCACGACGTCCGGGGCGGTCGTCGGCGTCGGCGTCGCCTCCTGCGTCGGTTCGGCGGGCTCGGTCGGCTCGGTCGGAGTCGTCGGGTCCTGCACGACGACGCCGTCGTTGCTGGTGTTCTCGTGAGTGATCTGCAGCTGGGCGTTGGCCTCGATCGCGTCCCAGAGCGCGACGGCGGCCTCCTCGTTCGGCACGACCTTGTTCGGGTCGTTCCAGTCGGTCAGCGTCGGGTACTGCACGAACACGATGTCCTCGAAGGGCACCGACTTCACGGCGAGCGCGATCTGCACGATCATCATGGGATCGGCGAGCGACGTGCTCGTCTCCAGGTTCTGGATGCCGGTGTTGGCGAGCTTCAGCATGACCGGCACGTTGCCCAGCACCTCACCGCTGATGAGCTTGCGCGCGAGGCTGGACATGTACTGCTGCTGGTTGCCGATGCGGCCGAGGTCGCTGCCGTCGCCGACACCGTGCCGGGTGCGGAGGAACTGCAGGGCTTCGAGGCCCTGGACGGTGTGGGTGCCGGCGGCCATGTCGAGACCGGTGTAGCGGTCGCGGATCGGGTTGGCGAGGCAGACGTCGACGCCGCCGATCGCGTTGGTGATCTCGATGACGCCGCCGAACGTCACGGAGGCGGCGAACTGCACCTCCTGGTCCGTGAGGGCGGAGATCGTGCGGACGACGCAGTTCAGCCCGCCGTCGGTGTACGCGACGTTCAGGGGCTGCTTGCTCATCGCGGCGGTGGCGTTGCCGTCCTCGTCCTCACAGGACGGGATCGGGATCATCAGGTCGCGAGGGAAGCTGACGACCGTGATCCGCCGCGGCTCCTCCGAGACGTGCACGAGCAGGTTCACGTCGTTGAGGGTGCCCTCGGCGTCGCCGCCCGTGCACCGGTCGCCGAAGTACTGCTTGTAGTCGTCCTCGCACGTGTCGACGCCGGTGAGGACGAGGTTGAACCCGCCCTTGTACGCGCTGATGTCCGGCGGGAGGTCTTCCTGGCCGTCGAGGTCGACGGCGTTCGCCGAGACCGTGCTCGAGAAGTCGAACCAGATGTAGGCCGCGACCCCGATGCCGCTGACGAGCACCACCGCCATGCTGATCGCGAGGAGCTTGAGCAGCTGACTGGCGGCGCCGGGCGAGCGCAGCTGACCATGTCGCGCGACGGTGCGGCGGCGGCGGGTGTTCTCGCTCACTCGGGCCCTTTCGAATTCAGCGACGGCGGGGGTACCGCGCTCAGGAAGCGGAGGGTGTGGGATTCGAACCCACGAGACATCTCTGCCCACTGGTTTTCAAGACCAGCTCCATCGGCCGCTCGGACAACCCTCCCGACAGAAACATCTGCCGACCAGGCGCGAGTCTAGCCGAGTTCTATTCTCCTGCGTCGACCTGGGCGGGTGCTGGAAGCGTGTTCAGCGCCGCCGCCAGCCCTCCCTGCTCGACGTCGGCGGTCACCTCACCCGCGGCGTCCTTCACCTCGGCGGGCGCCTGCCCCATGGCCACGGCGCGGCCGCCGCCGGTGCGCGCCCAGCCGAACATGCCGATGTCGTTGCGTCCGTCCCCGGCGACGAGGACCCGGGCCGCGTCGAGGCCGAGCTCGTCGCGCACGCGCTCCAGCGCCGTCCCCTTGTCGACGCCCTGCGGGGCGATGTCCAGCCACGCCGTCCAGCCGATCGCATACGAGACCTCGTTGAGCCCGGCGTCGGCGACGAGTCGGTGGAAGTCGTCCTCGTCGTGTCCGGGCGAGACGACCACGATGCGGGAGACGGGGAGGGCCCCGAGCTCCTCGAAGTCGACCTGGCGGCCGCCGTCGAGCGTCCAGTCATCGAGCTGCTCGGTGAACAGCCGCTGCCCCGACCCGAGCTCGACCATGTAGCGCGCGTCCGGAAGGCGCTCCTGGAGCAGGGCGAGCACCGGCGTCGGGTCGAAGGTCTCGACGTGCCAGCGCTCCCACTCGTCGCCGTCACGGCGCATGGTCACCGCACCGTTGGAGCACACCACGTAGTCCGCGGTCAGCCCGAGCTCCTCCACGTAGCGGCGGGTCGCCATCCAGCTGCGTCCCGTCGCGATGGTCACCACATGACCCGCGTCCCGCACCCGGGCGACGGCCTCGGGCACGCCGGGGCTCATCGTCTCGTCCTGCAGGAGGATCGTCCCGTCGACGTCGAGGCCGACCAGCCAGGGGGCTGTCATCGGGCGGCCTGCTCGTCGGCGAGCGGGCGGATCACCTCGAGTCCGCCGAGGTAGGGGCGCAGGACCTCGGGGACCCGCACCGAGCCGTCCGCCTGCTGGTGCGTCTCGAGCAGGGCGACGATCCAGCGCGTGGTCGCGAGCGTGCCGTTGAGCGTCGCGACGTGCTGGGTCTTCGGCGCCGTGCCGCCGTCCTCCGCGGCCGGGCGGTACCGGACGTCGAGACGCCGCGCCTGGAAGGTCGTGCAGTTCGACGTGGAGGTCAGCTCGCGGAAGGCGCCCTGAGTGGGCACCCAGGCCTCGATGTCGTACTTCCGCGCCGCGCTCGACCCGAGGTCTCCTGCGGCGACGTCGATCACCCGGTAGGCGAGGCCGAGCGAGGTCAGCATCTCCTCCTGCAGCGCGACGAGCCGCAGGTGCTCCGCCTCGGCGTCCTCGGCCGTGGTGTAGACGAACATCTCCAGCTTGTTGAACTGGTGCACGCGGATGATTCCGCGGGTGTCCTTGCCGTGCGAGCCGGCCTCCCGGCGGTAGCAGGTCGACCATCCGGCGTAACGGAGGGCCCCACGCGCGAGGTCGACGATCTCGTCCTTGTGGTACCCGGCGAGCGCGACCTCGCTGGTGCCGACGAGGTAGAGGTCGTCGTCCTTGTCGAGGTGGTAGACCTCATCGGCGTGCTCGCCGAGGAAGCCGGTGCCCTGCATGATCTCCGGACGCACGAGCGTGGGCGTGATCAGCGGGACGAAGCCGTTCTGCAGCGCCTTGTCGAGGGCGAGGTTCATGAGCGCGATCTCGAGGCGGGCACCGATTCCGCGGAGGAAGTAGAACCGCGCACCGGAGACCTTGGCACCGCGCTCCATGTCGATCGCGCCGAGCATCTCCCCGAGCTCGAGGTGATCCCGCGGCTCGAAGTCGAACGCCGGCACCTCCCCGACGCGCCGCAGCTCGACGAAGTCCTCCTCACCGCCGGCGGGAACACCGTCGATGACGACGTTCTCGATCCGGGCGAGGGCCGCGGCCGCGGCGTCGGCGGCCTCGTTGGCCGCGTGCTGGGCCTGCTTGACCCGGTCGGCGAGGTCCTTGGCCTGCGCGACCAGCGCGGCCTTCTCCTCCTTGGGCGCCTTCGCGACCTGCTTGCCGAAGGCGTTCTGCTCCGCGCGCAGCTCCTCGAACGCGGCCAGTGCCGCGCGGCGCGATCGGTCGGCCTCGAGTGCGACGTCGACGGTGCTCTGGTCGGTGCCACGGGCAGCCTGCGAACGGCGGACGATCTCCGGATTTTCGCGGAGGAGTGCGAGGTCGATCATCCCGCAAGTCTACGAGGTGCGCGGCGCGGGACCGGGCGTCCTGGTTTTCCCTCCACCGGCGTCCCGCCCCTCGGCGGATGCCGGTCTAGAGTAGCGCCATGACCACGAGTCCCCGCGTTCTGAAGCAGGCGGCGCTCGTGTACAACCCCGTGAAGGTCGACGGGAAGCGCCTGCGCGCGCAGGTCCGCGATCTGTCCCGAGAGGCGGGATGGGATCACCCCGCCTTCTATCCGACGACCGTGGAGGATGCGGGCCAGGGGGCGACGGCCGAGGCACTGGCGCGCGGCGTGGATGTGGTGCTCGTGGCCGGCGGAGACGGGACGGTGCGCGCCGTCGCGGAGGCCATCGCCGGCACGGGGGTCCCCCTCGCCATCCTGCCGAGCGGCACCGGGAACCTCCTCGCCCGGAATCTCGGGCTGCCGCTGGCCGACCCGGCGGAGATGATCCGCGCCGCCCTCGGCGACTTCCGTCATCCGATCGACATCGGCTGGGCGCGGATGACCAGGGAGGACGGCTCCGAGGAGGAGCATGCCTTCGTCGTGCTCGCCGGCATCGGCCTCGACGCCGACATGATCGCGAACACCCGTGCCGACCTGAAGAAGTCCGTCGGCTGGATCGCCTACGTCGACGGCGCCGCCCGATCCCTCCCCCGCGCCAAGCCCTTCCGGGCGGTGTACCAGATCGGCACGGGGCGCCTGCATTCCACCAAGGTGCACAGCATCCTGTTCGCGAACTGCGGCACGCTTCCGGCCGGCATCTCCCTCATCCCGGACGCCTCCATCACCGATGCGACCCTCGACGTGGCGGTCATCCAGCCGACCGGCGTGCTCGGCTGGCTCGGGGTCTGGCGCAAGATCTGGTGGGACAACTCCGTGCTGCGCCGCTCACGAGCCGGTCGGTTCGTGCTCGAGCGCCGCGGCACGGATGCCTCGGTGCACTACTTCCGCGGTGCCCGCGCCGAGGCCGCCGCCTCCGCCCCCACACCCGTCGAGCTCGACGGCGACGAGTTCGGCGAGGCCGTGCACCTCACGTGTCGAGCCGACCCCGGCGCGCTTCTACTCGCGCTGCCCACCGGTCACCCGGTGCACATCCTCTGACGAGGGCGTCGGGCTCAGCGGACCTCGACCGTGCCGTCGAGACCGCCGCCGACGAGCGTCAGCTCGAACGGGGCGTCGTCGTCGACCTCGTCCTCGGCGAACTCGACCACCGTGGCCCGCGGCGCCATGTCCATGGTGCACACCTGATCCTCGTCCGTGACGAAGGTCACGGTGCCCGTCGAGCCGTCCGCTTCGACGGAGTCGACGACCGGAGCGCAGCTGGAGGAGCCCCAGGTCAGCAGCACCAGACCGCCGTCGTCGAACCAGGCCGCGGACGGCTGGTACTCGGTCGACGAACCGGGAGTGGCCGTGGCGGCGGGGTCGCCGTCGACGTCGATCTCGTCGATCAGGTCGCCGTACGTCACCACCAGCGTCACGTCCTTGGTCGGGTCGACGCCGTCCGGCAGCGCTCCGAGGCTGGCCCGGGGCGCGAGGTCCGCCGTGCAGGCCTGCTCCGTGGCGCCGTCACCTTCCGGCTCGACGAGCGTGACGGAGACCCGCTGCCCTTCGGCGGACACCTCGTCCACCTGGGGGAGGCAGGTCGACGACCCCCAGCTGACGACAGCGAACATCCGCCCGTCGTCGAGGAGCGCTCCGTCCATGTCGTCCTGGTCGTCCGCGCTCCCGGCGCTTCCCGGGCCGCTGGAGGGGTCGGACGTCGAATGCGGTGCGGCTCCGCCGGGACCGACCGTGCAGCCGGCGAGGACGAGGGCCGCGGCGAGCGCGGAGGACACGGCGAGCACGAGCCTGCGGGGAGTCATGCCCTCAGGGTAGCGGCGGGTTCCGCTCCTCGAAACCGGGGTTGACGGATCGCGCGATCACTGCAGAGCGGAGGTGAGCCGCGCGAGATTGTCGAGCACGGTGGAGCGCAGCGGCTGCTGCAGCCACTCCTCGAGCGTCAGCTCCCGGCTCAGCGACCGGTACTTGTCCTCGACCTCGCGCATCTCGGCGACGAACTCCTCGCCGCGCACGAGCATCGAGACCTCGAGGTTCAGACCGAAGGAGCGCATGTCCATGTTGCTGGAGCCGATGACGGCCACCTCGTCGTCGATCGTCAGGCTCTTGGTGTGGAGGATGTAGGGCTTCCGGTACATCCAGATCCGCACGCCCGCCCGGAGCAGCGCCTCGTAGTAGCTGCGCTGGGCGTGGTAGACCATCGCCTGGTCGCCCTCCTCCGAGACGAACAGCTGCACCTCGACACCGCGGTCGACGGCCGCGGTGACCGCGAGCAGCAGGGCCTCGTCCGGGACGAAGTAGGGACTGACGATCATGATCTGCTTCTTCGCCGCGTACAGGAGGGCGAGGAAGAGCCGCAGGTTGTTCTCCACCTCGAAGCCCGGGCCGGACGGCACCACCTGACAGTCCAGGTCGCCGGAGCCGATGTTGGCGTGCGAGATGTCGATCTCCTCGAGCACGACGTCCGTCTCGCTGTACCAGTCGCTGAGGAAGATCGCGTTGACGCTCAGCACCACCGGCCCGTCCAGGCGGACCATCAGGTCGACCCAGTGCAGGCCCCGCCGGATGTTCTTCGGCAGGTTGTAGGTGGAGTCCGTGATGTTCTGCGACCCCAGGAAGGCGATGTTGCCGTCCACGACGAGGAGCTTGCGGTGATTGCGAAGATCCGGGCGCTGCATCTTGCCCTTGAGCGGCTGCACGGGAAGCATCAGGTGCCACTCCGCACCCATGTCGTTCAGGCGGGCGATGGTCTGGCGGTAGCGCGGCTTGCCCCGGTTCGCCCAGTGGTCGAGGAGCACGCGCACGGCCACACCCCGCGCAGCCACCTCTTCGAGGGCGCGGAAGAAGTTGTCCGTCGAGTCGTCGGACTGCAGGATGTAGAACTCGACGTGCACGTACTCCTGCGCCGTGCGGATGGCCTCCGCCATCTCGTCGAGCGACTCCTGGTAGTCGGAGATGAGGTGGGCGCCGTTGTCGCCGGAGAGCGGCAGGGCGCCGAGACGCTGGTTCATCTGCACGATCGGCCCGAACCAGGCGGGGGCGTTCGGCCGGAGCGTCCCGAAGTGGAGGTGCTCGCTGGTCTCCGCGATGTACTGGTTGATCTGCTCCTGCTTGCGCCGGCGTGCGCGCGGCAGGCGGGGGTTCCCGATCAGCAGGAACAGGAAGACGCCGACCACCGGGATGAAGAACACGGCGAGGAGCCAGGCCATCGCCGCGGTGGGACGGCGGTTGCGCGGGATGACGATGATCGCGGTGACGCGGATGATGATGTCGAGCACCAGGACGAAGGCGGCGACCCACCATCCCCAGGACTCCGCGGTCATCTCGCCCCCTCACCCACACCGAGGATGGTCACCCCGGGGCGCGCCGGACCGGGCGCGCTCGCTTCACAGTAGCGGATGGGTCGGACTCAGGGGCGCGGCGGCAGCCCGCGCGCGGCGCGTTCCTCGGCCTCGATCTGCGCGTGCACCTTGCGCTCCGTGCGATCGAACCGGAGGATGCCGCGAAGCACGACGAAGAAGACGATGCTGACGCCGACCGTCGGCAGGAGCGACCATGCCGCGGCGAGCCAGAAGTTGTCCATGCGTCCATCGTACGCGAGCGACTACTCGTGCACAGGTGGCGCTTCCCAGGATTCTCATCCACAGCGCCCCTCCGGTGCCCCGTCACGTGCGCAGAAACGTCACCCTCTCCTCATGACAACCGTGCTCCGCGCCTCCGACTCCGCCCAGTTCCTGGCCATCGTGCCCGCCCTCGCCGGCTTCACGCCACGCGAGAGCATCGTCCTCCTCCCGTTCCGGGGCTCCCGCAGCGACGGGGCGATGCGCCTCGACCTCCCCGATCACGTCATCCCCGTCCTCCACTACGCCACGGCGGCGGTCGACCTGGTCGTCCGGGTGCCGGGGACCGACGCCCTGGCCGTCGTCGTCTACACCGACACCCCGGCGGAGCAGACGCCGGACGGCCTCGTGCTTCCGCACGCGGTGGCGGTCGACACGCTTCTGGGTTGCGCCGAGGGCGCGGGGCTCCGAGTGGTCGAGGCCCTGTGCGTGACGCCGGAGGGCTGGAGCCGGTACGAGGACACCGATCCGGTGCTGCATCCGCTGACCGACATCGTTCCGCCGCCCGGGGCCGCCGCGCTCGGCGATGTCTCGGGAGACCAGTTCTCCGGAGCGGCGTTGCCATCCGCCCCTGCGGCGGAGGCCCGCCAGGTCGCCCGCATCCTGCACGGCCTCGACCGTGCGCTCGGTCCGGAGCGCACGACGCGCGCCGGCGAGCCGCAGGTGATCGCCGCCGCCGCTCTGCTCGACGACATCCCCGCGTTCCTCGAATCGGTTCTCGAGGCCTCGGATCCGCTCCCGCCCCTCACCGCCGCCGCGCTCGTGTGGTGCCTGGGGCGACCACCGGTCCGCGACACGGCGATCGCGCAGTGGGCGACCGATCACCGTCAGGGCATCCGCACCATGGAGGCGCAGCTCGCCTTCACCGCCGCCGGGGCACCCGTGCCCGACGACATCGGGCGTGTGTTCCTCGGCCGCGGCACGGCGCCGGACGGCGAGCGACTCCGCACCGCGCTTCGTGCCGTACGCGAGGCCACGGCACGAGCCCCGCGGGAGGCACGCCCCGGCCCGCTCACCGTCGCGGCCTGGTTGTCCTGGGCGCTCGGTCGCGCCACGCACGCGGGCCGCTACCTCGAGATGGCGCGGGAGATCGACCCGACGTACAGTCTCGCGCTACTGCTCGACGCCATGATCGGCGGTGCGGTCCTGCCGGAGTGGGCCTTCCGTGGGCGGCGAGGAGAATGAGCGCCCCGCTGCTACTTGACGAGCGGGAAGAGGATGGTCTCGCGGATCCCCAGGCCGGTGATCGCCATCAGGAGACGGTCGATGCCCATGCCCATCCCTCCGGACGGCGGCATGCCGTGCTCCAGAGCCCGGAGGAACTCCTGGTCGATCGGCATGGCCTCGACGTCGCCGCGGGCGGCGAGCTTCGCCTGCTCCTCGAACCGCTCACGCTGGATGACCGGGTCCACGAGCTCGGAGTACCCGGTCGCCAGCTCGAATCCACGGATGTAGAGGTCCCACTTCTCCACGACGCCCTCGACGGAGCGGTGCTCTCGCACGAGCGGGGAGGTGTCGACGGGGAAGTCCATGACGAACGTCGGCCGGACGAGGTCGCCCTTCACGAAGTGCTCCCAGAGCTCCTCGACGAGCTTGCCGTGCGTGGCCTGAGGCGGCACGTCGACGCCGTTCGCCTCGGCGAAGGCGATCAGGTCCGCGACGGCGTCCGTCGGCGTGACGGTCCGCCCGGACGCGGCCGACAGCGACTCGTACATCGAGATGCGGTCCCACTCGCCACCCAGGTCGTATTCGGTGCCGTCCGCCCACGTCACCGTGGTCGACCCGGCCACCGCGATCGCCGCCTGCTGCACGAGTTCCTGCGTCAGTGCCGCCATCTGGTTGTAGTCGCCGTAGGCCTGGTAGGCCTCGAGCATCGCGAACTCCGGGCTGTGCGTGGAGTCGGCGCCCTCGTTGCGGAAGTTCCGGTTGATCTCGAAGACCCGCTCGATGCCGCCGACGACCGCGCGCTTGAGGTACAGCTCCGGGGCGATGCGGAGGTAGAGCTCCGTGTCGAACGCATTGGAGTGGGTGACGAACGGGCGAGCGGACGCGCCGCCGTGCTGCACCTGCAGCATGGGCGTCTCCACCTCGAGGTAGCCGTGGGAGGCGAACGTCGCCCGCAGGCTCGCGTTCACCGCCGCACGCGCACGCACGGTCGTCCGCGCCTGCTCCCGGACGATGAGGTCGAGGTAGCGACTGCGGACGCGTCCTTCTTCGCTCAGCTCGGCGTAGGCGTTGGGCAGCGGGAGGATCGCCTTCGACGCGATGGCCCAGTCGTCCGCCATGATCGACAGCTCGCCTCGACGGCTGGAGATGACCTCACCGTGCACGAAGACATGGTCGCCGAGGTCGACGTACTCCTTCCAGTCCGCGAGCGACTCCTCGCCGACGTTGGCGAGGGAGACCATCGCCTGGATCCGGGAGCCGTCGCCGGCCTGGAGCGTCGCGAAGCAGAGCTTGCCGGTGTTGCGGCTGAACACCACGCGGCCGGCGACACCGACGACGACGCCGGTCTCGGCGCCGGGCTCGAGGTCTCCGTACTCCGCGCGCAGCGCGGGAATGCTGTGCGTCACGGGCACCGCGACCGGGAACGCACCGCCGCCGGCGTCCGTGCGCTTCTCGATCAGACGCTCGCGCTTGGCGAGGCGGACGGCCTTCTGCTCGTGGATGTCCTCTTCGGCGGAAGGGGCGGCCGAGGCCGTTTCGGGCGCGGCGGGCGCGTCAGTCATGTGCGGGGCTCCTTGGAAGTCCTCCCCAGTTTACCGAGATGGCGCGGGACGTCCTCGCCGCGCGGCGTGCTGGGTAGCCTCGAGGCATGGCCCCCACTCGGATCCTCCGCGCGAGCGCCGTCGTCGCTCTCGCCACCGTCCCCCTCCTCGCGCCGGAGATCGCCGTCGCGGCGGCCCCGGCGACCGCCACCACCGTCGTCTCCGCCGCCGACGTGGACGACTTCTCCTACGCCTCCTGGGACGCGGTGTACGACGTCGGGCTCGACGAGGACGGGCGGGCGCGCATGCAGGTGACGGAGACCGTCGTCGCGCGATTCCCCGACGCCGACCAGAACCGCGGCATCGTGCGGGGGCTGGCGACGACGTACAAGGACGCCGCCCTCGACACCCGGGTGCTCGCGGTCACCGACGAGGACGGAGCCGCGGTCCCGTACGAGACCGACGAGGACGACGGGACGCTCTTCGTCCTCACCGGCGACGACGACTTCGTCCACGGCCTGACCACCTATGTCATCGAATACGAGATGCGCGACATCATCGTCGGCAGCGCTCCGGACGCGTCGGGTTCCCGCACCGCGGACGAGTTCTACTGGGATCTCCTCCCCCTCGACAGCACGCAGCCGATCGAGGCGTTCCGGGCCGACATCCGCTTCGACGCGGCACTGGCCACCCACCTCACCGGCGCGACGAGATGCTACATCGGCCCTGCCGGATCCACGGCTCCCTGCGAGCTCGCGGGGCCGATCGCGGGCGGGGAGGGCGCGACGTTCCATGTCGAGACCCGGTCGCTTCCCGCCGGGGACGGGGTGACGGTGGCCGTCGGCTTCGCACCGGGGACCGTGACCCAGCCGGCCGCCCGCCAGCCCGATCCCGTCGCCGACCTCGGGCCCGTGCTCGCCGCGGTCGGCGCCGTCGGCCTGTCCGCGGCCGGGTGGGCGGCCACGGTGGGCTCGGGACGACGTCGGCGCCGCGCCAGCGGGATCATCGTGGCGCAGTACGAGGTCCCCGACGACCAGCCTCCCCTCCTCGCGGCCGCGCTCCTCCCTGGTGCCGAGAACGTGGTGCCCGCCGAGATCGTGCACCTCGCCGTCCGCGGCGCCCTGCGCATCGAGGAAGGCACGTCAGCCGAAGCGCCCCGGCTGCGACGACAGCCCCACGGCAGGGCGCCGAGCCCCCTCGATCAGGCTGCGCTCGACGCGCTCTTCCTCCACGCGGATGCGGACGGCGTCGTGGACCTGCCGACCGAGAGCGAGGCCTTCGCGACGCGGATGACCGCGCTGACGACGAAGGGCCAGGAGGAGGCCTCCCGCCGCGGTCTGACGACCACGGCGCGCAGCCGCGCTGCCGTCATCCTGCAGTCCGTGGCCATCGCCCTCGCCGTGGCCGGTCTCGTCGTCGCCATCGTGGCCGTGGCATCCGGACGCCTGTCCGCCGGCCCCGCGCTTCTCGCCATCTCCGTCGGGACGCTGCTCGTCGCGGCCTCGAGTTTCTTCACCTTCTCGCGGCACACGGTGCTGACGCCGGAAGGTGCGCAGGCGTACGAGCATCTGCAGGGGGTGCGCGAGTTCATCCGGGTCGCGGAGGAGGATCGGTTGCGGATGCTGCAGTCCTACACCGGCGCGGAACGGCGCACCGAGGAGGGGGCGGACGTCATCCATGTCTACGAGCGCCTCCTCCCCTACGCGATGCTGTTCGGCATGGAGGACGAGTGGGGCCGGGTGCTGGAGAGTGCGTACAGCCGGGAGGCGCACGGCCCGACCTGGATCGGCGACCCCACGTCCTTCGCTCTCCGCACGTCGCTCGTGGCGTTCATGAGCTCCTCGACCGCGGCCGCGACCTACTCGGCCCCGTCCACCGGCACCTCGTCCGCTACCGGCGGCTCGTTCGGCGGCGGGTTCTCCGGGGGCGGAGGCGGAGGCGGCTTCTCCGGCGGACGCTGAGCCCGAGACACCGCGCCGGGAAGGCGATCAGACCAGCGGGGGCGGGTCCGAGGCGTCGCGCAGCGCCCGCTCGACCGTCGACTGCACCAGAGCCGACAGGAAGCCACCCGGGTTCTCGACCCCGATGTCACGGAGCCGCGAGGTCGATTGTCCGATGATCGAGCGGGAGAACTCCGTGGCCGTGGCGATCGCGTCGGCGTAGACGGCACGGTCGGCTTCCGCGATGACCACCGGTTCGCACCCCATCTCCACGGCCAGCGCCTGGGCGATCGGGAGCACGGCGGCGGGAGCGGTGACCGCCGCGAAGCCCGCCTGCAGCTGTCGGAGGTCGATCGAGGTCCCCGTGAACGTGATCGCCGGGTGCACCGCCAACGGGATGGCACCGCGCTCCGCCGCCGGGCGCAGGACCTCGATGCCCTGCGCCGGATCGGTGTGCAGGACGAGCTGGCCGATCTGCCACCCGCCGACCTCCGCGATGCCCGAGACGAGGGACGGAAGCTCGGCGGAGGGGACCGCGAGGATCACCAGTTCGGCGCGCCGCACGACCTCCTGCGTGTCCAGCACCGGGACGCCCGGGAGCACCGCGGACGCACGCTCGTCGTCCGATCCGCTCGTGATCCCGACGATCGCGTGCCCGGCTCCGGCCAGTGCCGCGCCGATCACCGGACCGACGCGCCCGGCCCCGACGATGCCGACGCCCAGGCGCCCGTCGCGCACCACGCTCACTCCTCGCGCGACGTGTCCGGTCGCGCCGGCGGGGTGGGTGGCGGGGTCGGGCCGGTCGGCGAGGGAGAGGTCGAGGGGGCAGCCGTCTGCGGCGGTGGCGGCGCGACCGGCGGAGCAGGCGGCGGCGCGACCGGAGGCGCCGTGACCGGCGGAGCAGGCGGCGGCGTCACCGGAGGAGTCCGGACGGGCGGGACCGGCGGAGTCGCCGACCCCGGAACACCGGTCGGCGGAGCAGGCGGCGCGAACGGAGCCGGCGGCGCGAACGGAGCGGGCGCAGCGGGCGCAGCGGATGCCGCCCCTCCGAACGCGGGAGACGCCGGCGTCGCAGGACCACCGAACACCGGCGGAGCGGGCGGCGCCACCGGATCTCCCGCGGCGTGCTCGCTCCAGCGGTGCGTGTGGTCTCGGGACGCCGCCTCGGCCGCGGCGACGCTGACCTCGTTGAGCAGTGCGAGGGCGTCCGCGCGCTCGAGCCCGGAGAGGAGGCCGGTGATCGGCCCGGGCACGGTGTGCACCTGTGCACCGGAGACCCCCTGGGCCCGGTCGATGGGCCCCTGGCTCAGCGACACGCCCTGGAGACGCGCGAGCGGGAAGACCGCGAGCTTGCGCCACACGATTCCGCGGCGCAGGAGCAGGCCGTCCGAGGTCACCGTGTATCCGTGACGCTTCCAGGAGAACGGTCGCCGCCACCAGGCCCGGCGCGGCATCGTCCGATAGGGGTCGGTGTCGGTCGGACCGACGACACCCTGGTCCCACAGCGCGGGGATGCTCTCGGCCGGCACGTCGGGCAGCACGAGCGACAACACGCGCTCCACGTCCGCGCGCTTGCCGACCGGGAGCACGACGTTGAACTGCTGACCGCTGCTCGACGACTGCTGCGCGGCGCTCTTGCCGCTCATGCGGTTGATCTTGATGGTCCACCAGCCGAACGGCCGCCACAGCAGGGACTGCGACACCTCGACCGCGAAGATGCGGCCCGGCGGAAGGGTCTCGGTGACCGTGGTGAGTAGGCCGTAGGTGATGCGCACGCCGTCGGGGGTGGGCGCGATGGAGTAGCGCAGCGACTTGGAGATCTGCGCCCACGTGATACCGACCACGGCGATGACCATGGGGACGCCCATGCCGAGCCCGATGCCCAGCAGCACCACCCCGCCGTCGGGATCGCCGTCGACGAGGATGCCGATGAGGGTGCTCCCGATCGCGATCGCGAAGATCACGCCGAAGAAGACCAGCCACAGCAACCCGGAGATGAGCTGCGAGCCGATCAGCCGGCCGGCCGGGATCTTGACGACGCTCTCGGGGACGACGTCCTGCAGGTCCACGCCGGCGAGCAGGCCGTTGACGCCCTCGTTCATCGAGCCGACGAGCTGTGCACGCGCGGTAACCGGAGCGGTGCCGCCGGACGTCGCGCCGCTCTGCGGATCCAACGCCGCGTGCCGAGCGGCTCGCGCACCGGAGGCCAGGCGCAGGATCTCGGCGCGCACGCCTTCGGCGCGCGGCGTCGCCAGGTATTCCAGCGCGACGTTCGCGTCGGTGCCCGCGCCGACGACCTCGAGCTTCGCGAGGCCGATGATGCGTGCGGGGAACGGCCGCGTGAGGTTCACGCCCTGCACACGGTCGAGCGGGGCGCGACGGTGCGACCGGAAGATGATGCCCTTGCGCACCTCGACGTGCTCCCCGGTGATCCGGAACTGCTGGAAGCGCCAGACGAACCAGAAGATGGCCACGAGCACCACGACGAGCGCCAGGACACCCAGCAGCGCGATCAGGGCGAAGTTGTTGGCGAGCACCCAGTCGACCGGATCGCCGCCGGTGTAGTCGTCGTAGTGCGCCTCCTCCGGCGCGAACTGCCCGACGAGCCAGGCGATGACGCGGTCGCGCATGTTCGCGATCACGATGCCGCCGACGATGATGAGCGCCAGGCCGCCCTTGAAGAGCGGCGTCAGCGGATGCATCCGGTGCCATTCGCCGTCCGCGAGGTGCGTCGACGGTGCGCCCGCGGAGGTCTGCCCCGGCGCGGCGGTGGGGAGCTGCGACTCGCTCACAGTCCGGTCCGGCGGGTCTCGGCGACCTGGATGAGCGTGTCGCGCAGCGCCTCGGCCGCCGCCTGGGTGAGGCCGGGGATCTGCACGCCGGTGGTGGCCGCCGCGGTGACCATCTTGAGCTGGGAGATGCCGAACGCCCGGTCGAGCGGCCCCTGGGTGATGTCGACGAGCTGCATGCGACCGTAGGGCACCGCGATCATGCGCTGCCAGAGGATGCCCTTGCGGAACACGATGTCGTCCGCCCGCAGCATGTAGCCGATCGCCCGCGCCTGACGCGGGAGGATCACCAGCGTCACGAGGGTGATGAGGATGATGACCCCGGCCGGGATCCACACCCAATCCTGTTCGAGCACGATGTTCAGCACGACGGCCGCCGCCACGACGATCGCCAGGAAGATGACGTTCTGCACGATCTGCGACACCACGTAGCGCGGCGAGATCTGGTGCCAGGTGCCGTCGAGCTCGAGGCGGGCCTCGTTGCGCGCCGCGCGCAGGCCCGTGTAGGTGCCCTGGTCGAGGGCGCCGAGGTCAGTGCCCTCCGCCGGGTTCAGGGGCGCGGTCTCTGGGTTCTGAGTCATCAGGATCCTTCGGCAGGGTACAGAACTGTTCGGCGACGAGAGCGGCGATGACGAGCACGACCGCACTCGCGATCAGCGCCACCATGGCCACAGTCGACCCTATCGGGGGATCGATGGGGCGCGTGAGGAGGAAGGCCAGCAGGCCCGCCCCGAAGCCCGCCAGGATCGCCCCCAGCAGACTCGACGCCCGCGCGAGGGTCGCGGCCCGGAGGGCACGGAACGGGTCGATGCGCACCCCGGAGCGGACGCTGCGCCGCACCGGCCAGGCCACCCCGAGCGATGCGCCCGCGATGAGGACGAGCAGCACCGGGAGGAAGAGGGACGGCGTGAACGTGGCCCGCCCCGTCGCCGTGAGCATCTGGTCGAGGATGAAGCCGGCCCCGGCGCCGACGAGCGCGAGGACGGCGAGAAGTCCGGCGGAGGTGCGCTTCATCCCTCGCCTCGCGCGCGAAGGTCCGCCGCCAGATCGGCGACCCGGCCGCGCCCCACGAGCTCGGCGTCGGGGTCGACGTCGAGCCACGGCTCCAGGACGAACAGCCGCTCCGCCGCCCGCGGATGCGGCAGCTGGATGCGGGGGTCGTCCGAGACGACGTCGCCATAGGCGATGAGGTCGAGGTCGAGGGTGCGGTCGCCCCACCGCTCGCCGCGCACGCGGCCGTTCTCGTCCTCGATGGCGTGCAGCATGCCGAGGAGGATCTCGGGAGCGAGCCGGGTGGTCACCAGGGCCACCGCGTTCACGTACCCGGGGGCGTCCGGATCGGGGCCGTCCACGCGCAGCGCCACCGTCTCGAACAGGCGCGACAGGCGCACGTCCGAGACGAGCGGCAGCCGAGCGATGCGCGCGGCCGCGGCGCGGATCGTCTCCTCGCGGTCTCCGAGATTGGCGCCGAGCGCGACGACCGCCACCGTCTCGGGGCGCGGAGCTCGGGGGCCCGGCACCTCCGGCGGGCGGGTGAGGTTGCGGCTCATGTGGTGATGTCCTCCAGCGACTCCGGAGCCCGCGTCCGATGCACCGTCACAGCCACGTCGCCGAAGGTCAGGGCGATCGGCGCCTGCGGCTTGTGCACCGTGACGGTCACCTGCTGCACGCGGCGGTCACCGAGGGCGACGTCCGCGATCCGCTCGGCCAGGGTCTCGATGAGGTTCACCGGCTCCCCCGCGACGACGGCGGCCACCCGCTCCGCGAGCTCGCCGTAATGCACGGTGTCGGCCACATCGTCGGACGCGGCGGCCTGTTCGAGGGAGAGCCGCAGCCGGAGGTCGACCGTGAACTCCTGTCCGTTCTCCCGCTCGTGCGGGTAGACGCCGTGGTGGCCGAACACGGTCAGCCCTGTCAGCACGATCTCGTCGAGGAAGTCCATGCCTCTAGGGTACGGCGACGCTCCGACCTCGCACTCAGCCTTCCCAGGCGCGGGTGATCGCGAGGGCGTCGCGGGTGGCCGCGACGTCGTGCACGCGCACCGCCCAGGCGCCGGCGCGCATCGCGAGCGCACTCGTCACCGCGGTGGCCAGGTCCCGGCGCTCCTCGGACACGCCGTCACCGCCCGGGGCCGCCTCCTGCAGCACGTCGGCGAGGAAGCGCTTGCGCGACGTCCCGACCAGCACGCGGAAGCCGAGACCCACGATCTCGTCGAGGCCCCGCAGCACGTCCCAATTCTGGGCACCGGCCTTGGCGAACCCGATACCGGGGTCGACGATCAGGCGGGAGGGCGCGATCCCGGCGGCGGCCGCCTCCCCGATGCGCTCGCGCAGTTCGCCGGCCACCTCTCGGGCGACGCGGCGGTAATCGGCGTTCGCGTACATGTCGGCGGAGAAGCCCCGCCAGTGCCCGATCGCGAAGTCGGCACCCGACTCCGCCACCGCGGCGCGCATGTCGGGGTCGGCCAGTCCGCCGGAGACGTCGTTGACGATGCGCGCTCCCGCGCGCACGGCGGCCGCGGCGGTCGACGCGTTGAGGGTGTCGATGCTGACGACGGCGCCGGCCGCCGTGAGCTGTTCGACGACCGGAAGGACCCGGCGCTGCTCCTCGTCCACCCCGACGCGTTCCGCGCCCGGCCGGGTCGACTCGCCCCCGACGTCGAGGACGGACGCCCCTTCCGCGCGCAGGCGAAGGCCGTGGGCGACCGCGCGGTCTGCGTCGAGATACCGCCCGCCGTCGCTGAACGAGTCGGGGGTGACGTTGACGATGCCCCAGATGCCGGTCATGCGCGCGACGTCCCGGCCCCCGGCACGGTCATGCCGATCAGGGTCACCAGCTCCGCGCGTGCCACGGGATCCGTGTAGACCCCGCGCGCCGCGATGGTCAGCGTCGAGGCCTCGGTCTGCCGCCCGCCCCGCATCGTCACGCAGCCGTGGCTGGCATCGAGCACGACGAGCACGCCGCGCGCGTCGAGGTTCTCGGCGATCGTGTCGGCGATCTGCTCCCCCAGCCGCTCCTGCACCTGCGGCCGCGCGGCGAGGATCTCCACGACGCGCACGAGCGCACCGAGGCCGACGACCTGCTCGCCCGGAAGGTAGGCGATGTGCGCATGCCCCGCGAAGGGCAGGAGGTGGTGCTCGCACACCGAGCGGAAGCGGATGTCGCGCAGCAGCACCGCGCCGGACGGCAGGGTGTCCGGCGCCGGCCCGCGGGTCACGCTGATCGTGTGGGCGAGCGGCTCGGCGGGATCCTCGCCCACACCGGCGAAGAACTCCGCGTAGAGCTCGGCCATCCGCGAGGGCGTCTGCTTGATCCCCGGACGATCGGGGTCCTCGCCGATCGCCTCCAGGAGTTCCCTGGTGAGCCGCTCGACGCGTCCCTTGTCGACGGTCACGTCACGCCGTCGCGGGACGAGGGTTGCCCGCTCCGGCGGAGCCCTGCTGCGGACGCGGCGGGGCCGTCGGCGCCTCGACGGAGGCGGCGAGCGAGACGTCCTTCTTCGGGACCTCGATCGGCGGCCGCTCCGAGACCGGACGGTCCTCGCTCGACAGCCACAGCGGACGCTCGGGGAGCTTCTTCACCTCGGTGAAGATCTCCGCGATGCGGTTGTGGTCGAGGGTCTCCTCCTCGAGGAGCGCGAGGGCGAGACGGTCGAGGATGTCCCGGTTCTCGCTGAGCACCGCATACGCCTCGTTGTGCGCCTGCTCGATGAGCGCCCGCACCTCGGCGTCGACGCGCTCCGCGACCTTCTCGGAGTACTCGCGACCACGGCCCATGTCGCGCGCGACGAACATGTCGCCGCCCTCGGTGCCGAGCTTGACCGGACCGACCTGCGTCGTCATGCCGTACTCGATGACCATCTTGCGGGCGATCGAGGTCGCCTTCTCGATGTCGTTGGAGGCGCCGGTGGTGGGGTCGTGGAAGACGAGCTCCTCGGCGACGCGACCGCCCATGGCGTAGGTGAGCTGGTCCTGCAGCTCGTTGCGGGTCACCGAGTACTTGTCGTCCAGCGGCAGCACCATCGTGTAGCCTAGCGCCTTGCCGCGGGGCAGGATCGTGATCTTCGTCACGGGGTCGGTGTAGTTCATCGCCGCCGCCGCGAGCGCGTGTCCGCCCTCGTGATACGCCGTGATGAGCTTCTCCTTGTCTTTCATCACGCGAGTGCGACGCTGCGGACCGGCGATCACGCGGTCGATGGCCTCGTCGAGGGCGCGGTTGTCGATGAGCTGCGCGTTCGAGCGGGCCGTGAGCAGCGCGGCCTCGTTCAGCACGTTCGCCAGGTCGGCACCGGTGAAGCCGGGGGTCTTGCGAGCGACGACCTCGAGGTCGACGTTCTTCGACAGCGGCTTGCCCTTGCTGTGCACCTCGAGGATCTTCTGGCGGCCCTTGAGGTCGGGGGCGTCGACACCGATCTGACGGTCGAAGCGGCCGGGGCGCAGCAGTGCGGGGTCGAGGATGTCGGGACGGTTGGTGGCCGCGATCACGATGACGTTCGCGTTCGGGTCGAAGCCGTCCATCTCGACGAGCATCTGGTTCAGCGTCTGCTCGCGCTCGTCGTTGCCGCCGCCCATGCCGGCGCCGCGGTGACGGCCGACGGCGTCGATCTCGTCGATGAAGATGATGGCCGGGGCGTTCTCCTTGGCCTGGCTGAACAGGTCGCGCACGCGGGAGGCGCCGACGCCGACGAACATCTCGACGAAGTCGGAACCGGAGATCGAGTAGAACGGGGCTCCGGCCTCGCCGGCGACGGCGCGGGCGAGGAGGGTCTTCCCGGTTCCGGGAGGGCCGTACAGGAGCACGCCCTTCGGGATGCGGGCGCCGATGGCCTGGAACTTCGCCGGGTCCTGCAGGAACTCCTTGATCTCGTGGAGCTCCTCGATGGCCTCGTCGGCACCGGCGACGTCGGCGAAGGTGACCGTCGGGGTCTCCTTGTTGACGAGCTTGGCCTTGGACTTGCCGAACTGCATGACCTTGCCACCGCCGCCCTGCATGGACGACAGGAGCCACCAGAACAGCAGGCCGAGCAGCACGAGGGGAAGCAGCAGGGAGAGGAAGCCGTCGAACCAGGTCGCGCGCGGCACGGCGTCGTTGAAGCCGTCCTTCGGAGCGGCCGCATCGATCGCGGAGACCACCTCGTCGGCGCGGGCCTCGACGTAGTAGAACTGGACGTTCTCGGAGCCCTCGAACGGCTTCGACAGCGTCATGTCCACGCGCTGATCGCCGTCGGTGGTGATGACCTCGGTCACGGTCTTGCCGGAGAGCAGCTCGAGCCCCTCCTGCGTCGTGATCTGCTTCGGCGCACCGAGGTTCGAGATCAGCAGGAATCCGCCGAAGAGCAGCACGCCGATCAGAGCGACGTAGATCAGCGGATTGCGGGTGAGCTTCTTCACATCCATGGTCGGATCAGCGTATCGCCTCCGTGCTAGGGGGCCGCTGTGCGTTCACCCACGGCGCAACGCCCCTACGCTGGGTCGCTGAGCCCACCTGGGTCGCTGAACCCGCCTGGGTCGCTGAACCCGCCCGGCTTCTGAGCCCGCCTGGGTCGCTGAGCCCGCCTGGGTCGCTGAGCCCGCCTGGGTCGCTGAGCCCGCCTGGGTCGCTGAGCCTGTCGAAGCGTCAGCTGTAGACGTGCGGTGCCAGCACGGCGACGTCGCGGAGGTTGCGGTAGCGCTCCGCGTAGTCGAGCCCGTAGCCGACGACGAATTCCACGGGGATGTCGAAGCCGACGTACTTGCAGTCGATCTCGACCTTCGCGGCCTCCGGCTTGCGCAGCAGCGCGAGGACCTCGATCGACTCCGCACCGCGGGACTCGAAGTTCTCCAGGAGCCAGCTCAGGGTGAGGCCGGAGTCGATGATGTCCTCGACGATGAGCACGTGCTTGCCGTGCAGGTCGGTGTCGAGGTCCTTCCGGATCTGCACGACACCGCTCGACTTCGTGCTGGCGCCGTAGCTGGACACCGCCATCCAGTCCATCGGCGCGTGGAACGGCAGCGCCCGCGCGAAGTCCGCCATGACCATGACCGCGCCCTTCAGCACGCCGACGAGGATGAGGTCCTTGCCCTCGTAGTCCTTCGCGACCTGCGCCGCGAGCTCGTCGAGCTTGGCGTGGATCTCCTCCTCGGTGACGAGGATCTGTGCAAGGTCGTCCTGGATCTCCGCGGCGCGCATGGATCGATTTTAGGCGACGCGGCAGTGTGCTCCGGTCGCGGGCGCGTACCCTCCCCCCGCAGGTCGACACCGCACTACTCTGACGGTGACGCGGGCGCACGCCCCGACGGAAGGAGATCCCCATGGCGACTCACGACATCCTCAGCCAGGTCCCCCTCGACGACATCGCGCAGAAGCTCGGAGTGTCGCGCGACGAGGCCAAGGTCGCGGTCGAGCAGGGCGGCGCCGTGCTCCTCGGCGGGCTGGCCAAGAACGCAGAGAGCACCGAGGGATCGGCGGCCATCGAGAAGGCCCTCGGCAAGCACCGCGGCGCGTCGAGCCCGGCGACGGTCGACGACATCGATCAGGAGGACGGCGAGAAGATCGTCTCCCACATCCTCGGCGGGAAGGAGAAGGAGGTCACGAAGGAGCTGACGGAGTCGAAGGCGACCCCGGGCATCGACTTCGGGAAGCTCCTCCCCATCCTCGCGCCGATCGTAATGGGTCTCATCGCCAACGCGACCAAGGACAAGACGGCGAAGGCGGATACGGGCACGGAGGGCTCCGGCGGGATCGGCGACGTCATCGGCGGCATCCTCGGCGGCGGCGACTCGGGCTCCGGCGGCGGGTTGGGTGACGTGCTGGGTGGCCTCCTCGGCGGCGGCAAGAGCGGCTCCGGCGGCGGTATCGACCTCGGCGGCATCCTCGGCGGCCTCTTCGGCGGCAAGAAGTAGGACGTGACGCCGCCGCGGCCCGCGATTCAGCGGGTCGCGGCGGTGAACACGATCCGGCCGCCCTGGCGCACGGCAGCGCACCCCGGCAGGTCGATCGGGCCCTGACCCGACCAGTCGGTCACGAGGCGGGCGACCTCGATCGTCTGCGCGCGGCTCAGGCTCGCCCCGAACTCGCTGTCGACCACGAGACGGATGATGCGGTTGCGCAGCGCGGCCGGGTTGGCGGCGAGCGCGGCGACGCTCACGGAGATCCCGGCCTCCGCGTGCTCGACGATGTCCTCGATCGTCTCGTGGATCATCTCGTCGAACGCCTCCGCGTCCTCCCGGAGCTGCTCGGCGGTGCGCGCCAGCGCCTCGGCAATACCCGGACCGAGCTGTGTCTCCAGCACCGGGAGCACGTGGCGGCGCACCCGCACCCGCGTGTAGCGGTCGTCGGTGTTGTGGGGGTCGTCCCACGGCTGCAGCTCCGCCGCGGCGCAGAACGCACGGGTGGTCTCGCGGCGCACGCCGAGCAGCGGGCGCAGCCACCGGAGGCCGTCCTCGTCCTCCCGATCCGGCGCCATGCCCTGCAGGCTCGTCGCCCCGGAGCCGCGCGCGAGCCCGAGCAGGACCGTCTCGGCCTGGTCGTCGAGCGTGTGACCGAGCAGGACCGCTCGCGCGCCGATGTCACCCGCCGCGTCCCGGAGCACGCGGTAGCGCGCGTCCCGCGCGGCCGCCTCCGGACCACCGTCGCCGTCAACCTCGACGCGGACGACGAGCGCCTCGAGCCCGAGCCGTCCGGCGATGCGCGCCGTCTCCGCCGCGACGTCGGCGGACCCGTCCTGCAGACCGTGGTCGACCGTCACCGCGGTCGCACGCACCCCGCGTTTCGCGGCCTCGAACGCGGTGGCCGCCGCCAGTGCGAGCGAGTCGGCACCGCCGGACACCGCGACGACGACCGTCGAGCCCTCGGGCAGGTCGGCGAGCGCGGTGCGCACGGTGAGGCGGATCTCGGCGACGGCGGGGTCGAGGGAAGGCATCCCTCCACGCTAGGGCACCGTGTCGTCCGTCACGGTCGGATCCGCGACCCCCGAGTAGGCTGGTCCGCGGCATCCAACCGATCTTCCTGAGGAGCACACGCATGGGCGCACACGACGCCGTCATCGAGATCCCGCGCGGCAGCCGCGTGAAGTACGAGGTCGACCACGAGACCGGGCGAGTGCACCTCGACCGCGTGCTCTACACGACCTTCGGCTACCCGGCCGACTACGGCTACTTCGACAACACGCTCGGCGAGGACGGCGACCCGCTCGACGTGCTGGTGCTCCTCGACCACCAGATCTACCCCGGCGTCGTCGTCGAGGTCCGCCCCGTCGCCGTGCTGAAGATGAGCGACGAGGCCGGCGGAGACGACAAGCTCGTCGCCGTGCTCTCCAAGGACCCGCGCTGGGCGCACATCCAGGACATCGACGACGTGCCGGAGTACACGAAGAAGGAGATCGCGCACTTCTTCGAGCACTACAAGGACCTCGAGCCCAACAAGTGGGTCAAGGTCGACGAGTGGGGCAACGCCGCCGAGGCGCAGCGCATCCTCGACGAGGCCATCGTCCGCTTCGGCGAGCAGGGCCACTGACCCGACCCTCTCTGGGTCGCTGACCTCTCTGGGTCGCTGACCTCTCTGGGTCGCTGACCTCTCTGGGTCGCAGACCTCTCTGGGTCGCAGACCTCTCTGGGTCGCAGACCTCTCTGGGTCGCAGACCTCTCTGGGTCGCTGAGCCTGTCGAAGCGAAGACCCCCGGACGCCAGACGTCCGGGGGTCTTCTGCTGTCCAGCCATCCGTCAGACGGAGATGCCCTTGCTCGCCATGAAGTCGATGGGGTTCGTGTAGCGGCCGTTGATGTAGACCTCGAAGTGCAGGTGGCAGCCGAACGAGCCGCCGGTGTTGCCCGCATACGCGATGACCTGGCCGGCGCGCACCCACTGGCCGTTCCGGACCGCGAAGCCGCCGGGCTTGATGTGCGCGTAGCCGGTCGCGATGCCGCCGCCGTGCTGGATCCGGACGTAGTTGCCGTAGCCGCCGTTGTAGAAGGCCGCGTCGACGGTGCCCGAGTGCGCCGCGTAGATCGCCGCGCCGCAACCGTTCGCGAGGTCGACGCCGTAGTGCCAGCTCGACGAGCAGCCGTTGGCGTTGCACTGCTGCGAGCGGGGGCCGTAGCCGGAGCTGCGGTAGCCGCCGTGCGGACGCACCCAGCCGCCGCTTCCCGGGGTGCCGCCTCCGCCACTGTTCCCCCCGGCGTTCGCGGCGGCCTCGGCGGCCTCGCGGCGCTTGCGCTCCTTCTCGCGCTCCTCGACGCCCTTCTGGTAGCCGGCGACGGTGGTCGCGGTGTTGTCCTTCAGCGCGGCAAGCTGCGCCTGCATCGTGGCGAGGTTCGCCGACTGCTCGTCGAGAGCGGCCTGGGCGGCGTCGGCGGCCTGCTGCGCCGCGACCATCTTCTCCTCGGCGATCTTCTGGAGCCGGTCGCGCTCGTCCCGGGCGACGACCGCCTGGTCGCTGAGGGACTGCGCGGAGTTCCGCGCGGCGACCGCGTCGTTGTAGACGGTCTGGTTGTACTCGAGGAGCTTGTCCATCGAGCCGAGGCGGGCGAGGAGCTCGTCGGCGTTGGCCGCGGAGCCCGCGAAGAACAACTCCAGCGAGGTGTCGTCACCGCCGTTGCGGTAGAGCTGCGCGGCGACCTGACCGGCCTTGCGGGCAGACTCGTCGGCGACGGCGGCCTGCGCGTCCGCCTTCTCCTGCAGCGAGTCGGCCTCCGCGATCGCGGCGAAGTAGGCCTGCTGCGCGTTGTAGAACTCGGTCGAGGCGACCTCGGCGGCGGCCTGCGTCTCGGAGACCTTCTGCGTGAGCGACTCGATCAGCCCCTCGATGCGCTTCACCTCTGCGGCCTTGGAGGCTTCGTTCTGCTTGGCCTTCTGCACGTCGTCCCAGCTCGGGTACGACGCGGCGTGGGCGGCCGTGACTCCGGACGTGATGCCGAACGCGCTCAGGGCGACGACGCTGAGCGCGCCGAGTCCGAGAGCGCCGCGGCGGCTGATGCCGTCACCGAAGAGGGTACGTCGCTCCGTCGGGGTGGGCGCACACCCGCAGTCCGCGGATGCCGCGAGTGCCGCATCCTGCGTGGTCTTGTCGTTCACACGGCCCCTTCCGCCGGTTTCACAGATGCCACAGTAACAACAACTTTCACACCAGCACCAGACTCCTGGAGCGGCGCGAACGGCATCCCCGACCCCTCCATGGTCCCGCTCGAACACGCCCGGGGGAAGCGGGTTCCGGGCTCGATTCGCGATTTGCCCGGATGATCCCTTATGCTTGAGCGTCGGCAAGGAAGTCCCCCGGGACTGACTCGGCCCCATCGTTTAGCGGCCTAGGACGCCGCCCTTTCACGGCGGTAGCACGGGTTCGAATCCCGTTGGGGTCACTCCATCCGATACAATTGAAAACACCAGTATGGCCCTGTAGCGCAGTTGGTTAGCGTGCCGCCCTGTCACGGCGGAGGTCGCGGGTTCAAGTCCCGTCAGGGTCGCTCCGTGCGACGAGCTCTTTCTTCGGAGAGGGCTCTTCGTCTAGGACGCGGCAGCATCATCGCCGCGCGGCTCTGTAGCTCAGTTGGTAGAGCGTTCGACTGAAAATCGAAAGGTCACCGGATCGATGCCGGTCGGAGCCACAAGGCTGATCATTACAATCAGCCCAGAAACCCTCGCCTAGCTTCTACATGGCGGGGGTTTTGCTTTGCCCTGCGGCGACCGCATGCGGCAGCGCGTGGGTCACGAGGCTCACCAGGAACTTCCCCGGTTCCTCGAACATGCAGAGGTGCGCGGAGTTCTCGAACCACACGACATGCGTCGACGGTGCCGTCACGGTCTCCAGCCAGCGGACGACCGGCCCGGTGGGGGTCGTCCAGTCGTGCCGTCCGAGGAACTGGAGCATCGGCACCTCGAACGCCGTCTGATCGCGGGCGTCGAAGCCGAGCAGGGCGGGCAGCACCGCGGGCATGGTCGCCCGCTGTCCGACACCGATGAGGCCCAGGTCGGCGTCCGTGTAATACGGGGACAGCTCCTGCGACTCGGTGAAGTACGCGAAGTCGGAGCGATACGCCGAGAGCCCGCCGTAGTACTGCGCCCATCTCCGGCAGGTCACGATGCGTTCGACGGTCAGCGGCTCGTCACCGGGGTACTCCCCGAGTGCCCGCAGCTCGGAGATCGCCTGCTCGTTCCGGTCCGCGACGGCACTCCGCATCGCGTGGCGGAAGCTCTCCTCCTCGTTCTCGGGACCGGAGATGACCTGGCCGACGCCGACGTGCGCCCACAGCAGGTCGGGACGCCGTCGGGCGAGGGTGAGCCCGAGGACCGTCCCCCAGCTGTGCCCGAGCACCCCGACCTTCTGCACGCCGAGCTTCCCCTGGAGCCACGCGATCAGCTCCACGAGATCGTCGACGTACCGGTCGACGCTGAGGTCCACGTCCTCGGTCACGGACCCCGCGGACTTGCCGCTCGCGCGCTGGTCGTAGTTGACGACCGTGAAGTAGTCCTCCACGCCGCGTTGCCAGACCCACGACGAGGGCAGCGACGGGAGGGCAGGACCGCCGTGGCAGACGACGAGCACGGGGTTCCGTGTGCTGCGACCGCGGATCGAGACGAACTGGGAGACACCGCCGAGGTCGACGTACGCCGTCCTGTCGATCGACTCCGGGTTCGGGATCCGGCACAGATCCGCGATCACTGCGCGGCCGACGTCGTCACTCATGTCGATCACCGAGGACTTCCTCCCGCACCCCCCGAGGCTATCGGAGACGCCTCCGGCAGAGATCACTCCTCCGGGTGACGAGGGATACCTCCCCCGGCGGACGCCGCCCGCGAGCCGCGCCAACAGAGTGGAGGTATGACACGACGACACCTCCTCCCCGCTGCCGCCCTGCTCCTCGGCGGCACCCTACTGCTCGGCGGATGCGCCGCCGTGGAGGGTCTCGTGCACAAGCAGTCGACCACGACCTTCGACGACGCCGACGCCTTCCGCGCGGACACGCCGGTCGACGCGGACTGGGTCCCGGACGACGTGACCGCTCTCACGCTCCGGACGTCGACCATCGAGGATGCCGACGACGCCGTGCTCCTGCTGACGAGCACGACGGCGCTGCCGGACGAGTGCGTGGAGACGGAGCGGACCTCCGCCCCGACCTGGACCCTGGATGACGGCCCGTCGGCCTACGAGGCGAAGACCGTCTTCGTCTGTGGAGACTGGAGCGTCATCCCGTCCGACGACGGCTGGTTCGGATGGACACCGAACTCCGATGAGGAGAAGGCCTCCGCCCGGAGCTGAGGCCCGCTCAGAGGTCGGCGAGAGCTGCGCGCGCCGCCTGCACGGCCTCAGCGGCGGCGTCCTTCTTCTCCACGGCCGCGGTGCGCCGCTCCTCCGCGGCGGGACGGTCTCGCTCGACGCGGTCGGCTTCCCGATGCAGCTTCTCCAGCTGCGCCTCCAACTCGGCGATGCCGTCCGCGAGCTCCTCGGCGCGATCGCTCAGCGCCTGCACCACCTCGTCCTCCTTCGCGAGGGCCCGCTCCGCCGCCGCGAGATCCTTCTCCGCAGCCGCCACCTGACGCTCCGCATCCCGGCGCTTCCGACGCTCCTGCAGTTCGTCCGGGGGGCGCGGGGGTTGGGGCTGCAGCGTCGGCAGAGTCCCGGCGACCGCCTCCCGGATGTCGTCCGCGTTACCCGAAGGCTCCAATGCCCGCACGAGACGCCCCGAGGCGACAGCGGCAGCCGCATCCGGGTCGAAGAATGCCGCGGAGATCGTCTGCTCGACCGCATCCCGCGTCGCCGCCGTCACTCGCTCCCCGCGGGAGCCGGCAAGGTCGGCAGCGGTCTCGGCGAGGCGCCTGGTCAGCGCGCGCCTTTCCCGGCCGAGCTTCGCCAGTGCAGCGGCATCCAGGTCCTCCTGCGCCTCGCGCAGCTCCGTCGCGAGCGCCAAGGCCTCCCCGAGCTGGGCGGCACGCTCCTGCGCGAAGACGTTGACGACCCAGGCGGCGACCGCGGGCTTGCGCAGCGCCTTCACCTCCGCGGCGAGCGCTCGGTCGTCGAGGTCCTTCGCCCGTGCGTTCCGGGCGGTCGTGAACTCCTCGGGCGGTCCGGCGTATAGCGCCGCCGCGATGTCATCGAGCGTCGGAGCGGCCATGCGCCCACGATACGCGTCGCCGTCTGGCGTGGGCCCGGAGGACGGGACTACTCGATAGCGAGGTAGTCCGCCGCGTCCGAGGCGACCAGCATCCTGGCCCCGAAGCCTCCGCTGCCGTTCCCGGGGTACAAGTAGAGCTGTCCGGCGGCCGTGCGCCCGATGATGTCCGCGCGCCCGTCGCCGTTGTAGTCCACCCCACCGGTGACCTCGGTGAACTCCTGCCATCCGGAGCCCACCTGCCGGGAGGTTCGCAGCCCGGACGACCCGGTGTAGAGCTGGAGTGCTCCGGTGCCGGTGACGGCCAGGATGTCCCCACGCCCGTCCCCGTCGAAGTCGCCGGCGATGAGGTAGTGGAAGGCGTCCCAGCCGCCGCCATAGGTGATGTGGGGCGTGCTGAAGCCTCCCGCGCCGTTCCCTCGATACACCGTCAGCACACCGCCCTCGGAGACGCCGATGAGGTCCTGCCGACCGTCCCCGGTGAAGTCCGCGCCGGATGCGACGTGTCGCATGGAGTACCAGCCCGACCCCGGCGTGTTCGCGGCCCGGAAGCCGCCGACGCCGTTCCCGGCGTAGAACTCCAGAACCCCGTCGGAGCGCGCCACGAGGATGTCCGCGTTGCCGTCACCGTTGAAGTCCGTGTGGGTGATGTGGCGCCTCGAGTTCCCCCAGTCAGCTCCGAAGAGCGTGGTGGGGGCGCCGAAGCCGCCGCGGCCGTCACCCGCTCGCAGGCGCAGATCGCCGTTACCGGCGACGAGGAGCAGATCGGTGTTTCCGTCTCCGGTGAAGTCGGCGGCATCGAGTCCCGCGGGGTCTCCTGTACCCAGCCCGGGGAAGAACAGTGGGATCGTCCCGCCCCGCGTGACGTTCGACAGGCAGGTGAAGCCCCCGTTGATCTGCGAGTAAACCTTGCCGTTCAGCCACACCTCGAAGTGCAGATGGTAGGCGGCGGAGTTGCCGGTGTTCCCGACGACGCCGATCTGCTGCCCACGCAGGACCTTGGTCCCCGGCGCGTACCAGCCGGGCGCCGCCATGTGGGCGTATCGGGTGACGTAGCCGCCCGGGTGCTGCACGTCGACGTAGTTGCCGTAGCCGCCGTTCGACGTGCGGCTCTTGATCACGCCGTCATACGCCGCCAGGATCGGCGTCCCGCCGTTCCGCGAGATGTCGATGCCGTCGTGCGCACGATAGTTGCCGAGGCATCCGTCGCCGACCTTGGACTGGATGTTGCCCGAAGCCGGGTAGACCATGTAGCCGTCGGACGCCGCGCTCGCCGAACCGGTCGTGGTGAGGGCCGGCGTCAGCGATCCCAGCACGATCGCGAGCACGGCGACGATCCCGATGCGACCAAGACGCAAGCGGGACGTGCGCTTCATCTCGAAGTTCTCTCTTGCTCGGCGGCCCCAGGGGACGTGGTGTCCTCCGCGGTCACCGTACCAAGGCCAGGCGCTCCGCCCCGCGAACGCCACCCCCTTCGCCTCGTTCCGCCGGTCTCCCGCCGGTGATCGTGAGACCCCACGGGGGTGTACCGTCAGCACCATGGGAAGACTCCGGTACGACGGGCACTCAGATCCGATCCTCATCGAGGACGCGACGCTCGCGCATCTGAAGATCGTCATCGCCACCAAGCTGCGTCGTCAGGAGAGCTTCATGATGACCTGGCAGCCTCCCGAGGGCGGCATCGACCGGCGAGCGAGCGTCTGGATCCATCCCGCGATCCCCCTGCAGTTCGGCTTCGACGAGGCGGAGCCGCCGGCCGTGGACCCGCAACGCATCCAGGAGATCATGCAGGCACTCAACGCCACCGGCGACCTTCAGCTGGACCATCTCACCGGCCCGCGCTGACGCGCACCGACGTTCAGCACGGAAGGCCGCTGCCCTGGACACCGCTCTGATCCTCGTCCTCTTCCTGGTCATCCTCAGTCTCATCGTGGGAGCCGCCTTCCTGCGCGGCTGGGTGCGGCGCAGCGCATCGTCGGCCGGCGAGCGCGCGGGAGCCCGGTACACCGCCGCGCGGATGGAGGAGATCTTCGCCGACCTCGGAGCCACTCTCCTCGTCCACGCCTCCCCGACGGCCACGGCGGAGCTGCTGCGCGTGATCGTCGAGGAGCGAGGCAGGAGCTTCTCGCTACTCCCGGACGGCGCGCTGGGCGTCCGCTTCGTCGAACCGGACGACACCGTCGCGCGATTGGTTCCCGGCAGCGCGGGGACTCTCGTGCGCGTCGACACCTTCCGCGAGTACCTCGGCTTCCCGCAGACCGCACCCCTCTGGCGGGAGCTGCGCGCCCTGGTGTCCGCCGAGGCCGCGACCCGCGGGATCGAGGTGGCCGACGGACCCGTCTCCCTGTTCGAGCGCGGGCCGGAGCTCGACGACCGCAACGCGCGCTGGTTCCGCCGGGTCTGATCGTCGCTCGCAGAGCCTGGAATTAGGGGTCACGATTCCCAGGTGACGCAATTAGGCTAGACGCGCGCCGCGCCCCGCAGGGACGGATGACGACCCGGTCGTGGCGCATGCCGGGGGCCTCCTCCCCCGAGCTTGCGATCCCGTCCACGAAACGAAGTCCGCTTCGTGTCGCGGACACGCCAGAAAGGCTTGAACCCATGAGCGATTCCTCGGGCACCCCCCGCGACGACGACCGGTCGCCGGACTTCTTCGATCAGCTGATCGAGACCACTCCGCGCGAGTCGTCCTCCTCGTCCACCTCGGCGTTCACGATCGGCTTCCGGGGCTACGACAAGAACGAGGTCGACGCCGCGCTGGCGTCGATGCGCACGCAGCTCCAGCAGGCGGCCGACGAGCTGGCCGAGGCGAAGGCGCGCGAGGCCGAGTCCGTCGAGGCCATCAAGGCCGAAGAGCGCGAAGCCCGCGAAGCCCTGGAGGCGGAGCTCGCGGCCGCGAACGCCAAGGCCTCCGACGCCGAGCAGCAGGTGGCGACCCTGACCTCCGAGCTCGTCGACATGCCGCAGGCCGATGGCGAGGAGGCACCGTCGCGTCAGCAGTTCGAGGCGATCCTGCGCGTGGCCGAGGAGCAGGCGAACGTGCTCATCCAGAACGCCGCCGTGCAGGCCGACCGCCTGATGACCTCTGCCCGCGAGGAAGTGGCCGCGCAGCGTGCCGAAGCGGAGGCCGACGCCGAGCGCATCATCTCGCAGGCGCAGCGCGACGCCGACCAGGTGCGGCTGAAGATGGAGACCGAGTACACGGCCCACGAGGCGCGCATCGAGCGCGAGGCGGCGCACGCCGCGGAGAAGGTCAGCCAGGCCTCCCAGGAGGCCACCGCCATCCGCACCGAGGCAGAGAAGGGCGCCGCCGCGCTCCGCTCGCTGGTCACGCGCGAGACCACGCAGCTGCGTGCGGACGCCGAGCGCGAGGTCCGTGAGATGAACGCCCGCGTGCTGGAGTTCGAGGAGACCCTCACCCGTCGTCAGGACGACGCGCAGCAGGAGTTCCTCGTGCTGCACAACCAGGCCGTCGCCCACGCCGAGCGCATCACGACCGATGCGAACGAGCAGGTCACGGCCTCGCTGGAGCACGCGCAGCGCATCTCCGCGAAGGCGGACGGCTACGAGAAGCTCATGCGCTCGCAGGCGCAGGCGATCGAGGCCGACGCCCAGGTGCGCGCCAGGGAGATCCTCGAGCGTGCCCGCGTGAAGTCGCAGAAGATCGTCGACGCGGTCACCGGACACACCTCCACCGTCCTCCGCGACGCCGAGGACCGCGCCCGTCAGCTGCGGTGGCAGCAGCAGCAGCTCACGAGCTTCATGGCCGAGGTGCGCGAGCTCATCCGCCCGGACGGCATCTTCAGCGACGACAGCCTTCCCACCGAGATCGCGGTGACCGAGGCCACGATCGACGAGGACGACGACGACATCGAGGACGACGTCGTCGAGGCATCGGTCGAGACCTTCCGCGGCGACGAGGTCCTCGACGACGAGTTCGACGACGACCGCCCCCTGGAGAAGATCACGATCGACGTGATCGAGACGGACGACTCGAAGCGCTGATCCCGCGCAGAGACGACGAAGGGGCGAGCAGGTGTCTGCTCGTCCCTTCGTCGTATCCGTGTGCTCAGGCGCGGCGGAGCTGTGCCGCCGCCGGGCAGTCGAACGGGTCGCGCGCCGCCAGGCCCACGCGGTTGAGGTAGGCGATGACGATCGCGTACGACTGCCCGAGGCTCGTCTCCGTGTACGGGATGCCGTTGGCGGCGCAGTAGTCGCGCACGATGCCGCGTGCCTTCGACAGGTGCAGCCGCGACATGTTCGGGAACAGGTGGTGCTCGACCTGGTGGTTGAGGCCGCCCATCAGCCCCGTCACCCACCATCCGCCGCGGATGTTGCGCGACGTGCGCACCTGCTTCGAGAAGAAGTCGAGCTTGGCGTCGGGGGCGATGACCGGCATGCCCTTGTGGTTGGGGGCGAAGGACGCGCCCATGTAGACGCCGAAGACCGCGAGCTGCACGCCCAGGAACGCGAAGGCCATGCCGACGGGGAGCAGGAGGAACAGCGGCACGAGGAGGACGGCGAACCGGAGGACGATGAGACCGAGTTCGGTCCAGCGTCCCTTCACGTTCTTCCGCGTCATCAGGTGCTTCAGGCCGAGGTAGTGCAGGTTGAGCCCCTCGAGCGTCAGGAGGGGGAAGAAGAGCCACCCCTGCGTGCGCGTGATGAGTCGGACGATGCCACGCGACTGCGCCGCATCCTCCTCCAGGAAGGAGATGGTGTCGACCTGGATGTCGGGGTCCTTGCCGACCTGGTTCGGGTTGCCGTGGTGCCGGGTGTGCTTGGAGTCCCACCAGTGGTAGCTCATGCCGATGATGCCGGCGAGCACGCGGGCCAGGCGGAAGTTCGCCGGCCCCGTGGAGAGGATCTGCCGGTGCGCCGCCTCATGGGCGAGGAAGGCGACCTGCGTGAAGACGACCCCGAGGGCGGCGGCGATGAGGAGCTGGAACCAGCTGTCACCGAGGAGGAGGAAGCCCGCGACGCAGCCGGCGAAGGCGACGACCAGCGCCGCGCCGACCAGCGTGTAGAACACCGGGGTGCGCTGCAGGAGCCCGGTCTCCTTCACGACCTGCTGCACGTCCCGGTACGCCCGGGTGAGAGGCGGGAACTCGGCGTTCCCGGCGTAGGTCTGACGCACCGGGCCGAGGGTGGCGGTGACGGACGGGGAGGATGTGCGGGAGATGATGCTCTCCTGTCGATCGGGAGCCCTTGAGCTGAAGAAGCCAAGGGCGGTTGCCGATCGCTGTGGCCACACTAACCGCGCTCGCATACGCGAGGCGGCATACGACTCAGGCCCGTGCTCGACGCGGCCGCCGACCGCGCGTCCGAGGGAGGGCCGGCGATGCCGCCGGTCGCGCGGGCTGCTGCGCGGCGGCGAGCGCACGGAAGGCGTCGTCGAGCGACGGGAACGACCCGAGGTCGGTGCCGCGCTCGTCGCGCAGCCGGTGCGCGGATCCGTCGAACTCGACGAACCCGGCGAACTCACCGTTGCGGGTGGCGACGTGCACGTCGACGTCGGCCTGTTTCCAGGTGAGAGGGATGGAGGAAGGGACGGTGGTGGTACTCATGCTCATGCTCATTGCTGTGGGGCGGGCGCGCTGTGGCGCTCCGCGCGTGAAGAGACCGAGGGCGGATTCCGCGCGCGTCGATGTGCGTGGTCCGTGGATGGCCCTGATCAGTGGCGACGAGGCGGCCGAGAGGGGGCGAAACGCACACGTTGCACGATCAGCTTAGCAGATCCACGAACCACGCGCCGAGAGCCTCAGCTTCCGGGGGGACGACCACCGCCACCGGTGGGCGCGACGCCGGCGCTCGGCGTGGTCGTCGTGTCGACGCCGACCACTAGGGTCGCGGTGTATCCGCCGGTGACGCTCCCCGTCGTCGTGGCGAGCTGCGACACCCCGCCGTCGTCGCCGAAGACGTTGTCGGAGGTCAGGGAGATCCGGGCGAGATTGTCCGCCGATCCGGAGTACGCCGTCTCCGCATAGACCGCACTGCAAGCATCCTCGGGCAGCGCGAGCTGGGACGTGGCGATCGCGTTCGACGCGTCGGTGATCGCGGTCGCATCCGGATAGACCTCGAAGTGGATGTGCGGCCAGCGCCCGGAGTAGCACCCGGGGAAGACGGAGGTGAAGGATACCTTGCCGTCGTCGTCGGCGACCTGCACCCCGCGCAGATAGGAGACGTCCTCGAGCCCGGACGAGTACAGCGAGTACTCCCCCTGCGCGTTGCAGTGCCACGCGTAGACCGCGACGCCGGCGAAGGGCACCCCGCCGTTCGCGAGGTCGAGGATCTGGAGCTCGAAGGAGAGCGGGACGCCGTCGGCCGTGGCCCCGCCGTCGATGGACGAGCGGATGTCCTGGCGGATGATCCCGGCCTCGTCGAGGACGTCCGGACCGTTCGAGCCGTCGCCCGGATAGGGGCCGGCGGTCTCGTCGGGGATCTCCGTGACCGTGTCCGACGCCGTGCCGGTGGCGCTGGGCGTGGGGGTGGCGGTCGTCGACGACGATCCGGTGGCGCCGGGAGCGCAGGCGGCGAGGACGACGGCACCGAGGCCGAGCCCGCCGCCGATCAGCAGCCCGCGACGGCTCATCAGCGTCCGGAGGTCGAAGGCGACGCCCTGGTCGACGACCTCTTCGTCCGCGCGGTCCAGCAGTCGTCCTTCGTACATGGGGCCCTGCGGCGTGGGGGTCGGTTCGGGGATGCGGCTCATGATGTGCTCCTCTCGAGCGTCGGCGGCGTTGCCCCCATGCTCGACGGGTGAACAATCAAGAAGCTATGCGTGATCCCTGGGGCTCCTGTGGAGTCAGGAGCAGAGCGGAGGATGCGGGGACATCGCTCCGCTCTGCAGCGCTGGCGCTCGAAGAACTCGGCGGACAACGCAGGGCCGGGGCGATGGGGGAATCGCGCGCGCGGCCACGAAGACGGCCGTCATGCAGGGGACATGCGCGGCCGTGGCGCATCCAGTGGAACATGCCACTTGGCACCTGTCAAGTTTTTCCCGGACACCTGTCCAGATCGGGCGAGATGCCATAGCATTGCCCGCACCGATCCCGAAGGGGACGAGACCGGGGGACAGCATGACGACAGCGGACAAGCGCGCGGAACGCGCAGGGGTGGACAAGTTCGCGCTGCGCCGGCGGGCGCTGGCCGAAGCGGCCTTGGAGGCGATCGCCGAGCGGGGGTTCGCGCGGACGGGACTCCGCGAGATCGCGCAGCACTCGGAGCTCTCCCACGGGTCGCTGCACTACTACTTCACCGACAAGAACGACCTCATCGCGGAGGCCGTGCGGATATCCAAGGGCGGGCTCGGCGACCGCTACCTCGCCGTGCTGGAGAGGGCCGAGACCGCGGAGGAGCTGGCGGCCGGGGCCGCCGAGGAGCTCGCCAGGAGCGTGCACGACGACGCCCGCCTGCACCGGCTCTGGTACGACCTCCGCAACCAGTCCCTGTTCGAATCGGGCTTCGGCGACACGATCGCCGAAGTCGAGGCCGACCTGCAGGATGCCATCTGGCGCGTGGTCGAGCGCTACTCCGAGCTCTGCGGACGCCCGTGCCGCTTCACGCCGCTCTTCGCGTACGCGCTCACGGACGGCATGCTCCAGCACGCCCTCATCCGCCACCTGCGCGGCGACGGCGAGGCGATCGCGCGCCTGCGCCGCGAATGCCGGGACCTCTTCGCCGCCAGCGTGTGACGCCGCGGATCACTCGTCCGTGACGACGGTTCCCCGAGCAACGGGCGGCCGGATCACCAGCACGATCACGATCGCCACCATGACCGTCGCCGTCAGCGCCACGGGCACCGGCACGAACGGATCGAGCAGGACGAGCAGCGCGCCGACGGGGATGACCGCGTTGACGACGCGGTCGGCGTTGTCGCGGATCGCGATCCACCAGATCCCCAGGAGGAAGACGGCGATCGGCACCGAGACGGTGAACGTGGCGATCACCGGGGCGAGGTGGCTCTCCCCCGTCATCACATCCAGCTCGACCTCGACACCGGCCGAGAACGCCGCCGCCGCGGCGAACACGAAGTAGTGCGTGTAGCCGTAGCGCAGGGAACGCCCCAGGGTCGTGATGGCCCGGTGGTGGGGCGGCCAGAAGTAGATCCACCACAGCGCGGCCGTGACGATGAAGGCCAGCGCCGAGATGGCGAGGAGCGGACCGAGCGCCTCCACCTCGTCGAGCGCGTCGATGATCGCATTCGCGGAGGCGAGGAGGCTCTCGCCCAGCACGATGAGGGTGAAGAGACCGTAGCGCTCGGTGATGTGGTGCGGGTGCCACGGCGTCTGTCCTCGGCGCTCCGCGAACACCGGGACGCTGACCTCGATGAGCGCGAACACGACGAACGCGACGAGCTGGACCGGACCGGACGGGATGAGCAGGAACAGGATCCACAGCACCTGCACGACCGCGATCCCGAGCGCGTAGCGGAGCGCGACGCCCCGGAGCGGTTCCTCGGTCCGCGAGGCGCGCAGCCATTGGGCCACCATCGCGACGCGCATCACCACGTAGCCGACGACGGGGAGCGTGAAGTTCCCCTCGTCGAACGCCTGCGGGACTCCGGCGGCGAGGATGAGGACGCCCGCCATCTGGACGAACGTGGCGATCCGGTACGGCCAGTCGTCGGTGTCGAACGACGTCGCGAACCACGTGAAGTTCATCCATGCCCACCAGATCGCGAAGAAGAGCATGGCGTAGGAGGTGATGCCGTGGAGGAAGTCCCCGTGGCTCAGCGCGTGGTGCAGCTGGGCCGAGGCGATGCTCACGGCCACGACGAAGACGAGGTCGAAGAAGAGCTCCAACGGGCTCGCCGTGCGGTGGGGCTGCCCCGGGTCCCGCGGTGCCATGGGACGCAGGTGGAAGCGCGTGCTCGGTGTCTGGTGCGTGGTCACCGCGAAAGAGTAGCCCCGCACGCCCGGCGCTGTGCGGTATTCCGGAACGGATTTCACCGAGTCGGCGGAACGGCTTCCCTCCGACGAGCGGATCCGCTACAGTGTTGGACGTCTGCAGTGCCTGCTGCACGCCTCGTCGGTTGGGACGACGAGGACCTTCACGATGTGGGATCGCGAAGCATCAGCAGGACCCGAGGGGTCGGGACGCAGACGTGTCCGTGAACGTGGGGTTCACGGTCTGGGGAAAACTGGGGAAACGATGGCGCACTGGGGTTATCTGCGTACATTCACGGCTCAAGGGGCCTCGGCATGACTTCCGTCGAGGATGCTCTGAGCATCGCTCGTACGGGTTTCACGCCGATCACGGCACCGCGAGCGACCGCGTCGGTGACGCCTGCGGCGAGCACGCCGCGCGTGTCGGCGACGCTCGAACGACGCCGCCAGTGGGAGCGTCGCTATCGGATGCGGCTGCGGATCACGGATGCGGCTGTCATCCTGATCGCGGTCGCACTGACGGCGATGGTCCAGCTGGTCTCCGGCGTCGCGGTGATCGAGGCCGTGCGCAACGCCGCATTGCTGGGTCTCGCCTGGTACCTGATGCTGTCGGCGCTCAACAGCCGAGCCGCCGCCATCTTCGGGTCCGGGGCCACGGAGTACCGTCGCGTCGCGCACGCGGCGGGACTCGCCTTCGGCATCACCGCCATCGCGGGCGTGCTCCTGGAGTGGGAAGGACTGCAGCCGCTGTTCTTCATCGCCCTCCCGGTCGGCATGCTCGGTCTCCTCTTCGCCCGCTGGACCTGGCGCCGCTGGCTGCAGCGGCAGCGTCTGTCCGGTCGGTTCGCGTCGAGGACACTGGTGGTCGGCGCCACCGAGGACGTCGAGTATGTGATCGACTCCCTGCAGAAGGGCGGGGAGAACGGCTATCACGTCGTGGGGACGACGCTGCTGGATCGCAATGCTGGCGCGCTCAGGATCGGGGAGAGCATCTACCCGGTCGTGGGCGATCTGGACACCGTCGCCGCGGCGGCGGCACAGCTCGGGGCGGACACCATCATCGTGGCGAGCCGCCCCGAGGGGTCCCCCGACTTCGTCAAGCAGCTCAGCTGGCAGCTCGAGGGCACCGCCGCCGAGCTCGTGCTCTCCAGCCGTCTGACGGACGTCGCGGGGCCGCGCATCTCGCTGCGCCAGGTCGACGGCCTGCCGCTGATCCAGGTGAAGATCCCGACCTACGAGGGCGGGGTCCACCTTCTCAAGCGCGCGCTCGACATCGTCGTGGCCACCGTCGCGCTCATCCCGATCGCGCTGCTCACCCCCGTGCTCAGCGCGCTCATCAAGCTCGACTCGCCTGGCCCGGTGTTCTTCTTCCAGGAGCGCGTGGGACGGGACGGCCGCCGGTTCAAGATGGTGAAGTTCCGCTCTATGCGCACCGACGCCGAGAAGCAGCTCGCGGCGCTCAAGGAGCAGAACGAGGGCGCCGGCCTGCTCTTCAAGATGAAGGACGACCCGCGCGTGACCCGCGTCGGGAAGGTGCTGCGCAAGCTGTCGCTGGACGAGCTCCCGCAGTTCTGGAACGTGCTCGTCGGCGACATGAGCGTCGTCGGCCCTCGTCCGCCGCTGCCCAGCGAGGTCACGGCCTATGACGGCACCGTGTTCCGCCGCCTCTACATCAAGCCGGGCATCACGGGTCTGTGGCAGGTCTCCGGACGCAGCGACCTCTCGTGGGACGAGAGCGTGCGGCTGGACCTGCGGTACGTGGAGAACTGGTCGGTCATGAACGATCTGCAGATCATGTGGCGCACGGCGAAGGTCATGGCGCAGCCGAGCGGGGCATACTGAGCGGATGAGCACTACGACACCCCTCACGATCGCGATGGTGGGGACCCGCGGCGTGCCTGCCGCGTACGGCGGGTTCGAGACGGCCATCGAGGAGGTCGGACGCCGGCTGGCCGACCGCGGGCACGACGTCGTCGTGTACACCCGCGGCTCCGAGCAGCGGGAGAAGCGGTACCTCGGCATGCGCGTGGTGCATCTGCCCGCCGTTCCCGTGAAGCAGGTCGAGACGCTCAGCCACACCGGCCTCTCGGCCCTGCACCTGCTCGTCCACCGCCGGCCCGACGCGACCTTCGTCTTCAACGCCGCGAACTCGCCGTTCCTCCCCCTGCTCCGGCTGCGTCGCGCGCCGGTCGCCCTGCACATGGACGGTCTGGAGTGGCGCCGTTCGAAGTGGGGTCCGCGCGGCAAGGCCTACTATCGCTGGGCCGAGCAGTTCGGCGTCCGCACCGCCGACGCGCTCATCGCCGACGCCCCCGGCATCTCCGACTACTACCGCCACCAGTTCGACGTGCCGACGGAGCTGATCCGCTACGGTGCACCGATCCTCGACGAGCCCCCGACGCATCGTCTGGCCGAGATGGAGCTCACTCCCGGCGGCTACCACCTCGTCGTCGCGCGCTTCGAGCCGGAGAACCACGTCCTCGAGATCGTCCGCGGCTACCGGGCCAGCGCCGCGCGCCTGCCGCTCGTGGTCGTCGGGTCTGCACCGTACGCGGCCGGATACATCCAGGAGATCCGGAACGCCGCCGAGGGCGACGAGCGGATCCGCCTCGTCGGCGGCGTCTACGACCAGGAGCTCCTCGACGCGCTCTACGCGCACGCCGCCACCTACCTGCACGGACACTCCGTCGGCGGCACCAATCCGTCGCTCCTCCGCGCCATGGGAGCGGGCACGGCCGTGATCGGCTACGAGGTGCCCTTCAACCGCGAGGTGCTCGACGGCAACGGGTGGTTCTTCGCCGATGCGGACGACGTCGCCGCGCATGTGACCGCCGCCGAGGGCGGTGCGGCCGCACGCGACGCGCGCGCCGCGGCGGTGCAGGAGATCGCCCGGACCCGATTCCGGTGGGACGACGTGGCCGACGAGTACGAAGACCTCGCTCGCCGCCTCGCCGAGGGCTCGAGCATCCATTCCTCCGCCCGGCGCGCACGCCGACGGAGCACGGACTGGGCCCCCGCCCCCGCGGACGCCGCCCGATGACCGCGGGAGAGAACCGCAAGACCGTCCTCCTCGTGCATCCCGGCGCGGAGATGTTCGGGTCCGACCGCATGCTCCTCGAGAGCGCGACCGGCCTCGTCGAGGCGGGGGCCCGCGTCGTGGTCGCCCTGCCGAGCACCGGTCTCCTCGTCGCCCCGCTGCGAGAGGCCGGCGCGGAGGTCGTCATCCTGCCGATGCTCGTGCTGCGCAAGGTCCTGCTCACCCCGCGGGGGCTGCCCCGCCTCTTCCGCGACATGTTCCGCGGCCTCGGCGCGGCGTGGCGGCTGATCGGACGCGTCCGTCCCGACGCCGTCTACGTGTCGACGATCATCATCCCGCAGTGGCCTCTCGTCGCCCGGCTCCGGGGCACGCGCGCGGTCAGCCACGTGCATGAGGCCGAGGCCTCCGGCAGCACGCTGGTGAATCGGCTTCTCTACGCGCCGCACCTCGCCTCCGCCCGGACCCTGGTGAACAGCCGGTTCAGCCTGGACACGATCCGGCGCGCGCTCCCGGCCCTCGCCGACCGGACCCGCGTGGTCGCCAACGGCGTCGCGTCACCGGAGCACCCTGCTCCGCCGCGCTCCCGCCTCGACGGCCCCCTCCGCGTGCTCTATGTGGGCCGGCTCTCGCCGCGGAAGGGTCCCGATCTGGTCATCGACGCCGCCGCCGCGCTTCAGGCCGCGGGCAGCCCGATCGAGGTCACGCTGCTCGGCGCGGTCTTCGAGGGCTACGAGTGGTTCGAGCGCGATCTGCGCGCGCGGGCCGACGAGACCGGGGTCCCGGTCACCTTCGCCGGGTTCCATCCCGACATCTGGCCCTTCCTCGCCGAGGCCGACGTCCTGGTCGTACCGTCCCGAGTGGACGAGCCGTTCGGGAACACGGCCGTCGAGGGCGTACTCGGGCTCCGTCCCGTCATCGCGAGCGACAGCAGCGGCCTGCGGGAAGCCGCGGGCGGCTACGCCACCGCGCAGCTGGTCGCTCCGGACGATGCCGACGCGATCGCGACCGCGCTCGCGGAGGTCCGCGCACGCTGGGACGACCATGTCGCCGGCGTCGCCGCGAGCCGGGACGAGGCCCTGCGTCGGCACGCTCCCGCGGTCTACCGCGCCGGCGTCACCGCCGGCGTCCTGGACTGACCCGCGAGGAGCGCCCGCGGGTCACACCGATGCGGGGGCGTCGGCGGTCAGCCGTGCCCGGTTGCGCACGATGTAGATCGAGAACGGGATCAGCTGGCAGACCAGCAGCGCGAACGCGACGCCGACCAGCGGCCCGACGATGCCGAGGATCGGCGTGAGCACGAACGCGAGGATGATCCCGACGGCGGCCATGCTCAAAGTCGGGATCACCTGGAAGCGGATGCCCGGCTTGTCCATGATGAACATGCCCAGCGGGTACACGGCCGCCGTGAGCATGATCATGAGTCCGAACGCGAAGATCGTGGTCGGCCGCACCTCCAGCTCCCCCTGCGTGATGAATCCGAACAGCCAGGGGCCGACGAGCCACACCATGACCGTCGCGAGGGCGACCGCCGTGGCGAACAGCGCGGACAGCAGGAACGGTCCGCGGCGCAGGTCGCCCTGGTGCCGCATGCGGGCGAAGTGCGGCCAGAGGGCGAGACCACCGGCCATCACGAGGCCGTTGAGCGCGAAGAACACCTGGCCGGCCACCCCGTACTCCGCGACATCGGTCGGGCCGCCGAGCTGCGCGATCACGTAGCGCTGCGACCCGACCGCGATGGGATAGGTCACCATCTGCGCCAGCATCGGCCAGCCGACGTCCATGACCCGGACGCCGGGGAAGCGTCGCGGCCGCAGCACCATGCGGGCGGCCTCCGGGATCAGCGGCGAGGTGGTGCGCGCCGTGATGAGCACGCCCAGGATCGAGACGATGAGCGACGCGGCGAAGGATGCCATGGCCGCGTAGGAGTGGAGGTCGCCGCCGCCGAACGTGAGGAGCAGCCAGACGCCGGCGAGGGTGAGCGGCGAGATGAGGCCCTGCAGCAGGATCACGATGTGGTTCTTGCGCTGCCCGAGCATGATCCGCGCCCAGATGCCGAGCGGGATCCCCAGGCAGAAGATCGTGACGCAGAAGAACGCCGCCAGCGACGCCCCCGGCTGCTGCCCGGCGTCGCCGAAGATGAGCTCCCACGCTCCGGTGGCGAGGAGCACGGTGTTGATCGCCATCGCGGAGGCGGCGAACAGCAGCAGCACCCGCCCGACGGAGGTCAACTGATAGCGCAGCTTCTCGTCCGTCCGGACGTCGTCGCTCGTGGCCACGGCGTTCACGAGCACGGCGCCGCTGCCCAGGTCGGTGAACGTCAGCAGCGACGGGATCGTCGTGAGCAGCGTGTAGAGGGCGAAGCTGCCGACGCCCGCGTCCCCGATGATCATCCGTGTCGTGAGAACGCCGCAGACCAGCGCGATGACCATCGTCAGCGCGCGGGCGCCGACAGCGAGAAGAGAACCCATACCTAGATCGTCACCGCGGCAGGGCCCCCAGGGTCGCGCTGTTGCCGGGGAGTCGCGATACCGACGCGATATCCGCCGGGACGGGGACCGCGATCGCGGCCTGCCGCTGAGCCTGCGCGGGAGTCAGCGCGTACGTCGCGGACACGACGGACGCTCCCTGCACGAACTGCGAGCGGCGGTCCTGGCCCGTCGCCGCGGTGAACGCGGCCAGGGTGTCGGCGACCGCCGGATCCCGCGAGACCGATCCCTTCGACCACGCGGAGAACCACCGCGGCGTGCCCGCGGCGGTGCGGTGATAGAGATTGCCGTTCACGCTCGACATCATCTGCGAACCGGTGAAGGTGGTCGAGAAGTCCTGCACGCAGACGAGGCAGTTGCCGGCGCTCTCCGCCATGACGTTGTTCGACATGACGGTGTTGCGCACGATCCACGGCGCCAGGGGCGCGTAGCGGGTGCGCGGATCGTGGCCGGCCGCGTTCGGGTCGGAGGCCCGGCGATCGTCCTGGCCGATGCTGATGTTGCGGTTCGCGTTGCCCACGAACGTGTTGTTCCAGATCTTCACGTTTCCGGAGTTCAGGACGAACAGTCCGAAATCGCCATTGCGCGCGATGATGTTGTCCGCGACGACCGCCCGCTCGGAGAGTTCGACCATGACGCCGTGGCCGGTGTTGCCGATCACGTCGTTGCCCGTGAAGACGATGTCGATCACCGACTCGTCGAACCAGGGACCACGCCCGGCGTTTCCGGTGAAGGCGCTGTCGGAAACGGTCACACCCCGCGTCCGGGTGACCTTGAACGCCCCGGATACCGGGGAGTGGTTGAAGCGCTCGGCGTTGTTGCCGACGGAGAGCATCTGCTTCACCTTCAAGCCGTCGGCCTGGCTGGCTCCACCGCCGAGAAGCCCGTTGCCGATCAACGAGACCCGCGTTAGCGTCGTCCGGGGCGCCCAGGAGTAGAAGCCGGTCGTCGAGTTGTCGCGGATGGTCACGTCAGCCAGCGTGATGTCGCTCGCCGCGGCGATGACCGTCCCCATCTGGGGCACGCTGGTGGCGTATCGCCGCACGCCGATGCCACGCACCTCGGATCCAGCGGAGCGGATCGAGAGTGCCTGAGTGAGAACGCTCGCCTCCACGGACTTGCCCGTGGGATTCGTGCCAATCACGAGCCGCTTCGCCCTGTCGTCGACGAAGAAGGTCCCGGCGACCACCTGTGCGGCGGAACCGACCTCCCGCAGCTGCACGCCCGCGACCCACACCTGATCCGGATGCGCCGCCATGGGATACGCGGGATCGACGAAGCGCCACTCCGCCTGGGCGTTGTCGGGCGCACCCTTCGTGTACGTGGGGCTCGAGTCGAGCGCGGTCCCCCAGCCGTCCACCGTCCAGGTGTTCCCTGCGGCCTTCCAGCCGGTGACGGCCTTCGCCCCGTCCATCCAGACCGCCTCGTTCGGAGCAGGCTGGATCGTGACCCGCTTCTGCGGGGGCACGATGACCTCTTCGTGGTAGGTCCCGCCCCGGAGGACGATGGTCCCTCCGTTCGGCACGAGCCGCAGCGCCGCCGCGATCGTGCGCACCGGCGCCTTCTGCGTGCCGGCAGCGGCGTCGGATCCGCCCGGCGCTGCGTAGATCGCGGTCGCGGGAGCCGGGTACGACAGCGTGCCGGGGGCAGCAGCACCTGGCTTTCCGCGGACGCCGGCCGGAGTCGCCGGCGGAGCGGGCGTGACCGGGTTCGTCGGGTTCGCCGGCGGAGCCGGGTTCGGTGCGGGCGCAGGGGTCGGCGTCGGCGCAGGAGTCGGCGTCGGCGCAGGAGTGGGAGTCGGCGCGGTGACCAGGAGGTCGTCGAGCGCCAGCGGAGCGGCCGCCTTCGCCCCGGACGAGGTGTACAGCGCGAAGCCGTAACCCCCCGCCGCTGTGATCCGGGCCGCCGAGGAATCGGCGTGCGTCACCTGCCACGCGGAGGGCTCGGCTGCCCCTGCCACCCAGGCCTTGGCCGCCAGCGTCACCGGGCTGGTTCCGGTCACATCGAGGGCAACGCGCAGCGACATGCCCTTCGTCACTGCGAACGGGAGTCGCCGCTCACTCAGATTCTGCACCGTCGTGAGATCGGTCATCCGGACGACGGAGACGTAGGCGGAGCCGTCGGGGTGCACCCGCAGCCGCACGCCGTACGAGTCCTTGCCCACGATGCGGACGGCTTGGGCGAGGTACAGGGGGCCACCGACGGGGAGGGCGGGGACGGTCACCGTGTAGCGGCTGGACACGTCCGCCGCGGTCACCCCGGCCACGGTCGCCCGCGCCGTGATCCCGGGCTTCCGGCTGGCGAGCATCCCACGCCCGTTCGCGACGCTCGACGTGCCCTCGACCACGCGCCAGGCGCCGACGGGAGCCGCGCCCCAGCCGGAGGCGACGGTGCGGTTCATATCGTCCGACAGCAGAGGCGCCGCAGACGTGGCTGCCGGCCGGACGGACGGTGAGGCGGCGACCGCCGCGGACGCCGGTGCGGCGACCAGCGCTCCGGAGAGCGCGACGGCGATGCCGAGGACGCCAGCGAGCATGCGATGGCGACGCCGCGGCGCGGCGGGCGCTGCGGAAGACGAGAGACGAACAGGGAACGGAAAGGACACGATGTCACCGTTTCTGGGGCAGACTGCACGATCAACCCACGCTTCGCCGCAGTTTCAACACCGGCGACAAAGAGCGAGCCCCCCTCGCAACCCATGAAGAATAACCGCCTCTCCAGGCGATGGCAAACGTTTCGAACGCCTCCGCCGATATGCTGCGTGACCGCGCACAGCGGACCGCGGGTCGCTCACTCGCTGTAGTACTCGCTGCGGTGACGATCGGGACGTGCGCGGTTGAGGACCGTGCCGAGGATGCGTGCGCCGCCCGATTCCAGCGATTTGATGCTCTTCTCCAACGCTGCGCGCCTCGTCTTCGTGGCGTCGACGACGAGGATCACGCCGTCCGTCTGCGTGGCCAGGAGATTGGCGTCCGCGACGCTGAGCGTCGGGGGCGAGTCGATCACGACGTAGTCGTAGTCCGCGGCCGCGAAGTCGAGAAGCTGCGCCATGCGGGCCGACGTGAGCAGCTCGGCAGGGTTCGGCGGGATGGTGCCGGCAGGGAGGATGTCGAGCGTGGTGTCCGCGACACGATGCTTCGCCACCTCGAACTCGACCTCGTCGAGCAGCACGCTGGTGAGTCCGACCGAACCGTCGATCCCGGCGTGCTCATGGGCGCGCGGGCGCCGCATGTCCGCGTCGATCAGCAGTACGGAGTTGCGGAGCGCCGCGAGGGTCATCGCGAGGTTCACCGACACGGTCGACTTGCCCTCGGCTGGCATGCCGGAGGTCACCAGCAGTACCTTCACCCGGGACGAGACATTCGCATACGCGAGCGCCGACCGGATGCGCCGGAACTCCTCGGACGTGTGGCCGAGGGGCTCCTGGGCGACGGCGATTCCCCGCGCCTCCAGCAACGGCGACTTGGAGACGACGCCGAGCACGGGATCTCCCCCGGCCTGCGTCAGCGCCTCCTCGTTGCGGACCCGCGTGTCCAGCACTCCGATGAGCACAGCGGCCGCGAGGCCCAGCACGCCACCGAGGAACCCGCCGAGCGCTGCATCCCTCGGTTTGCTCGGGGTGAACTGGAACTCCGGGACCACGGCGTCGTCGATGACCTCGGCCGTGATCGTGGACTCGCCCTGCGGGTCCTTCGGGGCGACGTCTTTCACGACCGTGATGAGCTGCTCGGCGACTGCGTTCGCGAGCTCGGCGGCGGACTCAGGGTCGTCGGTGATGCCGGTGACACGCAGGGTAACCGTGCTCTGCGGGATGGTGACCTCGATGTCTCTGGCGAGCGCGCGAGGTGTCGTGTCGAGACCGAGCTCCTCGATCACCGGGTCGAGCACCCGCGAGCTCGTCGCCAGCTGAGCGAAGGAGAGCATCTGGCTCTGGGTGTACACGGACCCCTGGTTGAGGTCCGAGGCACTCGTCCCCTGGTTGAGCGCGAAGTAGAGCGAGGTGGTCGCCTGGAACAACGGCGTCTGCAGCGACGCGTATCCAAATGACCCTGCGGCGCCCACGACGCCGCACAGCACGATCAACCACCAGAACTTACGCAGTGAGCCCGCGATGACACGCAGGCTGACCCGGCTCTCGGCCATGACTCCCCATTCCCCCTGAGGTCTCGATTCTAGAGGAGCCATCTGCACGTCTCCCTCACGTCTGCCGCACCTGTGGAGCGGTTCGGGTCGGCGGCGGTGCCGACGTGTCCAGATCGCGCAGGAATGCCGTATCGGCCGCGGTGGATCGTGTCCCCGCGTCCCGCGCCCAGGTCACCGCGAGCCCCACGCAGAACCACAGGAACATGCTGTACTGCGTGATGAGGGCGACGACGACCAGGCTCGGAAGCTGCCCGACGACAGCGAGGGCGGCAGGACTCCGCGTCGACCGCCGCACGGCCAGAAGCGCCGCGCAGACGACGGCCGCCATGATGAGCAGCGTCGGCACGTAGCCGTACCGGAGGAGCGTGAGCACGAGGGCGTTATCCACCGAGCGCGCGAAGTACCCCAGGTAGTAGTCGCCGGAGACGAGGGAATGCCAGTCGCCGGGGTTGCCGAACAGCTGCACCTGCTCCAGGAGGACCAGGAGGTCGGTGCGGTAGTCGGCGCTGCCTCCGGCCTCATCCCCCGCCGCACCGAACACGGAATCGATGACGGGGATGACGATCGCGGCGCCGATCACTCCGGCGACCGCCACCGTCACCCGGAAACGCGTCGAGACGCCGACGATGAGGAAGGTGGACAGGACCAGGGTGAGCACCAGCGTGAGCAGGCCGGCACGACTGAAGGTGAAGACCGTGGCGGTGGCGATGAGCACGATGCCGGTGATCTTCGGGAACAGCCGCCACCGCGTCGCCACGACGAACGCGGAGGACATCGCGAGCGCGGCGCCGAGCGCGATCGAGTGCCCCCAGGCGCCTTCCGCACGCAGCACCCCACCGCGCTCCTGCAGCGGACTCCACGTCTCGTACACCACGCCCGACCCGGGGATGAGGACGAAGGGGTTGAAGGACGTGAGGAACTCCACCACAGCGAGCGCCGCAGCCACGATGGCCACGACCGCGATCGTGGACGTGATCCAGTCGGTCGTCACGCGCGCGAGCACCACGCGCCCCCAGATGTACGGGATCACCCACTCCAGGAGCGATGCGACGAGGGAGGCGAGGTCGACAGTGCCGAACCCGTACAGGCCGACCACGACGAGGACGAACGCCGCGACCCAGGCATCGGCGGCGCGCAGCGGCACGACCGACCAGTTCACGATGATCAGCAGGACGGTGAGCAGGGTGATCCCCGCCCAGTAGAACCCGAGGTTGACACCCACCCAGAGCGGTACGAAGAACAGCACGACAGCCCACACCGCGAAGGCGGCGCGCGGAAGCAGCCGGAGGGCGAACACGACGATGGCCACTGCCGCGATTCCGCCGAAGGCGAGGAGCGCGATCGGGACAGCAGTGGCCATGCGTCAGGATCTTACTGCGGTGCGGTGACGCGGAACGAATCGAACGACACGCCCAGCGGCGCGGTCGCACTGCCGGAGCGATTGCCGCTCAGACCCACCGCGCCGGCGCCCAGGGGCGCCGCGTCGGTCATGGTGATCTGCCAGGCAGCCGGCTTCGTGGTGCCCGTCGGCCAGAACTTGGCGGACAGCGTCGCCGACGTCGTCCCGGTCACGGACACCTCGAGGCTGTAGGAGGTGTTCGCCGCCCAGACCAGCCCGGGTACGGCCTGCGTGCGCAGGACGGTCCCTTCACGGTGCACGACGAGCCAGACCGTGCCGTCAGGACGCAGCCAGGCGCGGACGAAGTACTTCCCGGCCGCCGACTGCCGCGCAATCACGCCGATGTAGGCGCCGCCCGCCGCGGGCGCCTGGTCGACTCGGAACTGCGTCTCGAGCACCGTGTCGGCGACCGACGTGGTGTTGAGCGTCGCGTGACGGGTGTCCCCGGCGATGAGGTTCAGCTTCGCCTGACCGTCGGCAACCGTCGCCGCCGCCTGCGAACCGCCGGCGATCGTCCACGCCCCGCCGACCGTGGCGGTGCCCCAGCCGGGTCCCGCGGTGCGGTCGAAGCCGTCGTCCGCCACCGGAGCCGGCTGCGGCTCGGGCTCCGGCTCGGGCTCCGGGTCGACGGGAGGCGCAGTGACCGTCACCGGCTTGCTGGTGGTGTGCGTGGCCCCCTTGTCGTCCTTCACCGTGAGGGTGACGGTGTAAGTGCCCGCCGCGGTGTAGGTGCGGCTGCTCGTCGCGCCGGTCCCGGTCGTCCCGTCGCCGAAGTTCCACGCGTACGAGGCGATCGTGCCGTCGGAGTCGGTCGAGGCGCTGCCGTCCACGGCGACCGTGAGGTTGGTCGCGGTCGCGGTGAACGCGGCGGTGGGAGCGACGTTCGCGGGCTCCGGTTCGGGCTGCGGCTCGGGCTCCGGCGCCGGCGTGCCGAGGTTCTTCAGCGTGAAGTCGTCGAAGCTGGCGAGGTTGGTGCCGGTGCCACTGCCCGACCGGTAGGAGAACACGGTCGGGGCGCCGGCGACCTGCAGAGCCGGCGTCGCGTCGGTCGTGGTGAGCTGCCAGTTGGCGGGCTCCGCCGACCCCGCAGCCCACAGCTTGGCGCGGATGGTCGTCGTGGACGACCCGGTCGTCTCCATCAGGAGCGAGAACGAGCTGCCCGCGCTCCAGGAGAGACCGGAGACGGCGGTGCTGGCGATCGCCGTGCCGTTGCGGTGGATGACGAGCCACGTGGTGCCGTCAGGGCGGTGCCAGGCGAGAGCCCGGTAGCCCGAGGACCCGGAACGCCGTGCACCGAGACCCTCGTACGCCGCCCCCGAGGAGGGCCCGGAGGCGAGCGTGTAGCTGATCCGCGCGGACGAGTCGAGAAGGGACGTGCCCTGCAGCAGCATCTCCCTGGTGTCACCGGGTGCCAGGTTGACCTTGCCCACGCCGTCGCCGACGGAGAGCGCAGCGGCGGAGCCGCTCATCGGCGCCCAGGTGCCGCCCTTGTCGGCGGCGCCCCAGCCGCTGGACACGACGCGACCGAACGAGTCGGACGCGGCGAAGACCTGGGCGGTCAGCGTCACCGTCTTGGTGGCCGTCGCCGACGACCCGAGGCTGTCGGTCACCGTCAGGGTGATCTCGCGCGCCCCGGCGCTCGCGTAGGTGTGGCCGGCGGAGGCTCCGGAGCCCGCGGGGGATCCGTCGCCCCAGTTCCACGAGTAGGTCAGAGTCGCGCCGTCGGACGCGCTCGAACCCGCGGCGGAGACGTCGACGTTCAGCCCCGAGGCCGTCGCCGTGAAGGCCGCCACCGGGTCGGCATGCGTGGTCGTCACCTGTCGGGTGGTCGACGCGCTCCCGCCACGGTCGTCGGTCACCGTCAGAGTCACCGTGCGGGTGCCGGCCGTGGCGTACACGTGCGTGGCGACCTGCCCGGTCGACGTCGTGCCGTCCCCCCAGTTCCAGGCGTAGGAGGCGAGGGAGCCGTCCGAGTCCGCCGAGGCGGACGCGTCGGCCGAGACCGTCAGGCCGTTCGCGGTCGTCTCGAAGGCCGCCGTCGGGAGGACGTTCGGTGCCTGCACCACGACCTGCTTCTCCGCCGTGGTGGCGAGTCCGTTGCTGTCCGTGACGGTCAGCGACACCGTGTAAGTGCCGGACTTCTCGTAGGTGTGGTTCGTCGTCTTGCCGGTGGCCGTCGCCGAGTCATCGCCGAAGTCCCACCGATAGCCGGCGATCGTCGCCGAGCCCGCGGGCGCCGAACCCTCCGCGTCGAACGCGACGGCGAGGTCGGTCGGCGTCGCGGTGAACGCGGCTGTCGGGGCCTGGAAGCCCTTGCCGATTCCGTAGTGCGTCTTCACCTGGGTCGCCGTGAGGGCAAACGGGTAGACCGCGACCTCATCCAGGGATCCCTTGAAGTACTTGGAGCTCGGCTCGGACGGCCATCCGGCGAGGTTGTCTCCGCCGATACGCCAATATCCCGTGTAGTTCTCCGCCGTGGTGGCCCCCGCGAGCGACGACACGAGCTTGCCGTCGACGTAGAGCTTCATCCCCTCAGCGCTCTGCGACGCGACGGCGTGGTGCCACTCGTTGTCGTTGAGCGCCGCGTCGTTCTGGACGGTCTGCGTGCTGCCGTTGTACGTGCCGAAGACGAGACGCCCGTTGTTCGTCATATAGAGATGACGGTCGTAGCTGGTCGAGTCACCCGACGCCGCGGCCCCGTAGCCCATCAGCTTGCCGCCGCTGTTGGTGTTGGTCTTGAACCAGAGCTCGGTCGAGAACTCGGACGGCGCGGCGATCTTGCTCCCGGAGGCCACGCGCCCCGCACTCGTCCCGGTGAAGGTCGAGGCGCCCGTCGCCGTGTTCTCCACCCCGGACGTCGAAGCGGTGACACCCGTGCCGAACACGGGGGTGTTGGACCCGGCCCAGTCCTGCGCGGCGGTGCCGAGCGGGTAGTAGAGCTGCGGGCCGTCCGCCGTCACGGCGTTGACATAGTTCGATACGGCGCCGGCCGCGATGGTCACGCTCATCGCCTGGCTGGAGACGGAGTTGCCCGCGCTGTCCTTCGCGACGACGGTGTACTCCTGCGTCGATCCGGGAGCTGCGGTCTTGTCCTCGAGGTTCACCGAGGGGCGGTCCCACCAGGTGCCGCGGGCGGTGGCGGTGGCCACCGGAGCGGTGGTGCCGGTCCGACGCAGTTCATAGGTCAGGGTGAGGTCGTCACGATCCCAGTTCGCGGGGATCGAGATCCGCGCACGCCCGGGGATGAACGACTGCGCCGTGCCGGTCCAGTTGGCGCCCGACAGCCGAGGGCCGTCCTTCGCGCCGCCGGGCGGGTTGGTGGAGAAGCGCACGAGCCCCTCGAAGCGGCCGTTGTTCACGGAGCGGAACTCGCCGCCGATCGAGATCATGTTCCCGGCACCGGTGATGGAGAGTCCGGCCTGACCCATGCCCGTGGTCACACCCACGGCCCAGTCCGGCGTCCAGGCGTAGGCCGAGGGCGCCGGCGTCCCGGCCCAGTTCTTGTACGTGCCTCCCGCGGCGGGCTGGTTACCCAGCAGACCGCGGGCGTCGGCGGTGTACGCCTCCGAGTAACGGTGCGTGCGCGGGTTCTGCTCCGGGTGCATGCCCATCGTGCTGCAGGCGTGGGTGTGGCTGGTGGTGTAGACCGTCTTGCCGGTCGAGTAAACGCCGTAGTGGTCGCCGAGGCAGTCCGCGATCCAGCGGACCTGGCCGCTTCCGGCCTCGGCCGCGAAGGTGCCCTCGAGGTTTCCGGTGGCCGCATCCGCGTAGACCCAGCCGGTGCCGTACACGGCATTGGCGTCGGCCGCGAGGCCGAAGATCCCCGCCTTGCCCGAGTTCGCGCCCGTGTTCGATCCGTTCTTCACCGTCTGCGGCAGCGCCCATCCGCTGTCCACCGCGCCGGTCGTCTTGTCGAGGGCGACGGTGCCGCGCATCGTCAGGTCGCCGTTGACCTGGGAGAACCGGCCGCCCGCGATGACGTTCTGACCCGCCGGGTCCATCACCATGGCGTCGACCTGGAGGTCGGTCTGCGGCGCCCAGCTGAGCAGCGCGCCGTTCGTCGCCGAGAAGGCTGCGAGGTTCTTCCGCGGGGTCGCGTTGCCCTGCGTGAAGAGACCGCCGACGTAGACGCTCGAGCCCGAGGTGGCGAGGGCGTACACGCCGCTGCCGCCGATCGAGGGCGAGAACCCGGGCACCAGTTGCCCGGTCACGGCGTCCAGCGCGGCGAAGTTCCAGCGCGTCTGGCCGTTGACGGAGTTGAAGGAGCCGCCGATGTAGATGCGGCTGCCGTCCGGCGAGGCGGCGACGGCCTTGATCACGCCGTTCACCTGTGGCGCGAACGAGAGCAGCTGCCCCGTGTTGATGTCGTAGGCGAGGACGTTGGACCGGGCGGTGAGGCTGGTCCCCGGTACGGCGAGCGGCGCCCTGGCGTTGTCGAACTTGCCCACCGCGTAGACAGTCGAGCCGATCGTGGTCTGCGACCACACGTAGCCGTTGTCGATCTGCACGGTCGGGATCGGGTCCGACGTCACGACGTCGTCGTTCCGCTGCAGCAGCGGCGGCGGCGTCGGCGGCGAATCCGCCGCCGCGGCCGCGGTCGCCCCCAGCGTGGTCATGCCCGTGATCAGCAGCGCGGCCGTCACGACCGACGCGAGTGCGCTCAGCGCCCGCCTCGAAGTGGATGTCTTACCCATGTTGCTCCCCAGCCCCAGATTCTTCTTCGAATGTGTCACGTACGAGACGCGGTGAAAGTCGTCGCGCCCACGGCTCAGGAGAGCTCGCCCGCGAAGGTCGCCACCGGCTCGCCGGCGGCGTAGTTCACGCTGATCTTCACGGCGCGACCCTTCGTGGGGTCGAGCATGAAGACGTAGGTTCCTGTGGCCGCGTCGCCGGCGGCCAGCTCTCCATGGAGAGGTTCGTTCGGCCCCGCGGTGGTGGCCACGCCGACGTCGCCGTCGTCCGTGACGAGGCTGACGACGGCGGAGTCGATGCTCTGCGCCCGCTTCGAGTCGTTCGCGACCTTCACGGTCACCACGACGGCGGAGCCGGCATACTCGCCGGGCGTCTCGGGGGTGATCTCGGTGGTCGAGATGTCGTCGACGGTCACGACCATGTCGGTGGACAGCGCGATCTCCGCGTCCAGCGCACCGCTCTCCTCGGTCAGCGCAGGGGCCTCGGTGGGCCCCTGGGCTTCGGGATCGGCCGGCGGCGTCCAGTCGGTCGTGCTGGTGCCCTCGGGCTCCGGCGACGCCGCGGTGTCCGGTGCCGCCGTGCACCCGGCGAAGGCGAGCGCGAGCGCCACGACGGGCGCGATGAACAGCGCACGTCGTGCGCGTGATGAGCCGTCCCCAGAACGGCATGCTGAAACAGTGAACACTGCAGCTCCCCAGAACCCAGATTCCCCAGCCAGAGCCCCCTCGGCTCCGGTTTCCCCCCAGCCGTGCAGAACACGGCGTCGGCTAATCGTAGTGCGGACCGTGGAAAACCACAACCCTCCGCTCAGGAGGAATGTCGGCGGTGCCCGCCGAGCTGCCCGGCGATCGCATCGACGGCCTGCTCGACCTCGGTGATGGTGGCGGTGTGCCCCCGACTCCCGTGCCGATCGGCGATGGACGCCGGGTCCTGGGCGGAGCGCCGGTCGAGGAGCCGACGGAGCGCACCGCCGCGACGCGGCGGGCCGCCGAGCGGCACGGCGCGTGTCCGCGCCCGGTCGAGGTGCGCGAGGTAGTCGGCGACCACGTCGGACCCCCCGGATGGGAAGCCGATCCCGAGGTGCGCCGCCTCGCGCAGCGTGAACATCCGGTCGCGGTACTCGGGCGCCGCCCGCACCAGCTCCCCCCGGACATCGCGCGAGGCGGTCAGCACGAGGTCCGCCTCGGCGAGCATCTCCGGCGTGACCTCCTGGGCTCGATGCGCCCGCGATTGCGCCTGCCAGCCTTCGTCGGTGTGCCGCGCGGCAACCTCGGCGCAGATCGGGTCACCGTCGTGGGCGCGCACGCCGGCGCTGCGCACCACGAACGCGGACCCCTCCCCCAGCCCGCGCCGCAGCGCCAGCTCGGCCAGGGGGGAGCGGCAGACGTTGGCCGCGCACACGATGAGGATCGAGCCGCCGGTCATGCCGCGTCACCGAGCTTTCCGATCTCGCGGAACCACTTCACCGCGGCGAGCGCGAGGAACAGGACCGCGGCGGCACAGAGCGCGGTGTAGGCGACGAGGAACACCGGCGTCCAGCCCCAGAGGACGAAGACGAGGCAGACCAGCCCGAAGTCGGTCGGCAGCAGCACGAGCGAGCGTCGCAGGGTGCCTCCGCCACGCTCGTGCGTGGACGCGACGGAATGCTTGCCCTTGAGGAGGTCGTTCAAGAGCATGCCCGAGAACGTGGTCGAGGCGACGACGCTGAACACGATCGGGATCAGCAGCAGCGCCGGCGTCTCCGGAAGGACCCGGTACAGGCCGATCAGCACCGCCAGATGCAGGGACGCGATCTTGAGCGTGTCGATGAAGTGGTCCAGCCACTCGCCCTGCGGGCTCCCGCCGCCGCGGAGCCGGGCCACCTGACCGTCCGCGGAGTCCCACGCGTAGCCGAGGACGAGGAGGAGCGCGATGAGCAGCCCGAACGGCACGGTGACCGGGGCGAAAGCGATGAGACCGATCGCCGCGAACGAATGGACGGCGCTGATGATCGACACCTGGTTCGGCGTGAGACCGAGCCGGAACGCCACCGCGGCGAGCATGCGTCCGAGCCGGCGGTTCACGTAGACCGAATAGGCCGGTGCGCCACGCGCGTGCCCCTTCTGCGCCCGTGCGAGCTGTCGGTAGGCGTCTACGACCATGTCGTTCCCTTCGGGTCCGTGCCGGAGAGTCGCGCGATCCGCCGGGCCTCGCGCACCCCGCGGACGTAGGCGCGGAGCGGAGCGGCGGAGTGCAGCAGCTGTCGGCGGCCGCCGCGGAGGATCACCTCGCGGGCGGTGCGGGGTATCGACCGGCGCCAGCGATGCACGGTCTCGTCGTCGAGGTGCCGGACCGCGTACAGCATCCGGTTGCGGATGTTGTAGAAGTAGTAGCCCTCCGACTTCGCCCTGGCGAGCTGGGGCTCGGCGCGTTGCGTACCGCCCTCGTCGTGCACGGCCGTCGCCTCCTCGACGAGGACGAGCGTGCCTCCGGCCGAGACGACGCGGCGGGAGAAGTCGACGTCCTCCCAGTAGAGGAAGTACTCGTCGTCGAAGCCTCCCGTGAGCGCCCACACCTCGCGGGTGATCCACAGGCAGGCGCCGCTCAGCCACGCCTCATAGGGGCGCACGTCGTCCGCCCGGCGTTTGCGGCGCGCGCGCATCGTGCCGTCGTCGAGCAGGAGGTCGATGCCGGCGAACCAGGTGCGTCCGTCGGAGTCGGTGATCACCGGCGAGGCGAGGGTCGTGCGCGAGGCCGCGGTGGCGGCGGCCAGGCGCGCGAGCGATGCACGGTCGATATGGGCGTCCGGGTTGATCACGAGGACGTCGGTCGCGCCGTCGGCGAGCGCTCGGGCGACACCGATGTTGACGCCGCCGCCGAATCCGCTGTTCGTCTCCGGGGCGATGAGGGTCCATCCGTGCGCCTGTGCGACGGTGACGGCGGCCTCGCGCTCCGCGGTACCCGCCCAGTTGTCGACGACGACGATCAGCGTCTCCTCGTCGACGGCACGGGCCTCGCGCTCCACGAGCACCAGGTTGCGCTCGAGCAGCCCCGCCGAGGCGTAGTTCACGACGACGACGGCCAGCCGTCCGTGCACGATTGACACGCGATCCTCCCCCCGGATCCGCCCACACGGTCCGCTCGGGTCGCCGGTCGAATTCCCCAGAGTCGCGACCGGCGTCGACTCCCAGGACACCGACTATACGCCAGAGCCGGCTCGGCGCACCCGCCGTTCACGGTACGATGAGCCGGCGCGGGGACACAGGCGCACGACTGCCATGGGGATGAGGCGGATGACGAGGGGACCGGGGACGGGCGACGCGATCGCCGTGACGATCGGCGTGCCCACCTACCGACGGCCGGAGCTGCTGGCGGCGCTGCTGCGCGCGCTCCCTGACCGGATCGCGGAGTGTGCGGACCTCGGCGTGGACGTGGAGGTGCTGGTCGTCGACAACGACGCCGCGGGCTCCGCACGCGAGGTGGCCGCGAGCGCCGCCCTGCCCGTCCGGTACGTCGTCGAGCCGACGCCGGGCATCGTCGCCGCACGGAATCGACTGCTGGACGAGTGCGCCGACCGCGACCTGCTCGCCTTCATCGACGACGACGAGGTCCCCCGTGCCGGCTGGCTCTCGGCGCTGATCACCACCTGGCGCGCGTTCGACGCGGATGCCGTCATGGGCCGCGTCATCTCCGTGTTCGACGACGACGTCGATCCCTGGCTGCTCGCCTCCGGCACGTTCCGTCGTCCGCCCCGCCCGACCGGGACGGCGCTCTCGGTCGCCGCGGCGGGGAACCTGCTGCTCGACCTACGGGCGGTGCGCGGCTTCGGCGTGCGCTTCGACCCGTCCCTCGGGCTCGGCGGCGGCGAGGACACGCTCTTCACCCGCGAACTCGTCGGCCGAGGCGGCCGCATCGTCTGGTGCAACGAGTCCGAGACCGAGGACCTCGTCGTCGCCGCGCGGCTCAGCCGCGCGTGGGCGGCGCAGCGGGCGTTCAGCTCGGCCAATGCCGGCACCCGCATCGACCTGCAGCTCACCCGCGGGAAGCTGCAGCGCGGTCTGCTCCGGGTGCGCTCCCTGATCGGGGGAATCGCCCGGATCGTCGTCGGTGCAGCGCGTCGAGCCTTCGGTGCCGCGACCTCGAACATCACCCATCACGCCCGCGGCACCCGCCTGATCCACCGCGGCCGCGGCACCATCGCCGCCGCTCTCGGCCGCCGCTACGACGAATACCGTCGCCCCTCGGAGGACAACACGATGACCGAATCCGCGTCGACCATCCGCGTGATGCAGTCCCTGGGCGCGCCGCGCCCCACGACGAATCCGTACAACAAGATGCTCGACGAGGCCCTGGGGACGACGGAGGGGCTGGAGCATCTCCGGTTCTCGTGGAAGACCGCCCTCTTCGGCCGCTACGACGCCTTCCACTGGCACTGGCCCGAGGCCAAGCTCCACGGATCCACCTGGTGGAAGTCCACCGGCAAGTTCCTCCTCACGGCGGCCCTCGTCGCCAGGCACCGCCTGTCTCGACGCATCGCCGTGGTGCGGACGGTCCACAACATCGAGCTTCCCGATGACAACGCGCCCCGCTTGTGGCTGCTGCGGTCCATCGATCGGCACACCGACTATCGGATCGTCATCAACGAGACGACGCCGCTCCCTCCGGGCACGCCGCACAGCCTCATCCTGCACGGCCACTACCGCGACTGGTACGCCGCGTTCCCGTCCGCCGAGCGCGTGCCCGGTCGGCTGGGATCGTTCGGCGGGGTACGTCGCTACAAAGGCCTCGAAGGGTTCATCGACGCCTACGCGGAGGCGGTGACGATCGAGCCGACCCTGAGCCTGAAAATCGGCGGTCGCCCCTCCACCCCCGAGCTCGGCGACGACCTCCGTGAACGGACCTCCGGTCTCCCCGCCGTCGAACTGCACCTGGACTTCCTGAGCGATGCCGAGCTCGTCCAGCTCGCGACCTCCTCCGAGCTGATCGTGCTGGCCTACCGCTTCATGCACAACTCCGGCAGCGTCCTCGCGGCCCTGTCGATGGCACGGCCCGTGCTGGTGCCGCGGAACGAGGCGAACGAGGCACTGGCGCGCGAAGTGGGTGCCGAGTGGGTGCTCCTGTACGACGGCGACCTCGACGCCGCAGCCGTGGTCGAGGCCTGGCGCGCGGCATCGACGCTGACCGGGGCACCCGACCTCTCCCGCCGCGAATGGGCGGACGCCGGCCGTGCCCACCGGGACGCCTTCCGCGAGGGCGTCGCACTCAAGCGTCGGCGCCGCCACCGCGTCTGACCCACCCCCACCCCGCCCGCTCAACGACGAGAGGCTCCATCCATGTCCACATCCCTCAAGGGCGCGTTCTTCCGCGCCAAGGCAGCGACCGTACGGGCGAGAGCGGGGGCCTTCCATCGTGAGCTCCTCGCGAACGAGCGCTTGGCCCCGGCCGAGTTCGCCCGTATGCAGAACAGGCTCGCTCGCGACATCGCGGCGTTCGCCATGGACTCGTCCGCGTTCTACGGCGCCCGCTACCGCGCGCTCGGTGTCCGCGCGGATGCCCTGACCGATCCGGAAGCCTGGGCGGCGTTGCCGATCCTCGACCGGGCGACCGTCAAGCAGCACGCGGCGGAGATGCGCACGCCCGAGGCGACGGAAGTCAGTGCGCGACCTGCCCTGACGGGCGGCAGCACGGGAGAGCCCCTCGCCACCCTCCACGACGCCAGGGTGCCGGCGCTGGCGCTGAGCTGGAGGATGTACTCCTGGTGGGGCATCGAGCCGTACGACGACCTCGCCAGGGTCGGTCGCTGGAACTTCGGGCGGCTGGCGACCATCAAGAATGATCTCGCCTGGTGGCCCACCACCCAGGTCTATCTGGACGCCGGCCTGATCTCGGAGCAGACGATGGAGGCGTTCCATCGGCGACTCACCGCGACGCGACCGCGCCTGATCGAGGGTTACGTCGGAGCGATGCTGGAGTTCGCCGACTTCCTGGAGCGCCGGAAGCTGAGCGTTCCCGTCCCGAAGGCGATCGCCACGACGGCGGCCCCGCTCACGGCCTCCGCCCGCGCTCGGCTCGAGTCGGTCTTCGGCGCTCCCGTCTACGACGAGTATCGCGGTTCCGAGTTCGGATGGATCGCCGGGGAATGCTCCCATCGCGACGGCCTCCATGTCTTCGCCGACGTCCGCCGGGTGGAGGTGGTGGACGAGGAGGGAGCTCCCGCAGCCCCCGGCCAGTTGGGCGACCTCGTCATCACGGATCTGCGCAACAAGGTCTTCCCACTGATCCGATATCGCACCGGCGACAAGGGCATCCTGCGCTCTGAGCCATGCCGCTGCGGCAGTGCCCTCCCGCTCATGGAGCAGCCTCAGGGGCGGACGACGGACATGATCCGTCTCCCCAGCGGCACCGTGCTCGCGCACCGCCTCATGGGGATGTTCGCCGCACACCCGGAAGCCGTGCGTCTCTTCCAGATCCACCAGCTCGCCGATCACTCGATCACCATCCGCGTCGTGGAGGGCGACGGCGCGGAGGCGCGGAGTCAGATCGAGAGCGCGGTCGCCGCACTGCAGGAGCGGATCGCGAACGAGGTGCCGGTACGTACCGACTTCGTCGACTCCCTGCCCTACACGGGGGGCAAGACGAAGTACATCATCAGCGACGTGCCTCCCTCGGTCTGAGCACCGACCTCAGCCGTCGGCTCGGAGACCGCGGACGAGCGCGTCGACCATCGTCCTCGTCGTGAACCGCTGCTCGACCTCGATCCGCCCCTGCTGCCCGAGCGCGGCCGCTCGGTCAGGATCGTCGAGCATCCCGATCAACGCCTCCGCCAGAGCCTCCGGCTCCCCCGGCGGGACGAGCGCACCGGTGCGGGTGCTGACGTAGTCACGCATGCCCGGGGTGTCCGAGACCACCACGGGACGCGCGGTGGCGAGTGCCTCGAGGGCGACCGTCATCCCGGATGCGTGCAGGTTCGGGCGGGTCGCGGTCACCACGACACTCGCTGTCGCATAGAGATCGCGGAGCTCGGTGTGCGGAAGTCGGCGCACGAGCCGGACGCCCTCCGGAGGCGTCAGCGCGGAGGGCGACTGCACGACGACGTCGACGCCCGGGCGCGCGGCGAGGACCAGGGCGAGCGCGGCGTACAACGTCGCGGGATCCCGGTCCCTGTCGTTGCCCGCGCTGACGATCCGGGGGGTGACCGACGGCGGGTGCGCGGCGAAGAACTCGTGGTCGATCCCGAACGGGACGACGAAGACCCGCGGCCCGCCGGCCCCGAGGAGACGCTGCAATGGGACCACCTGCGCCTCGCTGAGCACCCAGAGCGCCGTTGCCGCCCGCAGCATCGTCACCAAGCGACCGGGTGCGGCACCGGCCGCCGCCATGTCGGTGAGCCAGATGACCCCCGCGGCGTACCGCGTCCGCGGCCGCAGGATCTGGAGGCGGTAGGCCGTGTTCTCGTCCCAGGCGATGGCGAGCCCCGCGCGGGGTCGGGGGCCGAGGCCGGCGCGTGCGCGGAGCCGTGCGATCCGACCGGGATCGGGGAGTTCGTCCACCTCCACCACGGCATGGTCGCGGAGAGCGTCCAGCCCATACGGCCACACGCTCGGAACCTCTCCCCTGGCGTGTGCGCGCGCCCAGACGGAGGCCGACTGCTCGGCACGATGCGCCCAGGTGACGGACAGCGCCGGGCTGTCCTCGGATCCCACGAGGCCCACTATGGCCCTCGGCCCGGGCGGTGTAAAGGGCGACTTCTCCGCTAGAGTCGAGCGTACGACTGTGGGGGTCGTCGGACGGCAGGGGATGGCCGTCCTCTCAGTGACGCCGCCACGAGCATCGATGTTTCACGAGGGGGATACATGAAGGGCATCATTCTGGCGGGCGGCTCGGGGACGCGGCTGCACCCCATCACGCTGGGGGTCTCGAAGCAGCTGATCCCGGTCTACGACAAGCCGATGGTGTACTACCCGCTGTCGACGCTGATGCTCGCCGGGATCCGCGAAATCCTGGTCATCACGACGCCGCACGACGCCGCGCACTTCGAGCGGCTGCTCGGGGACGGCTCGCAGTTCGGCGTCTCCCTCTCGTTCGCTCAGCAGGAGTCGCCGGACGGCCTCGCACAGGCCTTCACGATCGGCGCGGACTTCATCGGGGACGACAGCGTCGCCCTGGTCCTCGGGGACAACCTGCTCTACGGGCCGGGCCTGGGCACGCAGCTCAAGCGCTTCGCCGACATCGACGGCGGCGCGGTCTTCGCCTACTGGGTGGCGGAGCCGGAGGCCTACGGGGTCGTGGCGTTCGACGCCGACGGCCAGGCCGTCTCCCTGGAGGAGAAGCCCGCCGCGCCGCAGAGCAACTACGCGGTGCCCGGCCTGTACTTCTACGACAACGATGTCATCGAGATCGCCCGCAACCTCGCGCCGAGCGCCCGTGGGGAGTACGAGATCACGGACGTGAACCGGGCCTACCTCGAGCGCGGCAAGCTCCAGGTCGAGGTCCTTCCGCGCGGGACGGCGTGGCTGGACACCGGAACGTTCGACCAGATGACCGACGCCGCCGACTATGTGCGCACGATGGAGCGCCGCACGGGGATGAAGATCGGCGTGCCGGAGGAGGTCGCCTGGCGTCAGGGCTTCCTCGACGACGAGGCCCTGCGCACGCGCGCGGAGGCCCTCGTGAAGTCGGGCTACGGAACCTACCTGCTCGGACTGCTCGAAAGGGGCGCTCGATGACCCGCCTGCTCGTGACCGGCGGTGCCGGCTTCATCGGATCGAACTTCGTCCACCACGTCGTCGCGCACACGGACGCGCAGGTGACGGTGCTGGACAAGCTCACCTATGCCGGCAACCGCGCCTCGCTCGCGGGTCTGCCCGCCGACCGGGTCGAGCTCGTGGAGGGGGACATCGCCGACGCCGCACTCGTCGACAGCCTGTTCGCCAGGACCGACGCCGTCGTCCACTACGCCGCCGAGTCCCACAACGACAACTCGCTGCACGACCCGCGGCCGTTCCTCGACACGAACATCATCGGCACCTACACGCTGCTGGAGGCCGCCCGTCGCCACGATCGCCGGTTCCACCACATCTCCACCGACGAGGTCTACGGAGATCTGGAGCTGGACGACCCGGCACGGTTCACGGAGCAGACTCCGTACAACCCCTCGTCGCCGTACTCGTCCACGAAGGCCGGCAGCGACCTGCTGGTGCGCGCCTGGGTGCGCTCGTTCGGGGTGCAGGCGACGATCTCGAACTGCTCGAACAACTACGGCCCGTACCAGCACGTGGAGAAGTTCATCCCGCGCCAGATCACGAACGTGCTGCGCGGGATCCGACCCAAGCTGTACGGCGCCGGGCAGAACGTGCGCGACTGGATCCACGCCGACGACCACTCCTCGGCCGTCCTCACGATCCTGGAGAAGGGCGAGATCGGCCAGACGTACCTGATCGGCGCCGACGGCGAGAAGGACAACAAGTCCGTCGTCGAGCTGATCCTCACGCAGATGGGCCAGCCCGCCGACGCCTACGACCACGTCACCGACCGCGCCGGTCACGACCTGCGCTACGCGATCGACTCCACGAAGCTGCGCACCGAGCTCGGTTGGGCGCCGCGATTCTCCGACTTCGAGTCGGGCCTGGCCTCGACCATCGAGTGGTACCGCGAGAACGAGGACTGGTGGGCGCCGGCCAAGGACGCCACGGAATCGTTCTACGCCGCCAGGGGGCAGTGATGACCGCGTTCGGCAAGGCGCTCACGATCACGGAGACGCCGATCCCCGGCCTGCTCCTCGTCGACCTCCCCGTGCACGGCGACACCCGCGGCTGGTTCAAGGAGAACTGGCAGCGCGAGAAGATGGTCGCCGCCGGTCTTCCGGACTTCGGCCCCGTGCAGAACAACATCTCGTTCAACGACGCGATCGGCACCACCCGCGGCATCCACGCCGAGCCGTGGGACAAGTGGGTCTCCGTCGCCACCGGCCGGATCTTCGGTGCCTGGGTCGACCTGCGGGCGGGCGAGACCTTCGGGCGCGTCTTCACGACGGAGATCGACCCGTCGCGCGCCATCCTCGTGCCGCGCGGCGTCGGCAACTCGTACCAGACGCTCGAAGCGGACACCGCCTACACCTACCTGGTGAACGACCATTGGTCGCCCGACGCGGCGTACTCCTTCCTGAATCTGGCCGACGAGACGGCGGCCATCGCGTGGCCGATCCCCCTCGACCGGGTCGAGACCTCTCCGAAGGACCGGGCGCATCCACGGCTGGCCGAGGTGACCCCGATCGGCCCGCGGAAGATCCTCGTCGTCGGGGCATCCGGTCAGCTCGGCCTGGCGCTGCGCAGGTCCTTCGGCGATGCGGAGCACGTCGAGTACACGACCCGCGAGACGCTGGACCTCCGCGACCCCGGGCTGACCGGCGCACGGCGCTGGCGCGACTACGGAGCGATCATCAATGCGGCCGCTTACACGGCCGTCGACCGCGCCGAGACGGAGGGGGGCCGCGCGGAAGCCTGGGCGGCGAACGTCACCGGCGTGTCCGCGCTCGCCCGGGTCGCGACCGAGAACGGCCTCACGCTCGTGCACGTGTCCAGCGACTACGTGTTCGACGGCACGAAGGACGAGCCGTACACGGAGACGGACGGGGTGCGCCCGCTGGGGGTGTACGGCCAGACGAAGGCGGCTGGAGACGCGATCGTGGCGACCGTGCCCCGCCACTACATCCTGCGCACCTCCTGGGTGATCGGCGACGGTCACAACTTCGTGCGCACGATGGCCTCGCTGGCCGGGCGGGGCGTCGCCCCGCGTGTGGTGGGCGACCAGATCGGACGACTCACCTTCACGACCGACCTCGCGGAGGCCATCCGGCATCTGCTCGACGTGTCGGCGCCGTTCGGGCTCTACAACGTGACCGGGGGCGGCGAACCGCACTCCTGGGCCGACATCGCCCGCGCGGTCTACCGGCAGACCGGGCACGACCCGGCCGCGGTCACCTCGGTGACGACGGAGGAGTACTTCGCCGACCAGGCCGGACCGGTCGCGCCGCGTCCGCGCAACAGCGTCCTGGACCTCGCCCGGATCACGGCCACCGGCTGGACACCACGGGACGCGGATGCGGCCCTCGTCGACTACCTGTCCGCGGACGCCTAGAGCTCGCCCGGCTTCATCGCCTCCGCGTCGATGGCGCGGACGATGCGCAGGGTCGCGGTGTCCGGCTCCGGCTCGCCCGCGGCCTGCCGCTCCTCCCGACGCCGACGGGGCGCGTACACGACGAGCGAATGGAACAGGAACCGGGCGAAGAAGGCCACGACGAGGGACAGGGCCGTCGCGAGCACGCTGGAGATGTGCCACGTCTCGACCATGAGCGCCATCACCGGGATGCGCAGCGCCGCCTCCACGTTGTTGAACGTGAACGAGGCCGCGAAGCGCACGGCGGCGCTGCGGGCATCGGTGCGCATGTCGGCGAAGACGAAGCGCTCCTGCAGCAGGAAGTTGCCGATGATCGTGACCTCGGCGCCGATGATCGCCGCCCAGACGTAGGGGACGCCCGCCGCCGTCAGCGCCCACATGATCGCGAGGTTGGCGATGGCGCCGAGCACGCCGATCGCCGCGAACAGCGACATCTTCCCGAACCGCAGCCGCGCCAGGTGGGCGATGAACGTGGCCCCCTGGCGCAGGCTCGCCTTCGAGGTGCCGTGTCGACGCTCGGCGAACTCCATCGGGATCTCCGCGATCCGCAGATCCGTCCGCGCGAGGATCTCCAGGAGGATCTTGAAGCCCTGCGGCTGCAGTGCATCCAGCCGCAGGCGACGCCGGTCGACGAGGAAGAACCCGGTCATCGGGTCGGTGCTCCGGGCGAGCCGCCGCGGGAACATCGCGCGGGTCAGCCACGTCGCGGCGCGGGACACGCCGAAGCGCACGGCCGTTCCCAGGCCGCTCGTGTCTCCGCCGCCGACGTAGCGGGAGGCCGCGACCACGTCCGCGTCGCCGTCCGCGAAGCGGTCCAGCAGGGCCGGCAGGAGCTCGGGCGGATGCTGGAGGTCGCCGTCCATCACGATGCAGACATCGGCGTCCGCGGCTCCCAGGCCGACGACGACCGCCCCGCCGAGGCCTCCGACGTTGTCCGAGCGATGGATCACCCGCACCGGGATCGGGGCGTCGACCGCGACGCGCTCCACCTCGGCCGTGGTGTCGTCGCTGCTGTCGTCGACGAAGAGGATCTCGGCGTCCCGTCCCGCCAACGCCGCGGCCGTGCGCTCCACGAGCTCGGCGACGTTGTCGCGCTCGTTGTAGGTCGGCACGATGACCGTGACCCCTGCCCCCAACGTGGTCCCCTTCGTCGTTCCGCAGCCCCATCGGCTCCGACATCCATCGTTCCATGGGTTCCTATGGGCTGCAGGACACGTTCCTGCTAGAGTGTCGTCTGCGGCTGTGGGAGTCGCGCCGAACGGGTGGGGATCCGTTCGACTGGGGAATGATCGATCTGGGGAGATCATGGGGACGCGTATCGGCTATGCCGTCGGAGCTTTCGACCTGTTTCACGTCGGGCACCTCAATCTGCTGCGACACGCCAAACAGCACTGCGACATCCTGATCGCCGGTGTCGTGAGCGACGAGATGCTGCGTCAGGTCAAGGGGATCGAGCCGGTCATCCCGACCGCCGAGCGTGCCGAGATCGTCCGGCACATCTCCTTCGTCGACGACGTGTACGTCGAGACGACGCCGTCGAAGATGGACTCGTGGCGCGACGTGCGCTTCACGCACTTCTTCAAGGGCGACGACTGGCGCGGCACCGAGAAGGGCCTCCGGCTAGAGAGCGAGTTCGCGGAGGTGGGCGTCGAGGTCGTCTACTTCCCGTACACCGCGCACACGTCGAGCTCGGCGCTCCGCCGCGCGCTCGACGCGATCACGGCCAACGCCACGGCATCCGCGGTCGGCGCGACCCGCTGAGGCGGGGTCAGTTCGCGACGCCGAGGAGGCTGCGCGCCATCCGCGCCACGTGCGGCGGCGTGTGCGGGCCGAGCCACACCGTCCAGTGCTCCGGGGGCTCGCTGCACGTCCACTCCAGACACCACGCGTAGACGGCGTTCGCGAGGCGCTCGCCACGCGCGTGGGCGCGCGTCCCCTCGGCCCGCACGAGCCAGCGGACCGAGACCCCCGGGGGGACGTCGATGTGCCGGAACTGGATGCGGGCCGCCGCTTCGATGAGGATGACGCCGTGCGCATCCCACGGGAGCCGCGACGCGACGCGCGCGATGGCTCCGGCATCGGCCGCATCCCCGGCAATGAGCACCGCTCCTTCCATCGCTTCCCAGTCCGGATCCTCCAGGTGCTCGCACGCGCTGCTCATGCCTCCACTATAGGTAAGGCTACCCTTACCTTCAAGAGCGACTAGCCTTCGACGACGGCGCTCGTCAACGCCGTTGCCCGGCGACGGCGCCGCGGGCCACCCTTGCTCCGTGAGCAGCAACAGGATTCGACGGATCTCCGCCGGTCGACGCCTGATCGGCGCCCTGGCCGGCCTCCTCGTGGCCACAGCCCTCGGCGGATGCGGGATGACGATCCCCGCCGACCCGGGCGGCACCCTGGACCGCATCACGGACGGGGAGCTGCGGGTCGGCACCTCGCCCGACCCAGGCCTCGTCGAGATCGACGGCGGCGAACCGCGCGGGCCGGTCGTGGATCTCGTCGACGCCTTCGCCGCGAGCATCGACGCGGACGTCACGTGGACGGTCGCGACCGAGGAGAGCCTGGTGGGCATGTTAGAGACGGGCGACCTCGACCTCGTGGCCGGCGGACTGACGCCGGGCACCCCGTGGATCGACAAGGCGGGCGTGACCCGCGGCTATCCGGGTATCGAGGGCGCGGGCGATCGGGAGCTCGTCATGCTGGTGCCCCTCGGCGAGAACGCCTTCCTCTCGGCCCTCGAGACCTCTCTCGACGAGGAGGTCGATCGATGACCGGGACGAAGCAGTTCGGGCGCACCGATCTCCCCGACGAACAGCAGCAGGCCCCGCGCAATGCCGTACGCTGGGAGATCTTCACGMTCGTCTACACCTCGATCACGATCACCGTGATCGCCCTCGTCGTGGGCGAGTCGCAGGCGATGCGCACGGCGTGGATCGAGGACATGCTGTCGCTCATCCCGCAGTTCGCCTTCCTCCTCGCGCTCCTGTTCGTGCGGCGACGCCCCATCCGGAAGCACCCCTATGTCTTCCACCGGGCTATGGGCGTCGGCCACCTCGTCTCCGCTGTCGCTCTTCCCGCGGTCGGTTTGAACCTCGACTTCGAGGCCGTAGCGTGCCACATCCG
>NZ_NCTV01000016.1:0-1108 GCF_002114135.1 Microbacterium sp. LEMMJ01
AGCCCGATCGGGCTCGGCACGGGCGGGTGGTGCAGCGCGATGAGGGTGCCGTCGGGCGCGGGGACTTCGAGCTCGCGGCGCAGCCACGCCAACTGCTCGTCGCTGATCTCGCCGTGGTGCTGCCCGGGCACCGTCGAGTCGAGCGCGATGATGCGCAGACCGTTGACGTCGTAGACGCGGTCGACGGGCTCGGACTGGTCGGCCTCCTCGTCGAGCAGGCCGCGGCGGAACGCGACGCGCTCGTCGTGATTGCCCATCACCCAGATCACCTGGGCACCGAGCTTCTCGGCGGCGGGCTCGACGATGGCCCGCAGGCGCTCGTAGGCGTCGGGGCGGCCGGTGTCGGCGAGGTCGCCGGTGAACACGATCGCTTCGGGGCGGGCGTTGGCCTTGGTGAAGCCGTCGAACAGCTCTGCGAGGTTCTTGTCACTGTCGATGCGCTCGTGCAGCAGGTCGCCGTCGCCCACGAAGTGGGTGTCAGAGACATGCAGGATGAAGTGCTCGGGAGCGGGATGCTGGCTCGCGATGTGCGACATGGTGTGTGTTCCTTCCGATCAGACCGCGGTGGCGGCGGGGTCGATGATCACGGCGGTGAGACGCTCGAGCTCGGTGGGGGTGAGTCCGTGGGCGAGGAGGTAGGCGCTGATCGACCCGTGCTCGCGGTCGATGCGCTCGAGCAGCGCCTCGAGCACCTCGGCGGGGCTCTCGGTGATGAGTTCGACCATTCCCGCGGTCAGTTCGATGCCGCGCTGTTCGAAGACGGCGGTCATCGCGTCTGACCACTCGCCGCGCAGGTTCTCGGCGGTGGCGGCGTAGTCGGCCACGACGTCGTCGCGGTCGACCCCGGCGGCGGCGAGCGCGAAGGCCACGACGAGACCGGTGCGGTCTTTGCCGGCGGTGCAGTGCACGAGCACCGCGTCGTCGTCGTCAGCCGCGATGATCACCCGGATCGCGTCGACCAGCTGCGCCCCGCGCTCGTCGACGATGTGGTCGTAGACGGGCACGAGTCCGACGTGCGTGGTGGCCTGCGCGGCCGGGTCGGCGTCGTCGAACACGGGCAGGTGGTGCACGGTGACCTCGAGCCCGTCGACCGCGCTCGGCGCTGTTG